>CABYHW010000058.1 GCA_902518705.1 uncultured Alphaproteobacteria bacterium | reverse complement strand
GCAGCTATTAATTTAAGTAATTATTTAGTTCAAAAAAAAATCATTAGAACAGAAGAAAATCTTAATATTATAGATTGCTAGAATACTAAAATAAACAATATAGTTTTTTTATTTTTCTAATTTTAATTAATTAAAAAAATATTGTCCTTTAAATCATTATTAAGCATTGTTATATTATCTAAACATTTTTTTTAAGTGCTAAAAGATTTGCTTCTTGCTATTAATTAAGGAACCAGATTTTAAAAAATAGAAAATAAATTTAAATTTTATACAAATTATAAAAAAATTATGTTTTATTTAAATTTCCAATGTAACCAATATAATTGCCCTTATAATTATAAATTCCCCAATATTTATATTTTCCTGAATTAACTAAATCATAAAAAAAGGTATGATCTAATAAATCATCAAAAATCATTACTGTATCTTTATGAAAGTATTGTTTAAGTATTTCAAAAGTTTTTTGAGTGCCTAAATAAGTTTTATCAGAGTCGTAATGAAATATATCTATCTTTTCGATTTCATTAGTTATAATTTTTAAATTTGTTAAATCACCTTTAGTTAATAAAACCCAGTTTTTTTTATATTTATCATCCACAACATAACCAATGTATTTCTCTGATTGATTATATTTTATATAGGGTAAATCACTACTATATAATTTACCTTTATTATTTTCATTTAAAGCGTAAAGAAAAGCTAAGCTAGAGAATCCTAATCCTACACCCGTTTCTATTACCACATTAGGTTTTTTTAAAATTGTAACAAAATAAATAAATTCAGTACCTGCTCTACATATAAAACTTTTATTTACTTTTTTTTTACAAATTTCTTTTTTTTTTAAAATTATATTTTTTTGAAAGTTATTTGTTTCATTCCATAGCTCTGAATTTATATTTTTACAAATTTGTGATAAATCTTTCGAATTAGAATATAGCCACTTTAAATATTCTTGTTTATTTAAAGTATAATTTTTAGAAAAAATTTTATGAATAAATTTTCTGAATAATTCAATTTTTAATTCTTTTGTAAAATATCTGAAATTTTGCATTAAAATTATGAATATATTTTTAAATTATTAGTTGTAAAATATTGGTTGCGGGAGTAGGATTTGAACCTACGACCTTCAGGTTATGAGCCTGACGAGCTACCGGGCTGCTCCATCCCGCGATAAAATTCAGGAATATTACTTTTTTTATAAAAATCAAGAAAAGAATTAATTTTTGTAAGAAAAATAATATTTAAAAAAATTAAAATAAAATATCATAGATAATATTTCAAAAGGAATTCTAAACCTGAAATTACTATAGTAAAAACTAGAAGGTGGTACAAAAATAAGCATAATAATAATTATTGGAATGATAAATTTATACTTATCTTTGTTAAATTTTAAAAGTCCAATAAAGCTAAATAAATACATTAAAAAATAAATTATAATAAATATAATTGCTAAAGAATAATTTTTTAAAAAGTCAGAAGGACTCAAATTATAATACATTTCAAATATTTTCGATAGATTCTGACGTTGAGTATTTTCAAATAATTTACTCTGATTTTCTAATTTAGAAAATAATTTAAAATATAAGTCTTCCCCAGGAGTAAAAAGAAACTTAAGAAAACCTATTGAATTATTTTTGATTAATTTAGTTTTATTTTCAAGCAAATAATCGATTGCAAAAGGATATAAGTAATTAGTTTTTTCTAGACTATTATTGAAATTTTTGTTTGATAGCTCTAGATAGTCTCTTTCAAACTGATAAATATCATTAACATTATAAATAACTCCTGCATAGTAATGTATTACTGAATTTTTATTGACGTAAGATAAATTAAAACTATTAAATTGAACAAAATTTCTAGTCTTCCACAGTAAGTTTGGAGAAATTAATAAAATTGAAAATAATACAATTATAAATTTTTTTGATATTCTTATATCTTTATCAAAAATATAAAAATAAATTAAAAGAATTATATAAAAATATATAAATATATCAGAAATTG
>CABYHW010000057.1 GCA_902518705.1 uncultured Alphaproteobacteria bacterium | reverse complement strand
ATATGAGTTAAAAGACTATAACTAGCTATGTTAAATGGAACGCCTAAAAACATGTCGCATGACCTTTGATATAATTGGCAGCTTAATTTGTTTTTAGAAATAAAAAATTGTGAAAATGCGTGACATGCAGGCAATGACATATTTTTAATCTCCGGAGGATTCCAAGCAGAAATTATATGACGCCTTCCATTTGGATCCTCTTTTAATCCTTTAATTAGATTTAAGACTTGATCTTCTCCATTAAAATTTCTCCATTGAACTCCGTAAATTTTACCGACATCTCCCTCAAATCTAGCATTTGATTTCCAATAATCAGCTTGAGCATTTTGTGTCCAAATAGTTTTTTTATCTTTTAAATTTTCTCTTGAATCATTGTGTAAAATTTCAGCAAGTCTTCTCTCATCGTCTGAACCTTCGATGAACCATAATAACTCTGAAACTACAGATTTCCATGCTAGTTTTTTAGTCGTTATAGCAGGAAAACCTTTTGATAGATCATAATGCATTTGATAACCAAAAGACTTTCTAACTCTACCTGCTCTACTTTCAACATCAGAGCCATTATCATAGCAATATCTCAAAGCATCTAGGTATTGTTTCATCTTTCCCAAATCTCAAAATGGCAAGTTGAGTCGCCATTTATTTTTTTAATCATTTTCATATTATTTTCTATAGAAGTAACATCTATAAATTTTTCACAATTATAATTACCGTAGATTCTAGTGAGATAAAATTGTTCTATTAATTTAAAAGTTAAATTTATTATTTCTGAACCTCCAATTATAAAAATATCCATATCTTTATATTCTGATTGAAGATTTTGAATTTGATCATCTATGTTTCTGTCAAAGTAATAATCTGCCCCTTCTATTAACTCTTTATTTTTGCTTGTAATTAGAACATTTATTCTAGATTTAAGAGGTGTGGGCATGAAGGGATCTTCCCAGGTCTTTCTTCCCATTACTACGATATTATTTATAGTATTTTCTTTAAACCATTTTAAGTCAATTGAATTTTTGGGCCAGGGCATACTTTGGCCCTTACTTATCCCCCCTTTTTCATCTATTGCCATTATTGCTTTGATCATATTTTGTTATATTATGTCTTAATTAGTAACAATTTTTTTTTTAATTACTAGGTTTCAAGACAAAACTTTCAAGTATAAATAGTTTAAGGTATAATAATATTGTTGCTTTGCAACTAAGATAATAAATGCTTTGTGCAATAAGTTATTCGGACCCGGGGGCGGTACCCGGCGTCTCCACCAATATGGGGACGAAATAGGTTTGACGGTAATTCAAAGACAGAGACTTTATCCGGTATTGTACCACCGTTATCGGGCTATTTTATAAACGCTAACGATAATAGATTAGCACTTGCTGCCTAGATTCTAGGTGAGCGCGGTCAGGGGCACCGAGCAACAGAACGCCCCACTTTTTTAATATTATCTAATCAAATAAACAATTTTTTATAAAAACCTCTCTACGAAGTTTACTACGAAGTTACTACGAAGTTTTTTTGAAAAAATACTAAATAAAAACTAACCAGTAATATTTTTAATATCCTTATCTGCTTTCATATCTCTTAATTTTTGTGCTACTTCTTTTGAAATTATTTTTCTTCCAAATGGAGCAAATGCCACTGGTACCATTCTGAAATGTGCCATAATATTCGGGATGGCAACAATTGTCCAAATAAGAAATACATTTAAAATTCCAGCAAGAATATGAAGTAATGCAAGTATCCAACCAAATGTAATGACCCAGACGATATTTGCTAAAAATCTTATAAGACCAGAGGCGTTATCAAAATCTTTACTTCCTATTTTTTCATAATCTTTAAATTGTTTGAGATA
The DNA here is from genome assembly GCA_902518705.1 of uncultured Alphaproteobacteria bacterium. Taxonomy (GTDB): domain Bacteria; phylum Pseudomonadota; class Alphaproteobacteria; order HIMB59; genus CACPNW01. The sequence continues at coordinate 224 of CABYHW010000057.1, read as the reverse complement.
TTTAGTTGATACAATTTCTCTACCGAAAGGCAGGAAAGAATATCCAATGACAGGATAAATAAAAGGTAAAAGTGGAAATAAAATTATTCCGCCTATTAAATAACCAAGGGGGATAAAAAAAGATGTAACTAACCAAATAATATTGCCTAAAAAACTCATTTTTAAAAATCATCGTCGCTGATTTCTTTACCTTTTTCATCTTCAATTGCAGATGCAGAAGCAGA
>CABYHW010000056.1 GCA_902518705.1 uncultured Alphaproteobacteria bacterium | reverse complement strand
ATCCTTTTCCATGGGGTTCAATAATCTCCATTAAATTAGTTCCAATAAAAGCGAGTGTTGTTGATACTTTTAATGCTCCAAAAAATTCTGGTAATGTTTTTGGTAAAGCAATTTTATAAAAAATCTCAAATTTATTCGCACCTAAAGATAAAAGTATGTCCTCATATTCTCTTTCCAAAGTTGACAATCCAATCGAAATTGAAACACAGATGGGAAAAAATGAAATAAGAATTACAATTATAATTGTATTCATATTGTGCATACCAACAAATATTAATGCAATTACTGGAACTACTGTTGCTTTAGGAATAGCATTAAAACCAACAAGAATAGGATATAAGCCTATTCTAATAGTTTTTGAAAACCCCATCAAAATACCCAAACTTAATCCTACCAAAACAGACAATATTAATCCTACAACAGTTCTCCAAAAAGTTTCCCAACCGTAGATTAAAAAGAGATGTTTAAATTTCCAAAATGCTGGCCATAAATCTGAAGGAGAAGCCATTTTATAATTTGGCCAATTATTATACCAAACCAACAATTCCCATAACAAACAAAAAATTATAAGGCTAAATAAAGGTATAATAAAATTATTGATTTTAATCATTTTTATTCTGAGCTATCTCGATTTGATTTCTAAGTGTTGCAAGTAATTGTGATACTTCTGATGAATATAAATCAGATATTTTTTTTTCTTCATTAAAATTAGTTTTAACGTCGTATTGTAATGAAGCTGGTCTTCCTGATAAAACAATTACTTGATCAGCTAAATAAACAGCTTCTCTTAAATCATGAGTTATTAAAATACATGTGAAGTCTCTTTCTTTTTTTAATTTGTGCATAACATCCCACAAATCTTCTTTTGTAAACGCATCTAGAGCTGCAAAAGGCTCATCTAAAATTAAAACCTCTGGAATATGAACTAAAGATCTACAAAGTGAAACTCTTTGTTTCATCCCACCAGATAATTCAGATGGTAAATTATTTTCAAATTCTTCTAATCCCACTAACTTAAGCAAATCTAATGCATTCGATCTCTTTTGATTATAAGTCATATTTTTTGATACTATCTCAAGTGGAAGAATTATATTTTTAATTACATTTCTCCATTCTAACAAAACTGGATTTTGAAAAGCCATTCCTACAGTAGAAAGTGGGGATGTAATTTTTTTATTTGAAATAAAAATATTACCTTGAGTCGGTTTAATTAATCCACTGACTAATCTAGTTATTGTAGATTTTCCACAACCTGAAGGCCCAACTATAGCAGTAAAACCTTTTCTTTTAATTGATAGGGAAAGATCCTTTAAAACAGGAAGCATACCTTGTTTAGTTTCATATTGATGAGAAACCTTTTCAATATTGATATGCATAAGTTATGATTAGTATATGGGGTAGAAATAGTCTACCCCATAAAAAAAATATTAAGGTAAATATTTATCAGTAAAAAATGATGAAATCTCTGGATCAGATGAGAATTCGTATGTTTCTGCTAACTGTCCTAAAGCTTTTTCCATTCTTCCAATGTCAATATTACCCATACCGTTTTCTTTTACGTAATCAGTATTAACATTTCCTTCTATTGCTAGTATCAATCTTCTTGTCTCTAAAGCTAAATCAGCAGCTGGATTTCGCTCCACCATGCTCTTAACCGCGTCTTCAGGATTTTTCATAGCATCAGCCCATCCCTTAGATACAGCTTTTAAAAAACCTTTAACTGTTTCAGGATTTGCATCTGCATAATCAGTGTTAACTATTATGGCATTACCATATAATTCTAATCCATAGTTTGCCATCAACATAATTGATATATCATCCTCAGGAACACCAAGACGAACTAAATTTAAAAACATTGAAAATGAAAACCCTGTTATGGCATCAACGTTTTTTTCAGCTAACATCGGTTCTCTTGTTGGGAAACCTACTGGCTCCACTGTTATATTATCAACATTAATGTTATTTGCAGAAGCAAATGGTGGGAATTGTGCCCATGCACCATCAGGTGGTGGGGCACCAAGAATTTTTCCCTCTAAATCAGATGGAGTTGTAACACCAAGACTTTTTCTTCCAGCAATTGCAAATGGAGGTTTATCATAAACCATCATAACTGCCATAACTGGCGCTCCAGGATTTTGATCTAAGAATTTGATTAAACTGTTTATATCTGCAAAGCCAATAGGAAAAGCTCCTGTAGCAACCTTTGGAATTGCATCTAAGGATCCTTTACCTGCAGATATTTCAACTTCTAAATGTTCTTCACCAAAATATCCTTTATCTATTGCATAGAAATAAGGTGCACTTGGCCCTTCAAATTTCCAATCTAAAGCAAAAGATATTT
>CABYHW010000055.1 GCA_902518705.1 uncultured Alphaproteobacteria bacterium | reverse complement strand
TGTTCATTTTTTTCTATATTTATATTTTCAGGTCTTATTCCAAACACCACCTCTTGATCATTCATCAAATTATTTATGTTTTCATATTTAGAAATATCAATTTGTTTTTTGCCAACAATTATATTTCGATTTGATATATCAAATTTAGCTTTTAAAAAATTCATACTCGGAGATCCAATAAACCCAGCCACAAATAAATTAGCTGGTTTGTTGTAAATTTGTTTAGGTGTATCTAATTGCTGTATTAATCCATCTTTCATAACAGATATACGGTCCGCAAGCGTCATAGCTTCAATTTGATCATGAGTGACGTAAATCATAGTATTTGATAAATCTCTATGAAGTTTTTTAATTTCATACCGTAGTTCAGCTCTTAATTTTGCATCAAGGTTACTTAAAGGTTCGTCAAATAAAAACACTTTCGCATCTCTAACCAAAGCTCTACCAATAGCAACACGCTGCCTTTGACCTCCAGAGAGTTGAGAGGGTTTTCTTTTAAGTAATTCATTTATTTGTAGGAGATTTGCAGCTTTTTTAATTTTTTCATTAATTAAATCTTTTGCCGTACCCATCATTCTTAATCCAAATGATAAATTTTTCTCAACAGTCATACTTGGGTACAATGCGTAAGATTGAAATACCATTCCTATGTGTCTATCTTTAGGTTCTTTCCATGTAACGTTATCATCTTCAATCCAAATCTGTCCATTCGTCAAATCCAAAAGACCGGCTATACAGTTTAATAAGGTGGTTTTTCCACAACCTGAAGGACCAAGTAAAACCATGAATTCTCCTTCTTTAATATCGAGACTTAAATCATTTAATATTTCAGTTTTTCCATAACTGAAGGATATATTTTTTACTTCAACACTATTTTTCATACTCACCCCTTTATTGCCCCAGCTGCTATTCCACGTACAAACCATCTTCCAGAAACAAAGTATACAAAAAGAGGAACTAGAGAAGTTAAAATTGTTGCTGACATATCAACGTTATATTCGGCTACACCGTAGTCTACTTGTACAATATTATTTAATTGAACCGTCATTGGTTGATTATCTCTACCTGCAAAAACTAATCCAAGAAGAAAATCATTCCAAATCCCTGTAACTTGAAGAATGACAGCTACAATAGTTATAGGAGCAGACATTGGGATAATAACATACAGAAATATTTTTATAAAATTACCTCCATCTATTCTTGCAGCTTTAAATAAATCTATTGGTAAACTGACATAAAAATTTCTAAAAATTAGTGTTAATATTGGCATACCAAAAATAGTATGTACTAAAATTATCCCTGGAAGAGTGGAATAAATACCTAATGCATCTTCTATTTTTAGCAGAGGATAAACCATTACCTGATAAGGAATAAAAGCACCAAACATACACAAACCAAAAAAGAAATATGCTCCCTTAAATCGCCAAAAAGCTAAAGCATATCCATTTATTGCGCTTAGTCCAACAGACACAATAACACTTGGAACAGTAATTTTAATTGAGTTAAAAAAACCTGGTTTAAGACCTTCACATACAAATCCAGTACATGCTTGAGACCAAGCTTTTGGCCAAGAATAAAAACTAAGTTCTTTAGGTAAATTTAAAATATTTGCTGCTCTTATTTCATCCATATCTTTTAAGGATGTGATAACCATTACATATAATGGCATTAAAAAGAATAAAGCACACACTAAAATGAAACAATACATACCTATCCTTCCTACTGTTAAATATTTTGGACGAGGACCTGAAGGTATAGAACTCATTAGTTTGCTGCGTATTTATTTCTCAAATAAAATTCATAAAATGCCCATGGGGCGAGTATGCATACAACAGAAATAAACATAATTATCGATGCTGCAAATGCTTGTCCTAAATTAGCTCTACTAAAAAAATTTTCCATAACATACATAGCGGGTGTAGTTGTTGCATAACCAGGTCCACCAGATGTTAACGCTAAAATTAAGTCATAAACTTTAACTACTCCGGCAGCAATTAGAACTATAGCTGTAACAACCATTGGTCTAAGCATTGGTAGAATTACAAATAAATAAGATTTCCACTTTGCTACTCCTTCAATACTTAATGATTTCCAGATATCTTCATCTATACCTCTTAGACCTGCTAACATTAAAACCATCACAAAACCTGCGCCCTGCCAAACAGCTGCAATACAAACAGCATATATTGCTAAATCTCTATTTACTAACCAATCAAGTTCAAACCAAGAAAAACCCCACATATGCATTGAATTTTCTAATCCAAAGGTTGGGTTTAGAACCCACTTCCAGACTAAACCAGTTACAACGAAAGACATTGCATAAGGATATAAAAAAATAGTTCTAAATAGACTTTCTCCTCTA
>CABYHW010000054.1 GCA_902518705.1 uncultured Alphaproteobacteria bacterium | reverse complement strand
AGCAAAGTTCACTGGAAGAGATTTTCATTAAACTAATAAAGGAAAATAATAATGAATTGGTACGGAATTAAAGCGATATATATTCATGAAATGGAAAGGTTTAGAAGAACCTTATTTCAAAGTCTTGCCTCGCCAATAATTACAACTTCTCTTTACTTTGTAGTTTTTGGATCTGCAATTGGTTCAAGAATTACAGAGATAGATGGAATAAATTATGGCTCTTATATCGTGCCAGGAATGATTATGCTAACAATCTTAACCCAATCAATTTCAAATGCTTCTTTTGCTTTTTATTTTCCAAGATTTACAAATACTATCTATGAAATACTTGCTGCGCCATTATCATCATTTGAGATAGTACTTGGTTTTGTAGGAGCAGCAGCATCTAAATCATTAATAATTGGATGTGTAATTATTCTAACAGCTAATTTTTTTGTAGATGTAAGAATAGATCACCCTCTTCTCATGATGTTTTTTTTAATTCTAACATCCATTACATTTGCTTTATTTGGTTTTATAATTGGAATGTATGCTGAAGGTTTTGAAGGATTACAAATTATTCCAATTCTAATAATTACACCGTTAGTTTTCTTAGGAGGGAGTTTTTATTCTATTAATATGCTTCCAGAATTTTGGCAGAAAATATCCTTACTTAATCCTGTTTTATATTTAATAAGTGGTTTCAGATATAGTTTTTACGAGGTTTCTGATGTATCACTATTCACAAGTACATTAACTATTTTGACAATTCTAATTGGATGCATAATATTTATTACATATACATTTTCAAAAGGATATAGAATTAAAGATTAAATGATTGATAAAAAAATGAGTTGTATTACTGAAAAAAATTATTGATCAAAAATGGATTGAAGAATTAAGAAAAGGTATTGAGTATAATTTTCAAAACCCAAGTAAATATAAATGTGTTTATGAAGAAACAGATAATCAAGAGATTTTTTATGATGATTATTGTAATTGGCAAAGAATAAAAGAGTATAAAAATTTTATTTTTAATTCTGATATTGCGAAAATTGCTGGTTCATTAATGCAATCTAATAAAGTAAATTTATTCCATGAGCATGTTTTAATAAAAGAAAAAGGATCAAAAAAAAGAACACCTTGGCATCAAGACCAGGGGTATTACTGTGTACAAGGAAGAGATAATGTAAGTATTTGGATACCACTTGATAAAATTGATATTAATTCGTCAATGGAATTCATACTAGGGTCACATAAATGGGATAAAATATTTTTACCTACAAAATTTAAAGGTAATGATTATGAGCATAAAGATAAAGAATTTGAAAAAATTCCAGATATTGAAAATAATAGAAAAGATTATGAAATTATATCCTATGAATGTGAATTAGGTGACGCCATAGCATTTAATTATGCAACAATTCATGCTGCATATGGCAATAATTCAAATAATAGAAGAAGAGCTTTTTCAGTTAGATTTACTGGAGATGATGCAAGATATATAAAGAGGAAAGGTGAAATGTCTCCTCCATTTCCAAATATTAATCTAAAAAAAAATGAGGTTTTAGATAGTGAAACTTTTCCAGTCTTAATTTCTTCTTAAGAAATATATTAATGGTAGAGCTGTTGCATACATTATTAAGCTATAAATAGCAGCAGGAATCAAATAAACCGTACTTGCAAAGAAAGTATTAGCTACTACAATTGCTAAAGTTCCATTTTGTAGCCCCACTTCCATTAACCAACATCTGAAAGTTTCTTTAGATGCATTAAAAGCTCTCGAAAGAAAATAAACAATTATCATCATTATCACATTGAGAAATAACATAACCAAACCGGCTTGAGCAAAATAACTAACAACATTTTCTCTTTGAGAAACAATTGCACCGAGAAGTACTAAAGCAAATAAGACAATGGAGATGTTTTTAGCAATTTTCTCAAAACTTGATAAGAAGCCACTTAATAAAACACCCAGAATTACCGGAATAGTTACAATTAAAAACATTTGAAAAGCGACGTTTAATAATGATTGACCTTCATTTAAGCCGCCATAACCCAGAAGTGATAATGAAATAATTAAAATTACTGGAACAGTAATAACACAAAGAATGCTATTTATAGCTGTTAATGAAATAGATAAAGCGATGTTTCCTTTTGCATAAGATGTTAGAACATTACTTGTAACTCCTCCAGGGGCAGCTGCTAGGATCATCACTCCAATTGCAAGCTCAGGTGTTAATGGCCATAAGAATACAATAATAAGTGCAACTATAGGTAAAATAATTATCTGAAAAAATAAACCTATTAAAAAATCTCGCGGTTTAAAAAAAACTCTAGTAAAATCTGAAAGTGATAATCCCAAACCAAGAGAAAACATAATAAATGCTAAAGATAAAGGTAAAATTACATCAGTTACAATTCCCATAAAGAAATAACTATCATTTGTTTACTGAAAAAAAAAATATTATT
>CABYHW010000053.1 GCA_902518705.1 uncultured Alphaproteobacteria bacterium | reverse complement strand
TCATGTATTTTACCTTCATCTTCAATGTATAAATGGTAATGAGATTTATTGTTATTGCAATAGAGTGATTTGTTTTGATCAACAACTATTTCTCTGATCAATCCTAATGAGGTGAATTGTTTTAAAGTGTTATAAATTGTAGCCATAGAAATTTTTCTATCTTCGTTTTTTACTTCATCAAAAAGATTTTCAGCAGATATATGCCTGTCACCTTTTTCAAAAATTAATTTAGCTAAAATTCTTCGTTGTTTTGTTGGTCTTATACCACTTTCCTCTATTTTTTTGAGTGCACGGGTGTAAGGACTTAGAGGATCAATTACTTTGTTTTCTGTTCTCATAATATTATAATAAATAATGAATTACATTTTTTCTGCAATTTTTCTATATTTTTTTTTAGGTTTTCTCTTATATATTTTTCAAAGACGGATTGTTTTTAATAAATCAGGACATCCAGGCATACCAAAGGATTATAACCTGGAAAATATAGAAGAAGTTTATATTAAGACTGAGGATAACTTAGAGCTCTTATCATGGTACCATAAAGGAAATAATTCACTTCCTTTACTTGTCTATTTTCATGGAAATTCTTTTCATATCGGTGATAGAGCTAACAGAATCCAGAGGTATATTGAAAAGAATTGGAGCGTTCTTTTAGTTTCCTGGAGAGGTTTTGGAGGTAACGAAGGAAATCCAACAGAAAAAAATTTATATAAAGATGCAGAAGCAGTATTAAAATGGATTAAAAATAATACTGAATTTAAATTTAAAGAATTAGTGATTTATGGAGAATCCCTGGGATCTGGTGCTGCAGTAGAATTAGGTACAAGGTATAAATTTTTATCTATTGTTTTAGAGGCACCATTTACATCAATCAATGATATTGCAAAAAAAAGATATAAAATATTTCCAACAAAATATTTAGTTAAAGATAAGTTCGATAACTTGAGTAAAATTGATAAAATAAACTCACCATTACTTATCATTAGTGGAAAAAAGGATGAAATTGTACCACATGAACACAGTATTAAGCTTTATGACAAAGCAAAAGTAATAAAAAAGAGTGTTTTTATTGACGAAGCAATACACAATAATCTATACGATTTTGGAATTGAAAAAGACGTAATTGGCTTTAATTTAAAACTATGGAAATAGATCTAACAACATCATATGTAGGCATTTTGAGCCTTATTGTATTTGTTCTTGCATATGCTGTTGTAATGGCTGAAGAATTTAGTCATTTAAGAAAATCTAAACCAGTTATTATTTCAGCCGCTGTAATATGGGGAATTATAGCTTTCCATTTTTCTTCTGATAAGCAATATGCAAAAGAAATTGAGTATGCTTTAGAGCATAATATCTTAGAGTTCGCAGAACTTTTCCTATTTCTTCTCGTTGCTATGACTTACATCAATGCTTTAGAAGAAAGAAAAGTTTTTGATGTAGTCAGATACCAATTAACATCAAGGGGATTTAGCTTTAGACAATTATTTATATTCACAGGTATCATTACTTTTTTCTTATCTCCTATAGCTGATAATTTAACAACTGCACTAGTCATGTGTTCTGTAGTCATGGCCTGTGGTAAAGGTAATACAAAATTTATATCGATTGGTTGTATTAATATAGTTGTTGCAGCTAATGCAGGCGGAGCATTTAGTCCATTTGGAGATATAACAACGTTAATGGTATGGCAGGCTGGTATAGTTGAGTTTTTTACTTTTTTTAAAATATTTTTTCCTTCAGTGGTTAATTATATAATACCTGCTGTAGTTATGTATTTCTTTATTCCAAATGAAAAACCACAAATTAGTTCTGATAGAGAATATATGAAAAGAGGTGGACGAGTAATTATCTTTTTAGGTTTGTTTACAATTTTTAGTGCTGTAAACTTTCATAATATTCTTCACTTACCTCCAATGCTTGGCATGATGTTTGGTCTTGGTCTTCTTGGATTATATTCTTTTTACTTACAAATTACACATGATCCATCTGTTGAAGATGAAAAATTTGATTTCTTTAGAAAAGTTTCAAGAGCTGAATGGGACACATTGTTATTCTTCTTTGGAGTTATTCTAAGTGTAGGCGGTTTAGGATTTATAGGTTATCTGACTGTTGTTTCTGAGTTCTTATATATCGGTCTTGGTCCAACAATGGCCAATTCTATAGTAGGTGTTCTTTCAGCTATTGTAGACAATATACCAGTAATGTTTGCTGTAATTACTATGAGACCAGAAATGTCTATAGATCAATGGCTACTCGTAACTCTTACAACAGGTGTTGGAGGCAGTCTATTGTCAATTGGTTCAGCTGCAGGTGTAGCACTTATGGGTCAAGCTAGAGGATATTATACATTTTTTGGACATTTAAAATGGACTCCAGTTATATTTATTGGTTATGTAGCAAGTATTTATCTTCACGTTTTAATGGCTGACTTACCTTGGTAATTTAAATTATCAATAAATAAAAATATAATCATACTTAATATTAAAATTACACCAGCAAC
>CABYHW010000052.1 GCA_902518705.1 uncultured Alphaproteobacteria bacterium | reverse complement strand
TGTTTTTGCATTTTCGGTAATAATATTTAGTACATTCTCCTTTTTACCAGGAGATTTTGCCACAGAAATACTAGGTCAAAGTGCAACAAAATCTGCTGTAAAAGCTCTTAGAGCAGAATTAGGTTTAGATAAACCCCCTGTAACAAGATACTTTGATTGGTTAGGGAATGTTTTTCAGGGAGATTTTGGCAGCTCTTTTTCTGGACGATCTAAAGTACAAGGGGATCAAGGTGATAGATCTAGAGAAGTTGTTGGATTAATCATTCCCAGGCTGAAGAATACTCTATTTTTAACAGGAGTTGCCGCCATGTTGGCTATTCCTCTGTCTTTAATTTTAGGTATTTCAGCAGCATTATATAGAAACTCTTATTATGATAGATCAGCAACTGGAGTCAGCTTGGTGACTGTATCTTCACCGGAATTTTTTACTGCATATATTTTTATTCTTTTACTAGCTACTCTGTTTCCAGTTTTTCCAACTATTTCTACTGTCGATGAAACTACAACTTTAGTTGAAAGATTTTACAGGACGGCACTTCCAGTTTTTACATTAACATTAATTACGATGGGTCACATGATGAGAATGACAAGGTCAGCAATAATTAATATTTTATCAAGTGAATATATTGAAATGGCAAAATTATCAGGAGCCTCAAGATATGAAGTAGTTGTTAAGCACGCACTTCCAAATGCTTGGGCACCTATTTCTCAAGTAATTGCAATAAACTTAGCTTACATGTTGATTGGTTCAGTTGTTGTTGAATATGTTTTTAATTATCAAGGTATAGGTAGGCTTATGGTTGGATCAGTCTACAATCGAGATCTTCCAGTTGTACAAGCTTGTGCATTAATTTTTGCATCAACATATGTAATCTTAAATTTAATTGCTGACTTGATTGGTATTATTTCTAACCCGAGGTTATTATATCCAAAATGAGCGAAAATTTATCTTATTCTGCAAAAAGTGAAGTTGCTAATTTAATTAAAAGAAGGACTAGATTAGAGAGATTAAAAATTGCTTTATCAAAAGCTCCAATGTCAGCTTGGTTTGGGATGATTGTACTCTTTATATATTTTTTTGCTGCAATATTTGCTCCTTTAATTGCCCCACACGGAGAAGCAGAAATATTTCCTGTTGCCTATGCTCCTTGGGGTGATGGTCACATATTCGGCACTGATCAAATTGGAAGAGATATCTTCTCTCGTATTATCTACGCTGCTAGAAATACAATTGGTATTTGTTTATTGGCTACTTTTATTGCTTTAGGAATTGGAACAGTGTTTGGAATTATAGCAGCTCTAGATAGAGGGTATTTAGATCAGTTATTAAGCAGGATAGTCGATACACTTATGGCTATACCTGTAATGATTTTTACTTTTATACTCTTATCAGTTTTTGGTCCTACAAATTTTAATTTAATTTTAATTTTAGGAATTTTAGAGTCCACTAGATTTTTCAGAATATCAAGATCAGTTGCAGTAGGTCAAGTTGTTTTAGAATATGTAGAGGTAGCAAGATTAAGAGGTGAAAACTTATCTTATATTATTTTTAAAGAAATTCTGCCAAATATTGCTTCGCCATTGATAATTGAATTTGGTTTAAGATTTATATTTATAATTTTTACAATTTCTAGTTTGAGTTTTTTAGGAATTGGAATTCAACCTCCTTCTGCAGATTGGGCATCAATGGTAAGAGAAAATGCAATACTTATCCAATATGCGCAATATGATATAACGGCAGGTTTAACACCATTAATTCCAGCTGCTGCAATTGCTTTACTTTGTGTATCAATTAATTTTGTTGTTGATTGGTATCTTTACATTACTAGTGGGTTAAAAGATGATGTCAAATAAATCAAAAGAACTTCTACTTGAAATGAAAAATATTCACATTGATGGATTTTCAGATGAGAGATGGCATAAAATTTTAAAGGGTGTAGATTTGACTTTATACAGAGGTGAGATACTAGGATTAATAGGAGAGAGTGGTGCTGGAAAATCAACCATGGGTAAAGCTGCAATGGGCTATACTCAACCAGGTTGTAAGATTGTAAGAGGAGAAATTAATTTTAATGGAATAGATCTCGCAAAACTAACAGAATTTGAAAAGAGAAAAATTTGGGGAACTAAAATTTCTTATGTTGCTCAATCAGCAGCAGCATCGTTTAATCCTGCTCATAGATTAATGGATCAAACAATAAGTGCTGCTAATAGATTAAAGCTAAATCCAACAGATGCACTAAAAAAAGATGCTGTTCAACTTTATGAATCACTGCAGCTTCCAGATGCGGAAAACATAGGAGACAGATATCCGCATCAAGTATCTGGCGGACAACTTCAAAGAATAATGACTGCAATGGCTATGTCACCAAGACCTGAACTAATTATTTTTGACGAACCAACAACTGCCTTAGATGTAACTACTCAAGTTGAAGTATTATCTGCTATGAGATCTATAGTAGATAAATTTAATACAGCAGCAATTTATATTACACATGATTTAGCAGTAGTTGCTCAAATGGCCGATAGAATTAAGGTTCTACGATACGGTGAAGAAGTTGAAGAAGCTGAAACCAGAGATATGCTATCTAACCCAAAAGAAGAATATACTAAATCTCTTTGGTCAGTAAGATCGTTAATAAAACCAGAAGAAACAAATCAAGATTATATTCTATCAATAAAAAATATTGATGCAGCATATGGATCATCAAAGGTTCTGCATAATGTTTCTATTGATATTCCTAAGGGTA
>CABYHW010000051.1 GCA_902518705.1 uncultured Alphaproteobacteria bacterium | reverse complement strand
TTTTAATAAATATTCTATAAAATCATTCAAAAAACTAGATGAATTATACAAATCAAAAATCTTAGATTATTCAATAGAAATATCTTGAAAAAATATATCTTTAGAATATTAGGATTTTTGAATAAATCTAGCACACAGAAAAAACCGGTGTTTTTGTTTCTGTGGTGGTAAAACCGGAGGAATTGATGAATTTACCTGAAATTAAGATAGAAGATCTTCTAGAGTCTGGAGTACATTTTGGACATAATGTAAGAAGATGGAACCCCAAAATGAAAGAATATATTTATGGGGTAAGAAATAATATACATATTTTTGATTTAAGAATTACTGTTGAATCATTGAACAATGCTTTAGTTAAGTTACATGACGTAGTAAAACACTCTGGTAAGGTTCTTTTTGTGGGCACAAAAAAACAATGTTCCGAAATTGTTAAAGACCTTGCATTAATTAATAATAACTTTTTTGTAAATAAAAGATGGTTGGGGGGGACTCTAACTAATTGGAAAACTATTTCAAATTCTATTAAAAGATTAGATGAAATAGAAAATCTGCTAAGTAATGAAGCAATAGCAAAAAATTTATCAAAAAAAGAAATTTTGGATATTACAAGAGAGAAACAAAAACTTGATCTGAATATTGGCGGAATAAGAAAACTAAATGGAAAGCCAGATCTTTTAATTGTTTTTGATGTTTTAAAAGACAGGATTGCTGTTTTAGAGGCTAGTAAACTTAATATTCCAGTAATTGGTATAGTAGATAGTAATGCAAATCCTGAATTAATTGATTATATCATTCCAGGAAATGATGATGCTCTAAGATCAATAAACTTATATAAAAAATATTTTGAAGACACCATAATTGATGCTTCAAACTTTAAAGATAAAGATGCAGAAATAAATTCAGAACAAGAAAAAAAAGATTAATGATGAGGGAGTAATTTATGTCTGATCTAACAAAATTAATTAAAGATTTGAGAAATAAAACTGGTGCTGGGTTTTTAGACTGTAAAAATGCTTTGATCGATAACAATAATGATATTGAAAAAGCAGTAGAGCAATTAAGAAAAAAAGGACTTGCAAAAGCCGCAAAAAAAATTTCAAGAGAAGCTACTGAGGGAGCAATTGGTATTTTTTCAAATGATAATCAAGTAGTAATCTTAAAGATGAATAGTGAAACGGACTTTGCTGCAAAAAGTGAAACATTTCTTAATTATGTAGATTATTTAGGAGAGGCAGCTCTAAGTTTAAATAATATTAATCTTACTAAAGATGAGTTTTTAAAATCAAATTATAAAGATACTAATATTAAAGATAGTATAAATGCTATGATAGCCAAAATAGGAGAAAACTTAATCCTTAATGATTTAATATCATTTAGTAACGATAATTATTTCAATTATTATATTCATAATAGTTATAAAGCAAATATTGGAAAAATTATTTCATATATTAGATATAATGCATCAGAAAAAAATAATAATGTAGATAATTTTTCTAAAAACTTATGTATGCATATTGCTGCTATGAAACCAGAGTCTTTAGATATTGAAGATTTAGATTCAAATATAGTTGAAAAAGAAAAAATTATTCAAAAAGATCTTATACAAAGTTCTGGCAAACCATCAGAAATTATTGATAAAATACTAGATGGTAAAATGAAAAAATTTTACTCTGAAATTACTTTATTGAATCAAACTTATATATTAGATCAAGAAAAATCAGTAAAAAATATAATTGAAGATTTTTCCAAAGAAACTGAATTTAAAATACTTTCATTTGATTTAATCAGTTTGAATTAGCATGAGAAGAATTTTAATTAAGATTTCAGGTGAATCATTAATGGGAAAATCTAGTTATGGAATAGATGTTAAAACAATTAATAAAATATCCAATGAAATAAAAAAGGTCTATAATAAGAATTATCAAATTTGTATTATAATTGGTGGAGGTAATATTTTTAGAGGCATTAAAGGTGCTTCAGAAGGTATTGATAGATCAACATCAGATTATATGGGGATGCTTGCGACGATTATGAATGCTCTTTCATTACAAAGTAGTCTTGAAAAGATTGATGTTCCAACTCGAGTTCAATCTGCTATATCAATGTCACAAATAGCAGAATCTTATATTAGAAGAAGAGCAATTAGGCACTTAGAAAAAAAGAGAATTGTAATCTTTGCTGCAGGAACAGGAAATCCATTTTTTTCAACAGATACAGCTGCTTCATTGAGAGCATCTGAGCTAGATTGTAGCTTAATAATAAAAGCAACAAAAGTTAATGGAATTTACGATAGTGATCCTGAAAAAAATCCTAAAGCAAAATTATTAAAAAAAATTTCATACAACGATGTTATTAATAAAAATCTTAAAGTTATGGATTTAACAGCTATTAGTCTAGCAAAAGAAACAAATATTCCAATTTATATTACCAATATATTTAAAAAAGATTCTTTAATAAGTGTTTTGAATAATAAAGGGAGATATAGTAAAATATCGTAATTTTATGAAGTTAGTTGAAAATAAAATGACTCAAGCGGTTCAATATTTTGAAAAAGAATTAAATTCATTAAGAACTTCAAGGGCTAACCCTTCAATGTTAAATAATATTAATGTAGAAGCCTATGGTAATAAAACACCAATAGATCAATTGGGAAATATATCTGTTCCTGACCCAAGTACATTGACAATTCAAGTCTGGGATCAGTCACTAGTAAAAAATATTGAAAATGCAATACTCGAGACAAATCTTGGATTAAACCCACAAATTGATGGGCAAATAATTCGATTACCAATACCTAAATTAAGTGAGGAAAGACGTTTAGAATTGATTAAAATAGCTTCTGAGTATGCAGAAAAATCAAA
>CABYHW010000050.1 GCA_902518705.1 uncultured Alphaproteobacteria bacterium | reverse complement strand
TTCTGTAGTTTTAATCTCTGCATCAATAGAAGCACAAATAGCGGAATTAGATAATGAGGAAGAAAAACTTGAATTTCTAAAAGAACTTAATTTAGATCAAACAACATTGAATAAGGTTATAAAATCAGGATATGAACTATTAGGTTTGATTAACTATTTTACATGTGGTCCAAAAGAAACAAGATCTTGGACAATAAAAAAAGAAACACTAGCACCTCAAGCTGCTGGAAAAATTCACACTGATTTTGAAAAAGGATTTATTAGAGCAGAAACTGTCTCTTATGATGATTATATAGAAAATAATGGTGATGCTGGAAGTAGAGATTCAGGAAAGATACGACAAGAAGGTAAAGATTATATAGTCAAAGATGGTGATGTAATGAATTTTTTATTTAATGTCTAAGTAACGTCTCGCCAAAGTCTGTTTTTTGCTAAGTACACAATTGTTCCTAGAATAATAAAGAATAAAATTACTTTGATTCCTAAATTTTTTCTTTCTTCCATTTCTGGTTCAGCAGCCCAGTGAAGAAAATGTGTTACATCAGCCGATAACTGTTCTGCATTATTATCAGTGCCATCATCATAATCTACACTTCCATCGGCTATAGGTGCTGGCATAGCTATTTGATTTCCAGCCATCCATTTATTGTACCACATTCCATTACCAACCTCCATTCCCTTTGGAGGTTCAACATAACCTAGAAGAAGGTTATAAATATAATCAACCCCATATTTTCTAGCTTTTGTAATTACACTCAAATCTGGAGGATAAGCTCCATTATTGTTTGCTCTTGCCTCGTTATCATTAGCATATGGATTGACAAATCTGTCTGCTGGTCTAGCCGGTCTTTCAAACATTTCACCGTCATCATTTGGACCGTCTAATACAGTATATTCAGAAGCAATTACTTTTACTTGAGCCTCGGAAAAACCAACATCAATAAGATCTCTGTAATACAGAAGTTTCATTGAATGACATCCTGCACATACTTCTCTATAAACTTTATAGCCCCTTTGAATTGCAGCTCTATCAAAAGTTCCCGTTACACCTTTAAAAGACCAATCGTGTTTTGGCATTTTTTCAGTACTCATTTCTGCAGCAAATAAATTTGAAGAGAATAAAAAAATAATAAGTAATAGGCGCATTATAGATTTGTATCTTTTTGCATTGCTGGTGAAGGAATTCCCTTTTCTCCTCCACCAATATTAGGAGTTATATTTTTAGCATAAACATCACTAATACTGAGCGGCAGCTTACTTGGCTTCTCTATCCAACCAACAAAAGGTGTAATGATAAAGAAAAAACCAAAGTAGTAAAGTAAACCTACTCTAGCAATTAAAAGATATAAACCTTCAGCAGGAAGCATACCAACGTAGCCTAATGCAAAGAAGTTAACAAAAAAGCCCATCATAAACCACTTATATATTGGTCTATAATTACAGCTTCTCACTTTTGATCTATCAAGCCAAGGTAGAACAAAGAGAATTACTATCGCACCAAACATTAGGAGAACCCCTCCTAATTTATCAGGTACTGCTCTTAAAATTGCATAAAAAGGTGCAAGATACCAGTTTGGAACAATGTGAGCTGGAGTAACAAGTGGATCTGCTGGAATATAATTATCAACTTCAGCCATAAGGTTTGGTCCAAAGAATATTACTGCAGAGATAGCAACACCAAAAGCACACATAGCTACTGTATCTTTAATTAACATATATGGAAAAAAGTTTACTGAGTCATTGTTAGTTTTAATATCAATCCCATCAGGGTTATTTGAACCATGAACATGGACTGCAGCAACATGTAATCCTACAACACCAAATATAACAAAAGGTAAAACATAATGAAGAGCAAAGAAACGGTTTAAAGTGGCATTACCAACATTGTAATCACCAAGAAGCCATGTTTTTAATCCCTCACCAATAAATGGAATTGCACTAAATAAATTAGTTATAACTGTTGCTCCCCAATAAGACATTTGTCCCCACGGTAATGTGTAACCAAGAAAAGAAGTAGCCATCATTAATAAAAATATGAATACACCTAAAATCCAATTAAGCTCTCTTGGATATTTGTAAGAACCAAAATACATTGCTCTTACTATGTGAATGTAAACTATGATGAAGAAAAAGGCTGCACCATTGGAATGGATGTATCGCATTAACCAACCGTAATTGACATCTCGCATTATTCTTTCAACACTATCAAATGCCATATCAGTATGTGGTGTGTAATTCATTGCAAGAAAAATTCCGCTTACTATCATTGTAACAAGAGTAATTGTTGCTAATGCACCAAAACTCCAAAAATAATTACAATTTTTAGGCATTGGATAATCACCGTATTCTTTTTTGAAGTAAGAAATAATCGGTAAACGAAACTCTATCCAATTGAGGACAGGATTTTTAAACTGATGTACTTTTCTATTCTTATCCATGTTATCCTATCTTTATAGTATTATCATTTAAAAAGGTATAGGGCGGAACGTCCAAGTTTTTTGGTGCTGGCCCCTTTCTTATCCTACCTGATGTATCGTAATGTGAACCATGACATGGGCAGTACCAACCATCGTACTCACCTTTCATATCAGAAACCTTCTGACCAAGTGGAACACAACCTAAGTGTGTACATACTCCAACTAAAACTAACCATTCTTCTTTTTGTACTCTATCTGCATCATCTTGTGGATCTCTTAAGTCAGAAGCTTGAACCATTTTAGCTGCATTAATCTCATCTTTTGTTCTTTTTTTAATGAAAACAGGTTTTCCACGCCACTTTATTGTTATACTTTGACCTTCTTCAATAGCACTAATATCTACTTCGGTTGATCCTGCAGCTAATGTGTCTTCTGCTGGACTCATACTTTTTAGAAAAGGCCATATAAAAGCAGCTGTTCCAACAGCACCAAGCGTCACGGTGCTAAGT
>CABYHW010000049.1 GCA_902518705.1 uncultured Alphaproteobacteria bacterium | reverse complement strand
TTGTGTGCGCAACATCAGTGCATAAAGTTATTAAAATTAAAAGGATTATAAATAAAGTTGATTTTATATTCTTAAATAAAGCAGAGTTACTTAAACTTACAAATTCTTCAAATATAATATTAGGTGTAAAAAAAATATTAAAACAAAATAAAAAAATAAAAATAATTACTACTAATTCAAAAAATAATGTAATCTTTGGAAGTAATGAATTTATAAAAAAAATAAAACCCCCATCAATCAAAGTAGTAAACGAAAATGGAGCTGGAGACGCACTAGCAGCTATGATGCTGTATTTGTTCAGTATAAATGAAAAAATGAATTATATTTTGAAAACTTCTGTAGCATGCGGGTCTTATTATGCTAGTGGTAAAAGTCTAAAAACTAAGAGTGATTTTTTAAAAATTAAAAATCTTTCTAAGAGAGTGATTGTAAAATAGTATGCGTGAAATATTTGATATAAGTAAAAAAGTTCAAGAAGCAATAAATAGAAAAAAACCAATAGTAGCTTTAGAAAGTACATTGATTAGTCATGGATTGCCCTATCCAGAAAATATTAAAGTCGCAAATGAGTCTATAAAGGCTGTTGAAGATAATGGTGCAATTGCTGCAACAATAGGAATAATTAGAGGTAAGGTTAAAATAGGATTATCGGAAGAAGATATTCAAATATTAGCAAAAGAGAAAAATGTACAAAAAGTTTCAAACCACAATATAAATTTATCAATATTTAATAAAGAAAATGCTGCTACAACAGTAGCAAGTACAATTTCTATAGCTTCTAAATTTCAAGTAAGATTTTTTGCAACAGGAGGAATTGGTGGTGTGCATCTAAATGCTGAAAATACAAATGATGTATCTGCAGATCTATATGCACTTTCTGAGAATTCAAATTTTGTAATCTGTAGTGGTGCTAAATCTATATTAGATTTAAGTAAAACAAATGAACTTCTTGAAACTTTAGGAATTACAAGAATTGGTTATCAAACAAATTATATGCCTGGTTTTTGGTATGAAGAAACAGAAAATAAAGTCGATAATAAATTTGATGAAATTCATGAAATTTCTTCTTTTTTAAAACTCAATGAAAATATGGGAAATAAAAAATCAATTCTCATATTTAATAAAGTTCCATTAGAAAAAGCACTTAATAAAAATGACGTAAAAAAATGGATAAATAATGCAATAATAAAAGCTGATAGAAATAATATCAGTGGAAAAGAATTAACTCCGTTTCTTATAAAAGAAATTAACGAACAATCAAAAAATGAAACCCTAAATGCTAATGTATCTTTAATAATTAATAATGCGAATTTAGCTGGAAAGATTGCAAAGAGTTTTTATAGTTAAGGTAATAGCGATAATTTAGCTTTAAGTAATTGAAAAAATTTTTCATCATTAGCTTCATTCATCACAAAACAATTTACTGGTCTTTTAGTAACACCTAGCCAATCAACAACAGTCTCCCCTCTTGTTAATTCAGAATTTTCTTCAACTGTTACATTAACTTCTTTTCCAATAAAAATAGATGGATCTAATAAATATGCAATAACACATGGGTCATGCAAAGGCGTTTCCTCAGTTTCGTATAATTCTTTATGAAATATTGTATAAAATTCCATTAGTTCTCCAAAAAACTTAGAACTTTTATTTTTATTTTCATTCATTGATTTGATAATTTTTGAATTTACATTTACCTGATGAGTAACATCTAAACCCATCATTGTTAGAGGAATGCCTGATTCTAGTACAATATTAGCCGCATGTGGATCTACATAAATATTAAATTCAGCTGAAGGTGTAGTATTTCCTAAGCACATAGCAGCTCCACCCATAAAAACTATTTCTTTTATATTTTCTTTAATAGACGGATCTTTTTTTAAACTTAAGGCAATATTTGTAAGAGGTCCTGTTGGGCATAAATAAATTTGCTCTTTTGAAGATTTACAAGTTTCTACTATGAAATCAACTGCATGTTTTGCTTGAGGTTTATAATTTGTATCTATTATTATAGGATCACCTTTTTTATCTAATCCAGTTTTCCCGTGAACATATTCAGCTGTAAATAATTCATAATGAATAGGTTTATTTGCACCAGAGTAAACTTTGATGTCCATTCTTTCAATTAATGTACAAACTTTAAGAGCGTTATTTACTGTATTATTTAAACCACTATTTCCACCAACACATGTGATACCTAGTATATCAATCTCTTTAGAAGAAGCAGCTAACATTATTGCTACAGCATCATCATGACCTGGGTCACAATCTAAAATTATTTTTTTAGTCATTAATAAAACTTTTAAGAGGTATTGAAGATCTTTGTAACCAATTCCATTCAGGATATTTGTTGTTATTATCAATTACATGAATTGTGTAAGCATGTCTTGATTTTAAACTTGTGTTCTCACATGAATAATGAGGAAGTCTACCATGTAATAAAACAAGTGATCCTTTTTTTACTTCTACAAAAGTATCAGTTTCAGGAAATGGTTCATTATTTAGATCTATCATTTGCATTTTACCGTCTACTTTTTTAAAAAGTTTTCTTAATGGGCCTTTATGACCACCGCTTGCAACCTGTAAACATCCGTTTGTTTTATTTGCGTCTTCTAATGCAAACCAGAAACCGATAGTACTTTCTGGCTCAGTATATAAAAAAGTAGAATCTTGATGGCAAACTACTTCACCTCCTATTTTAGGTTGCTTAAAAATATACATAGACTGAAGTAATTTAGGTTGTGAGAAACCAAGTGATAAAGCAATATCTTGAAGTTTTTGTTTATGAGAAAATTTATAAAAAACTTCATCTAAGTCATGCAACGCATGACCGATTTTATTTACAATAAAATGTTTATTTTCTTCTATGTTATCATCATTTAAATTAGCTTTTTCTTCAAAGAAGAAACGAATTTTATCTCCTGATTCTAAAAAATAACTATCATCATTATGAGCTTGATTGACTGTATCAAAAATAGATTTTTGATTATTAAATTTATTATGTTCGATAAGATATGATGATCGTTGCATTAATTCATCACATTCTTTATCTGTGTTGAAATTTTCTATAACTAAATATCCATTATTATTCCAAAAATTAATCATTTCATCGTTTAAGGGTAGATCATTTGTTGAAAAATATTTCATTATATTCCTATTAGTTTTGTCAAGAATGGTAAACCTACTTTAATAAGGTTTAATAATTGTGGTAACAAGAATTTTCCAGTTGTTGCAAGGAAGAAAATTATACCTCCAATTATGACTATCAGAATTAAATTTCTATAAAAGTTACCATAATTATTATATTGTGATTTGGCTCTTGATCTCAAAATAAATAGTATAATTACTATAACAATTAAAACTATTAACAATCTGATCATATATTTTCTATATTTAGTAATAATTAATTTGCAATACTAATTATATCTTAATAAATAGTTTTTAGTAGATGATCAGATTAAGCATATTATTTTTATCAATTTTTTCTTTAATTTATGGAATTTATTTTTTAATTTTTCCATATAGTTTTGTAAATTTAACTGTTGCTGAAAGTACCAATATAGCATGGCTAAGAAATCTTGGGGGAGCTATAACAGGACTTTTATTCATTGGTCTTTTAATGATCTATTTAAATACAAAGGGCTCAATCAGATTACTTAATGTTAT
>CABYHW010000048.1 GCA_902518705.1 uncultured Alphaproteobacteria bacterium | reverse complement strand
TTATTATATAATGAAAAATATAAGTAAAAATGTTATTTTATGGATAATAATAGGTTTATTGCTAATTGTATTATTTAATCTTTTTCAAGGAACTTCATCTACTAAAAATTCATCAAATATATCCTTTTCTGATTTCTTAGCAGCTACTGAAAGTGGTAATGTCTCTGAAGTAAATATAAGCGGAAATAACGTTAATGGATTTCTAAATGATGGAAGAGCATTTAATACTTATGCCCCAAATTATCCAAATCTTGTCGATAAACTCAATGAATTTGGTGTAAAGATCACAGCTCAGCCCGCAGATAGGTCAATGCATCCCTTATTAAGTGTACTTTTATCATGGTTCCCTATGCTCTTATTAATTGGAGTATGGATATTTTTTATGAGACAAATGCAATCTGGTGGAGGTAAGGCTATGGGATTTGGTAAATCCAAAGCAAAACTTTTAAATCAAGCTGTAGGGAAAGTTACTTTTGATGATGTTGCAGGTATTGATGAAGCTAAACAAGAATTAGAGGAAGTCGTAGAGTTTCTTAAAGATCCAAATAAGTTTTCACGATTAGGTGGAAAGATTCCTAGAGGGGCACTTCTTGTTGGGCCTCCAGGTACAGGAAAAACACTATTAGCAAGAGCAATTGCAGGTGAAGCAAATGTTCCATTCTTTTCAATTTCTGGTTCAGATTTTGTTGAAATGTTTGTAGGAGTTGGTGCAAGCAGGGTAAGAGATATGTTTGACCAGGGTAAGAAAAACGCTCCATGCATTGTGTTTATAGATGAGATTGATGCAGTTGGTAGGCATAGAGGTGCAGGTCTAGGTGGAGGCAATGATGAAAGAGAACAAACCTTAAATCAACTATTGGTTGAGATGGATGGTTTCGAAGCAAACGCCGGTGTAATTATAATTGCTGCAACTAACAGACCTGATGTTCTTGATCCCGCATTATTAAGACCAGGCAGGTTTGATCGTCAAATCACCGTTAATAATCCTGATGTTATGGGTAGAGATAAAATATTAAAAGTTCACATCAAAAAAATTAAAGTTTCTCCAAAATTTGACTCAAAAATTATAGCTAGAGGAACACCTGGTTTTTCAGGTGCCGATTTAGCAAATTTAGTAAATGAGGCAGCATTACTTGCAGCTAGAAAAAATAAAAGAATGGTTACACTTGAGGATTTTGAAAGTGCTAAAGATAAAGTGATGATGGGTGCAGAAAAAAGATCTATGGTAATGTCTGAGGATGAAAAGAAACTCACAGCGTATCATGAAGCTGGTCATGCAGTAGCTACTATTCACTCACCAGCCTCTGATCCAATTCATAAAGCGACTATAATACCAAGAGGTAGAGCTCTTGGAATGGTCATGAGACTTCCTGAAAAAGATCAGCTTTCTATGAGAAAAGATCAAATGAAAGCCCATTTATTAATTGCAACTGGTGGAAGAATTGCTGAAGAAATGATTTTTGGTAAAGATAAAATTACTAACGGTGCCGCAAGTGATATTCAAATGGTTACTAACCTCGCAAAAAAAATGATTACAGAATGGGGTATGAGTGAAAAGCTTGGTCGATTAAGATATAACAGTGATAGTGAGGAAGTTTTCCTAGGACATTCAGTTGCACAATCAAAAAACTTATCCGACTCTACAGCAAAATTAATTGACGAAGAGGTAAGATATCTTGCAGAAGAAGCCGAAAATAATTGCAGAAAAATTCTACAAGATAATATTGAAGAGTTACACATAGTTGCTAAGGGACTTTTAGAGTACGAAACATTATCAGGTGATGAAATTAAAGATTTAATTAAAGGCATAAAACCTACTCGAGATGATTTTGATAATGATATAAATAATCCAAAAAAACCTGCTACTTCTGTTCCTAAAACGGGTGGATCAGCTCCTGCACCAGCAAACTAATTTAATTACTTCACTTTATTTATTTTTTTGAATAAAAGACAGGAATGTCTAAAATATTCGGTACCGATGGCATACGGTGCTTAGTTAATGAAGAACCTCTTTCTGCTGAAACTTGTCTTAAAATTTCAAAGACAGTTGCGTTTCTTTTAAAAAAGAAAAATTCTAAGAATAGTAGAGTTGTAATCTGTAAAGACACAAGATTATCTGGATATTTATATGAGCCACTTGTTACTGCTGGATTTATTTCTATGGGGATGGATGTAATCTTAATTGGTCCACTTCCAACACCTGCTGTACCATTGATGATTAAAACTTTAAGAGCTGATATTGGTGTAATGATTACAGCATCTCATAATACTTATGAATATAACGGACTTAAATTTTTTGACAGTACTGGAACAAAATTAAGTTCATCAATAGAGCAAAAGGTTGAAAATATAGTTTTAAATAATAAAAAATATTCTAAAGTAACAAACAACACATTTGTATCCGGAAATGCAAAAAGACTAGAAGATGCTTCAGGAAGGTACTCAGAATTTTTAAAGAGCACTTTAAATAAAACGTCATCAAAGAAAAAATTAAAAATTGTTTTAGATTGTGCGAATGGAGCTACATACAATATAGCCCCAAATTTATTTTGGGAATTAGGTCATAATGTAATATCCATAAATAATAATCCCGATGGTTTAAATATTAATAAAAATTGTGGCGCAGTTGACGTTAAATCACTTTCACAAAATGTCATAAAAGAAAATGCAGATATTGGATTCGCATTTGATGGTGATGGAGATAGGTTAATAGTTGTAGATGAAGAAGGAAAAGAAGTTGATGGTGATAAAATTATCGGATTACTATGTAAAAATTATATCAAACCAAAGAAAAAATCTAATCAACATGACGTTATTATAACTGTAATGTCTAATATGGGATTAGAAAAATATCTAACAAACAAATTAAAATTAAAGATTAAACGTACAGCTGTTGGAGATATAAACGTTATAAATCAAATGAAAAAATCCAAATCAATGATTGGTGGTGAACAATCAGGACATATAATCTTGTCAGAACACTCTAATACTGGCGATGGAATTTTAGCAGCTCTAAAGATTACCGAAATTTTGATATCAAATAAAAATAAGGCAAGTAAACTTTTTGATTTGTACAATGATTTTCCTCAAGATAAAATTAACTTAAGGTATAAAACAAAGAACATCAAACTGTTAAAAACTCTTGGTAAGTTAAAAAATGATAAACTATATAATAATAAAAAAATAAGATCTCTTGTTAGGTTATCTGGAACTGAACCATTAGTAAGAATACTAGTTGAAGGGCAAGAAATTAGTGAGGTTAAAAAGAAGTCTTTAGAAATAAAAAGATTAGTAAGGGCATATCTTGGTTAATAAATTTTTAGTACCTGCAGGTTTTAAAGATAGTCTAAATTTCGATGCATCTATTGAGCATAAATACAAAAATAGCATAATAAATTATTTTAGAGATAATGGTTTTACTTTAGTTAAGACTCCACTAGTTGAGTTTAGTAAAAATTTGGATCGCAATACTCTAACTTTAAAGACTAACAAAAAAATTGATCAATTAAGTATTCGAAATGATATAACTCCCCAAATAATTAGAATTGCCTCATCTAGACTAGCCAATAAAATACGACCACTTAAACTATGTTATTATGGTGAAGTTGTCAGAAAAATGGGAACAATTTTAAGACCTGAAAGACAATTTCAACAAGTTGGTGCT
>CABYHW010000047.1 GCA_902518705.1 uncultured Alphaproteobacteria bacterium | reverse complement strand
ATTATAAGACTAGAGCAAAATTATCGATCAACAAGAAATATATTAAGTTGCGCATCAACTCTTATTTCTAAAAATAAAGGAAGATATGGAAAAGAATTATGGAGTAAAAATCAGATTGGTGAAAAAATTACAATTAATGGATTTTGGGAAACAAAAGAGGAGTCTGTTTTTGTAACAGACAAAATAGAAAATATACTAAAAGATAAAATAAATTTGAGTGAAATCTCAATTTTATTTCGAGTTGCTGCTCATACTAGATCGTTTGAAGAAAGATTAATTAATCTTGGACTGCCTTATAAAATAATTGGAGGATTACGATTTTATGAAAGAAAAGAAATCAAAGATATTATTGCGTATTTAAGATTAACAAATAATCTATCTGATGACTTAGCCTTTGAAAGAATTATTAATGTACCTAAAAGAGGAATAGGGAAATCAACAGTTAGTAAAATTAGTAGCTATGCAAGAATGAATAATATTTCTTTATTTGAATCTGCTCAACAATTGACATTTAAAAGTAATTCTAAAGCTAAGAGTGAATTATATAATTTTACTGACAACATTTTAAAATGGCAAAAGGTTAAGAAAAAATTTGACCATATTGAATTAGCTAAAGTAATAATAGAAGATTCGGGTTATTTAGATTATTTAAAAAAAGAGGAAGAGAGCTCAAATAAACCAGACAGCTTATCAAGAATAGACAATTTAAATGAATTTATAGAAAGTTTAAAAGAATTTGAAAACATAGAAGGTTTTTTGGAACATGTATCTTTGGTTATGGAAAATATAACAAATACTTCAGAAGAAACAATAACTCTTATGACAATGCATGCAGCTAAAGGATTGGAGTTTGATTATGTATTTTTAGCTGGCTGGGAGGAGGGAGTTTTTCCAAGTCAAAGATCAATAGATGAATCGGGTAATCAGGGATTAGAAGAAGAAAGAAGGTTGGCCTATGTTGCACTAACGAGAGCAAGAAAAAAAATTTATATTACTTATGTAAATCAAAATAGATATTCTTTTGCATCACATGATTATAATTTACCCTCTAGATTTATAAGCGAGCTTCCAGAAGATAAAGTAGAGATAAATGACTCCAAATATATTCAAGATAATAACTTTTTAGATAATTTTTTAGAAACTGATTCATTTAGTGAAGAAATAATTACACCGGGAAGAAGAAGACTATTACAAAACTCAAAAAAAAATAATATCGATTGGGATTTTAATCAAGATTTAGAATATGATGTTGATATATCTAAAGGGAAAAATGTTTATCATCAAAAATTTGGTAACGGAAAAATCATCAAATTAGATGGTGATAAAGCTTTAATTGATTTTGAGAATTTTTCTTCAAAAAAAGTATATTTAAAATTCTTGAAAATTATAGATTAATTTTTTTAAGGAATTCTTTTTCATTTAAAATTTTAACTCCTAATTGCGCCGCCTTATCTATCTTTGAACCTGCTTTTTCTCCAGCAATTAGAAAATCTGTTTTTTTAGTAATACTAGATAATATTTTTGCTCCTTTAGTTTTTGCTAAGTATTTAGCTTCATCTCTTGATAATTCAGATAAAGTGCCTGTAAAAACTAAATGTTTATTTGAAAAAAAATTATCTATTGTTTCATTTTCTATAAAAAAAATAGTTAAATGATTTTTTAAATTTTTAATAGTTTCCTTATTTATTTCTTTAGAAAAAAAATCTATGATTGAAGATATTGCTTTAGGTCCTAAACCATCAATATTTTCTAATACGCTTATATTACTTGAAGATGAAATCAATACATCTAGGTCTTTAAACTCTTTTGCTAAAATTTCAGCATTTACCTCTCCAATAAATCTAATTCCAAGAGAATAAATAAATTTATCGAATTATTAATAGAATTAATTAAATTAGAAAAAGATAATTCACCCCAGCCATCTAATTCAACTATTTCTGATCTAAATTTTTCAAGATTAAATATATCTTCTACCTTATTTATATATTTTAGATTAAATAATTGCTTAACTTGTTTCTCACCAAATCCATCTATGTTTAAACTTTTCTTACTGACAAAATGTATTATCCTTCCTATTTTCTGTGAATTACAACTATATGTATTTGAACATCTTAGTATTGCTTCATCTTTTTCTTTTAAAACATTACTCTTACAGACAGGACAATTCTTAGGAGTTTTTATCTTAGTATGTAATTTACTATTTTTTTTTACTAATCTTGTAACATAAGGAATAACATCTCCTGCTCTTTCAATTTCAACGAGATCTAAAACATTTATATTTTTTTTATTTATTTCATCAAAATTATGCAAAGAAGCATTTGATATAATAACACCACCTAAATTTACTGGCTCTAATCTTGCTACAGGGGTAATAGCGCCAGTTCTCCCAACTTGGTAATCAATAGATTTAATTATAGTATTAGCTTTTTCAGCAGAAAACTTTATAGCAATTGCCCATCTTGGGTTTTTTCCTACATAACCTAATCTTTCTTGTAGTTTAAAACTATTTATTTTTACAACTAGTCCATCAATGTCATAATCAATACCTGATCGTTTTTGATCTATTTGATTATAAAATTTAATAATTTCTTCAACCGATTGACATTTTTTGCTTAAATTATTTGGAGCAATGTTCCAATTCTTAAGTTGATCATAATAATTCTCAATTTTATCAAAATTATAAGAACATTTACCAATGCCATGAGGTATAAATTTAAGCGGTCTACTATGACTAATAGAAATATCAAGCTGTCTCAGACTTCCAGCAGCAGCGTTCCTTGGATTAGCAAATTTAGATCTATTTTCTAACTTAGAATTAAGTTTCTCAAAATCACTCTTATTCAAGAATACCTCTCCTCTAATTTCAATAAAATCTGGAAAGTTTCTTTCTAACTTTGATGGAATATTTTTTATATTTAAAATATTTTCAGTAACATCTTCTCCTGTAAATCCATCTCCCCTTGTACCAGCAGAAACCAAATTTCCATTTTTATAGACAAGATTTAAAGACAGTCCATCAATTTTTGGCTCACAGATATATTGAAAATCATTGTCATTATCTAAATTTAGAAATTTTACTGAGCGTTTTATAAACTCTTTAATATCATTATTATCAAATGCATTTGAGAGTGAGTACATTTGGGAATCATGTTTTATTTTTTTAAAATTTTCTTTAATTTTACTACCATAATTTTTGTTAGGACTATTTTTTAAAATCAAATTCGGATATTTTTTTTCCAGATTATCATTTTCTTTAACCAAACTATCAAACTCTGCGTCAGATATTTTAGGATTATCTAATGTATGATAATTATAATTGTGTTTTTTTATTAAATTTGCAAGCCGCGTTAATTTTTTTTTTATTTCTTCTTCCTTAACCATTAAAAGAGATTTCTGATTTTTTTAAATAGTTTTCCTTCATCATTAATTTTATTTATTAAATTATAGCTGTACTCATACCATTCAGATTTAGGATAATTATAACCTAATATTGAAGCAGTTTTTCTACTATCATTAATCATTCCCATATGATAATAAGATTCAACCATTCTGTGAAGTGCTTCGGGAGCAAATTTAGTCATAGAGTAATCATCTAAGATTATTTTAAATCTATTTAATGCTGCTGAATATTTTTTTTGTTTTAGGTAAAATCTCCCAATTTCCATATGTTTGGCAGCTTTATTTGTTTTAACCAAAATTATTTTTTGTCTACTATCTTTAGCATATTCGCTATCAGGAAATCTTTTAATAACTTGTTTAAAGTCAGTTATAGCTAATTCATTATAAGTACCATCTAAACCATGATGAGTTATTTGCTCATAATTACACATAGCTCTCATATAATAAATATAATCTAAATTTTTATGAGCTGGGTATTTTATAATAA
>CABYHW010000046.1 GCA_902518705.1 uncultured Alphaproteobacteria bacterium | reverse complement strand
GTCCATATTGGTATCGATATCTTTACCATCAAAATTTTCCACACTAATTAATGACTTTGCATATCTTTTATAACTTTCAAAAAAATTTTCTGGATAGTTATTTTCTTTATGTTTTTGAGCTAAATTTGGATATCCTTTCTCTCTTGTGAAAATTTCAAATTTTACTAATTTTTCATATTCAACATATTTAGTAACTGATTCAATTTGTATTACATTTAATCCTTTGAACGTTTTTTTAATATTAAGAGCTGGAATATCACCTAATCTACCTTTAATTTTTAATTTATTATCTTCAGCATACAGGAATCCAATTCTAAAATATTCTTTTGTAAATGGTATTGGTGATCCTTCAAAATTTTCTCCTACAAAGATATTTGCCACAGCTTTTTCATTATTTGATAAGTGATAATTTTTTGGATCAATCCAAAATTCATGAGATAAAGAGATTTTAGTTATTGAAGTTAAGATAATAATAAATATTAATCTTTTTAAAGTAAATTTCATCATGTTCTCTTATATAAAAATTATAAAGTTATATCTATTTTTAATTCCAGTAAGTTTTTTAAATTTATTTTCAACATCTTCTATTAGTCATGAAATCAAGCCATCTATTGCAGATTTTACTTATAATGAAAGTTATTTGAATTTTAAAATAAGATTAAACGCTGAATTGATATTATCTAATATTGATGCATCTACTGTTTCTAATACAGACTCTTCATCACTAAGTGAAATTTATGATGAATTTAGAATTTTAAGTAAAAAAGACCTTGAAGAAATGTTTCAAAATTCTTGGAGTGAAATAAGTTCTAATATTGATATTAAAATTAATAATGAAACAAAGAAAATAAATTTAATTAAAACTGAAGTTGAGGATATAAAAAATTTTGAAATAAGTAGAGATACGCATGTTTATTTTAAAGTTTTATTGGATGAAAATTCTGAACAATTTACATTTAGATGGATTAAAAACTACGGCCCAATTATTCTAAGAGAGAATAATAATAACAAATTAGAAGATGAATTAGTTACAGAATATTTGCAATCAGGAATTGAATCAAGTCAATTTTCGTTTAAGGAAAATAATTTTAGTAAAACATTTAATAGCTTCACAAAATTTTTTGTATTAGGAATTCAACATATAATTCCAAAAGGATTAGATCATATTTTATTTATATTTGGTCTTTTTTTATTTTCATCATCTTTAAAAAAATTAATTTCTCAAATAACTATTTTTACTATTGCTCATTCAATTACCCTTATATTTGTTTCTTTATTTTTAATGAGTATCAATCCTCAAATTGTTGAGCCTATCATTGCACTTTCTATAGTTTATATAGGAATAGAAAATATTTTTAAAAAATATATAAAAGAATATTTGAGATATGTTGTAATTTTGTTTTTTGGATTACTTCATGGCTTAGGATTTGCACTAGTTTTGAGTGATATAGGTTATAGGAGTACAGACTTATTTATAAATCTTGTATCTTTTAATATTGGTATTGAAGTAGCGCAAATATCTATAGTATTGGTTTTATATCTATTGATTGCTTTAAATTTTGCAAAAAATAAAAATTACAGAATCTTATTTCAAGTTCCATCTTCTATATTAATTTCTAGTATTGGGTTATATTGGTTTTTTGAAAGAATTAATTTTATTTAATCAATTTCGTACCACTTACGTACTACTTTGAATCAAAATTTGATCAATTAATTAGTGTAATCCTACTTTGTTTTATGTTAAATAATATTTTATAGAAGAGGGTAAAACTAGTTTTTACTTGATTTTTTTTAATTTAGAAAGGTCAACTTTGAAAGAACAACAACAGGAGAGATGGGTGAGTGGCTTAAACCACAGGTTTGCTAAACCTGCGAAGGAAGTAATTCCTTCCGAGGGTTCGAATCCCTCTCTCTCCGCCACATAAAATGTTTAAAGGAAGTATACCTGCAGTTATAACTCCGTTTGATGGCAACGAAGTTGATTATGATTCTTTAAGTAAAGTTTTAAAGTACCTCATTGATAATGGATCTCATGGATTAGTGCCCTGTGGTACAACGGGGGAATCACCTACATTGTCACATGATGAACATAAGAAAATTATAGAAGAAACAATTAGAATTGCAGATAAAAAAGTTCCAGTTATAGCTGGAACTGGCTCAAACAACACACTTGAAGCTATTGAATATACTAAACACGCTGAAAAATCTGGAGCTAATGCAGCTTTAATTGTAACTCCTTATTATAATAAACCAACTCAGTCTGGATTATATGAGCATTTTAAAAAAATTTCTGATGAAACTAATATTCCAATAATAATCTATAATATTCCCGGTAGATCTATAGTTGATATGTCAATTGAGACTATGATTGAATTATCAAAAGTTAAAAATATAATTGGTGTTAAAGATGCAACGAATGACTTGTTTAGACCACTGCTAACAAGAAAAAAAATGCAAAATGATTTTTGCTATCTTTCTGGAGAAGATGGAACAGCACTGGCTTATTTGGCACAAGGAGGTCATGGTTGTATATCAGTTACAGCAAATGTAGCACCAAGATTATGTGCCGATATGCATTCCGCATGGCAAGAGTGTAATATTTCTAAAGCTCAAAAAATCAATCTTAAACTAAGCTCCCTACATCATGCTTTATTTATAGAATCTAGCCCAGGACCTGTTAAATATGCGGCATCTTTACTAGGTTTATGTAAGCAAGATACCAGACTTCCATTATCTGAAATAAATAATAATACAAAAAAAATTGTTGAAAATTGTCTTAAAGAATTACAACTTATATAGATGAAAATAATTGCAGCTAATAACAGTGCTAATTATAATTTTACAATATCAAATAAAATAAATGCTGGTATTGTATTAACTGGACCTGAAGTTAAATCTTTAAGGATTAATACTGGATCAATTAGAGGTGCTTATATTATTGAGCAAAATGGTGAATTATGGCTTTCAAATTCTTTCATAAAAAAATATCAAAATTCTACAGATCATAGTTATAATCCTAGCAGAAATAGAAAGTTATTAGTTACAAAAAAAGAATTTAATAAAATATCTGGTTCAATTAAGCAAGGCGGATTTACAATAGTGCCTATATCACTATATTTTACTGATAATGGTTTTGCTAAATTAACCTGCGGTATAGCCAAAGGAAAAAAGCAGGTTGATAAGAGAGAATCAATAAAACAAAGGGATTGGAACATTAAAAAGCAAAGATTATTAAAAAATAATTAACTATTTACTTTTAATAATTGATCAATATAAGCCCATTATGGCTAGAATTACTGTTGAAGATTGTATAGATAAATTTCCAAGTAGATTTGAACTTGTACTTGTAGCTTCTAATAGAGCAAGAAAATTATATTCAGGTGAAACACCTACCGTAGAAATAGATAATGATAAAAATACAGTTATCGCGCTTCGAGAAATAGCTCAAGAATCAATGAGTATTGAAAATTTAAAAAATGATTTAGTTGAAGAATATCAAACTATGGTAATTGTAGATGATGAAGAAGCTAATGAAACCTCTGAGGAGGACGAGAATAACGAGGCTAATAACACCATTGATGCTATTAATAGTAACCAACTTAGTGAAAATAGTTTAACATCAAATACAGAGATTGAGACCTCTCCAACATCCTCCTCTGTGGAAGAAAAAAATACTGAAGTTCAAGATAATTCAGATCCTCAAATAAATTTTAATAATGAAAGTTTAGATAAAGAAGATTCATAATTATTTTTTCTAACTTTTTTTATGGTCCAACAAATATACAGAGATTTAAAAAATCTTACATCATATCTTAATGATTATGAAAAAATAAAAATTGAAAATGCTCTTAGATTAAGCGAAAGTGTTCATAGTAATCAGTTAAGAAAATCTGGTGATCCCTTTATT
>CABYHW010000045.1 GCA_902518705.1 uncultured Alphaproteobacteria bacterium | reverse complement strand
ATTTTTGAACCTGTAGATGATCTGATTGCTTTTAATTTTGGCATTTTCACTTTCATTTGCCAATATTTTGAATTTTCTCTTTTATATAATTTTATGTGTCCTGATTTAAGTAGTTTTGAATTCATATGTGTCAATAATGTGTAAGTATGTGTAAACTAATTTATTAATTATTTCTATATCTATCTAAGTATCCTTGTAAAATATAAGCAGCCGATTGTTGATCAAGTTTACTTTTTATCTTTGTTTTACTTAAATCGGCTTTTCTCATTTCTTTAAAGATTACATCTGATGAAAATCTTTCATCCCAAAGAGCTGTCGGTTTCTTAAAAAAGGTTTGAAGATTAATATTAAAATCTCTTACTAATTGGCTTTGTTTGTTTTCACTATTATCCAGGCTAATCGGTAGACCAAGAATAAATCCACCAATTTCATACTCTTTCAAAATATCTTTCATGACAATTAAATCTTTATTAGTTCCTTTTCTTTGGATAATTGAAAGAGGTGTAGCGATTATTTTTGATCTATCGCTTACTGCAACACCAATCGTTTTAGTTCCTAGGTCTAGACCTACAAGTATTTGTGATGTATTAAGGCCATCGATTAAATTATTTTGATCATTCATATAATGGAGCTCATAAATTGAAGATTGATAAAAATACAATAAATAAAATTGCTCGTCTATCTAGAATAAAGTTAGATGATAAAGAATCTGAAGATTATATTAAGGATCTTAATTCCATTTTAGACTGGGTAGAGCAGTTAAATGAAGTAAATACTGAAAATGTAGAACCGTTAAGTAACATATCATCATCAATTTTACCTAAAAGAGAAGATGTATCTAATGATACTAATTCTAGTGAGGAAATTCTTGAAAATGCTCCTGATAAACTCGAAGGTTTTTTTGCAGTACCAAAGGTGGTAGAATAATGTCTAAATCATCTT
Organism: uncultured Alphaproteobacteria bacterium; assembly: GCA_902518705.1. Lineage (GTDB taxonomy): Bacteria > Pseudomonadota > Alphaproteobacteria > HIMB59 > CACPNW01. The sequence continues at coordinate 3,016 of CABYHW010000045.1, read as the reverse complement.
TGAAACAAACGTTAAAAGATCTCGATATAAAAAAAATATCAATAAGAGAATTAAATCAGGATTATTTAAAAAGAATTAAGGAAAATGAAAACTTAAATGTTTTTATTCATTTTAGTGAAGAGAATGTTTTAAAGCAGATAGATAACTTAGAGAAAGATAATTCAGCAAAAAAATTAAAAGGTATTCCGATTGCAATCAAGGATCTATTTTGTACTAAAAGTATGCCTACAACTGCAGCTTCAAAGATTTTAGAAAATTTTAATCCAACTTATGAATCATTTGTTACTCAAAAATTATTAGATGAAGGATCTATTTTTGTTGGTAAAACAAATCTAGATGAGTTTGCTATGGGCTCAGCTACTAATACAAGTTTTTTTGGAAATACAATTAATCCCCTATCACAAGAAAATGAGCCTTTAGCTCCTGGTGGATCTTCTGGTGGTTCCGCAGCCGCAGTTGCAGCAGATTTATGTTTAGGGGCAACTGGAACAGATACAGGTGGATCAATAAGACAACCAGCTAGCTTTTGTGGTGTTGTGGGTATCAAACCAACATATGGTTTATGTTCCCGATGGGGTATAGCTGCATTTGCATCTAGTTTGGATCAAGCAGGAATTTTTTCTCATAATGTTGAAGATGCATCAATATTATTACAATCCATTGCTGGGTTTGATCAAAGAGATAGTACAAGTGCTAAAGTAGATATTCCAAATTATTTTGAAAATTTAGATGATGATCTAAATGGGAAAACTGTTGGTATACCAAAAGAGTATTCTATTGATGGTATACCAATAGAAATAAGTCAGATATGGGAAGATGCTATCAAGGTTTTAGAAAAAAAAGGTGTTAAAATTAAAAATATTTCACTTCCTCACACTAAATATGCACTTCCTACTTATTATATTATTGCTCCTGCTGAAGCTTCCTCAAATTTAGCTCGTTATGATGGAGTAAAATATGGTTTTAGATCTGATGAAATTGATTCTCTTGATGAAATGTATGAAAATACAAGAGCTCAAGGTTTTGGAAGAGAAGTAAAAAGAAGAATTTTAATAGGAACATACGTACTATCTGCAGGCTATTATGATGCATATTATCTTAAGGCACAAAAAGTAAGAAAATTAATTGCTGATGATTTTAATAAAGCTTTTAAAGAATGTGATTTTATAGTTACTCCTACTGCACCAAGTGCTGCATTTCCCTTAAATGAAAAACAAAATGATCCTATCAAAATGTATTTAAATGATGTGTTTACGGTTCCTGCTTCTTTAGCTGGCCTACCAGGTATTTCCATTCCCTTTGGGAAAGATAAAAATAATTTACCACTAGGTATTCAAATATTAGGAAAACACTTTGATGAACAACAAGTTTTTAATGCAGCTGTATCTCTAGAAAGATCATATGAATAATTTAATAAAAGGTGAAAAGCATGATTGGGAGATGGTAATCGGTCTCGAAATACATGCTCAAGTAAAATCAAATTCTAAATTATTTTCTTCATCATCAACAAAATTTGGCTCATCACCAAATAGTCAAGTATCTTTAGTCGATGCTGCTATGCCAGGAATGTTGCCTGTTATTAATAAGTATTGCGTGGAACAGGCAGTAAAAACTGGAGTCGGTTTGAATGCTAAAATTAATAATTATTCTGTCTTTGATAGAAAAAATTACTTTTATGCTGATCTACCACAAGGATATCAAATTAGTCAGTACAAATATCCAATTGTTGGAGAAGGAAAAGTTACAATTGATTTTAAAGATGGAACATCGAAAGATATTAGAATTGTAAGATTACATTTAGAACAAGATGCGGGTAAAAGTTTACATGATCAAAATCCTTCAAAAACATATGTAGATCTTAATAGATCTGGTGTTGCTTTAATGGAAATTGTTAGTGAGCCAGACATTAGAACGCCTGATGAAGCTGGAATGTATATATCCAAAATCAGATCAATTTTAATGTATTTAGATACATGTGATGGAAATATGCAAGAGGGTTCTTTAAGAGCAGATGTAAATATTTCAGTAAGAAAACCTGGAGATGAATATGGAACTCGATGTGAAATTAAAAACTTAAACTCTATAAAGTTTATAAAGCAGGCTATTAATTATGAAGCAAAAAGACAAATAGAAATATTAGAGTCTGGCGGTTCTATTGAGCAAAACACAATGCTCTTTAATACATCTACTGGCAAAACTAGACCCATGAGAAATAAAGAAGAAGCTCATGACTATAGATACTTTCCTGATCCAGATTTATTACCACTAGAAATTTCTAAAGTAGAAATAGGGAAAATTAAATCATCAATACCAGAGCTTCCAGATGAGCTTAAGAATAAATTTATTGAGACTTATAAATTGTCTAATTATGATGCATCAGTATTAACTGCAGAGAAAAAAACATCTGATTATTTTAATGAAACAATTAATTCAGATCCAGAATTAAAAAATTATGCAAAAATAGTTGTAAATTGGATTACTTCTGAATTGTTTTCATTATTAAACAAAAATAATCAAGATTTAAATAACTCTCCAGTATCACCTGAAAACTTAGGACAACTTATAAAGTTAATTTCTACAAATGAAATTTCTGGCAAAATTGCAAAAGATGTATTGGAAGATATGTTTTCTTCAGGAAAAACAGCTAGACAAATCGTAGATGAAAAGGGTTTGCAACAAGTTACAGATCAGGGTGAAATAGCAAAAGTTATTGATGAGGTCATTGCAGAAAATCCAAAAATGGTCGAACAATATCTAGCAGGTAAAGATAAGTTATTAGGTTTCTTTGTTGGCCAAGCTATGAAATTAACTAAAGGAAAAGCTAATCCAAAAATGTTAAATGATATTTTAAAACAAAAATTAAATAAAAAAAATTAAACGTAAAGAATAGCATCTATAAGCAACAATTATAAATGTTAAAACTATCCAAATAATACTTCCTTTGTAATTTTCTGCTGCTCTCCAAATTCCAATAGAAATAAATATTGTCCAAATAAAAATAAAAATTTTTGAGATT
>CABYHW010000044.1 GCA_902518705.1 uncultured Alphaproteobacteria bacterium | reverse complement strand
AGCGATAAGTGTCATAAAAAGTGGTAAAATTACAAGAGGAATTTATAATAAAAAGGTTGAAGATTATTTTAAAAATAAATTTGATAGATACGCTTTATTAGTTAATTCAGGATCATCAGCAAATCTTTTAGCAGTTGCACTGTTAGTAAATAAGCTAGGGAAATATAAATTTAAACAAAACGATGAAGTAATTATTCCTACTTTGTGCTGGTCAACTTCTTTATATCCAATAATACAAATGGGTCTGAAACCTGTCTTTGTCGATATAGATCTAAAAACTTTAAATATTGATATTACTGAATTAGAAAAAAAAATTTCTAATAAGACTAAAGCTATATTATTAGTTCATGCACTTGGTAACTGTACTAATATGATAAAGCTTAAAAAAATAATTAAAAAAAGAAAAATAATTTTGATTGAAGATTGTTGTGAAGCTTTAGGGACTATGTACAAAAATAAATATTTAGGTACATTTGGGAAATTATCATCCTTTTCATTTTATTTTTCTCACCATATAACTTCTGGTGAAGGTGGAATGGTACTATGCAAAGACTATGATGATTATAGAATTCTTTTATCGTTACGAGCGCATGGTTGGTCTAGGGAAATTGATGAGTTAGATAAAAGAAAAGGTAATAGTTTTAACAAGCTATTTAATTTTATAAATCTGGGATATAATTTAAGATTAACTGATATTCAGGCGTCACTTCTTATAAATCAAATGAAAAAAATTGATAAATTTTCGAAAATTAGGTCTTTTAACTACGATCTTATACTAAAAAAATTCAGTATGAGTAAGATACTTAGCAAAGAACTAATTAATATAAAAAAGAGTGTAAATTATCAAATTAGTTGGTTCAATTTTCCAATAATATTAAGGAGCTTTAAAAGTAAAAATAGAGATTTAATTTGTGCTGATTTAAATAAATTAGGGGTTGAAACAAGACCTATTATTAGTGGAGATTTTACACAGCAAGTAATTATCAAAACTAAATATAAAAAATTTATTAAAGATCAATATCCAAATTCTTTAAAAATTACTGAATCAGGATTTATGATTGGATTATCATCTTCAAAATTAAAACAAATTACAATAAATAAGTTAACAAAAGATTTTGAGAAAGTTTTGAGTAAATATATTTGATTTTTGCATACATAGATTGGCCTATATGGATCTTTTGAATTCATTAAAATTAATTTAATATACTTCTATAAAATATGGCGGAGAGAGAGGGATTCGAACCCTCGGTAGTATTGCTACTACACACGCTTTCCAAGCGTGCTGATTAAACCACTCTCACATCTCTCCATTAAATATAGATATATATTTATATTAATATATTAAACTTATGAAAATTTAATAGTAATAGATAATGTATATCAATAAAAATTAATGAAGAAAATCTTAGTAACTGGAGGTGCGGGTTTTTTAGGAAGTCATTTATGCAAATTACTTCTAAAAGAAAAAAATATAAAGGTTATATGTTTAGATAACTTCTATACTGGATATAAAGAAAATGTAATTGATTTAATTAAATTTGAAAATTTTGAAATAATTGAACATGATATAACAAAACCAATAAAAATTAAAGTAAATCAAATATATAACCTAGCTTGTCCAGCATCTCCAATTCATTACCAAAAAAATCCCGTGCAAACTATTAAAACTGCAGTGCATGGTGCAATAAACATGCTTGATCTTGCAAAATATAACGATGCAAAAATACTTCAAGCATCTACAAGTGAAGTTTACGGTGATCCTAAAATACATCCACAAAAGGAAGATTATTGGGGTAATGTGAATCCTATTGGAATTAGAAGTTGTTATGATGAAGGCAAAAGATGTGCTGAAACATTATTTTTTGATTATCACAGACAATTGTCTTTAAAAATAAAAATTGCTAGAATTTTTAATACTTATGGACCAAATATGGATACAAATGACGGTAGAGTTGTAAGTAATATTATCATTCAAGCATTAAAAGATGAAGATATTACAATTTATGGAAATGGCAATCAGACTAGAAGTTTTTGTTTTGTTGATGATTTAATCAAAGGATTATATAATTTAATGGAGTCAAATGAAACTGGTCCTATTAATCTGGGCAATCCTGCCGAGTTTAAAATTATAGAGTTGGCAAACAAAATAATTAAATTTACAAAATCAAAATCTAAAATAGTATATTTAAATTTACCACAGGATGATCCGCAACAAAGAAAACCAGACATAAGTTTAGCAATGAAAATATTGAATTGGTCACCAAATGTTACACTTGATGAAGGGTTATTAAAAACAATAGATTATTTTAAGAAAAATTTAAATTAATGGGGACAAAGAATGTAAGTTTAGGAATTATAATTCCGATTTTTAATGAGGAAAAAACACTATTAACAATCTTAAAAAAAGTTAATACATTAAAAAAATATTGTGATCTTGAAATAATTGTTGTTAATGATGGCTCTAAAGATAGTTCAGGAGAAATAATCAATAAGAATAGAAAACTATATAAAAAAAATATTAACTTAAAGAAAAATTATGGAAAAGGTAAGGCAGTTATTGAAGGTTTGAAACAAAGCAAATCTGAGTATGTAATAATTCAAGACGCAGATTTAGAATACGATCCAAAAGATATAATTAATTTTATTGATCAGATAAAAAATCATAATTTTGATTTAATTATGGGTAGTAGATTTATTGGTAATCAAAGAACTGTATTACATTTCTGGCATATGATTGGGAATAAATTTATCACTTTCTTATTCAATCTAATAAACAATACAACTTTTACAGATATTTATTGTTGTTACTGTCTATTTAAAAAAAAGTTAATTAATGTCGATGCACTTAGATGTAAAGGGTGGGGACAACAAGCAGAAATTTTAACATTTGCTATTAATAAAAAGTCTAAATTATATGAAATAGGTGTCAATTATCATGGAAGAACATATAATGAGGGCAAAAAAATACACTATTATGATGTATTTTCAGTAGTATATTGGATTTTAATCACAAGATTGAAAAAGTTTTTTTTATGAAATGTAGAATTTGTAATTCTAGCCAAATAAGTGAAGTAATAGATTTAGGTAAACAACCTTTAGCAAACAAATATCCAAAAAATAAAAAAGAAATTAAAAATGAAAAAAAATACAGTCTTAAAATTATATTTTGTAAAAAATGTAAATGCAGTCAAATAAAAAAAATTATTAGTAGAAAAATTATGTTTGAGGATTATTATTATCTATCATCAGTTAATAATAAATTAAAGATTCACTTTGAAAATTTATCAAAAAAACTGATAAAATATAAATTTGTTGTAGATATAGGTTCAAATGACGGAATTCTTCTTTCTCGATTAAAAAAAAGAAAAATAAATGCTGTAGGTATTGATCCTTCAATTAATGTTGGAAAAATAGCTAATGACAAAGGACTAAAAACATTCATTGGTTTTTTTGATAAAAAAATAATTAATAAAATACTAAATATTTACCAAAAACCAGATTTAATAGTAGCATCAAGTGTAATAACACACTTACAAAACCCAAGAAAATTTGCAAATTTAGTAAAAAACTTTTTAGCAACTAATGGTGATTTGATAATAGAAATTGAATATTTGCAAAATTTTGTTGCAAAAATACAATATGAAAGATTTTACTTTGATAGACCTTATTATTACTCAGCAAATTCTATAAATATATTATTTAAAAATATTGGCATGTCTTTATATGACATTGAAAAAATTAATGTCCATGGTGGTTCATTAAGATTTTATATTAGGAATACAAAAAAATATATTAAAACCAATAGATGTAAGAAGATACTTAAATCTGAATATAGTAATCTTAATTATAAAAAATTTATCGACTTTAAAAAAAATATTGTTGAAAAATCATTAGATTTTAAATCAAAATTGATTAAATTTAAAAATCAAAAAAAATTTGTTATCGGCTATGGAGCGCCTGCTAGAGTTTCTACAATTACTAACTTCTCTAATATTGATAAAGGTCTAATTAAATATATAGTTGACGACAGTCCATTGAAACAAAAT
>CABYHW010000043.1 GCA_902518705.1 uncultured Alphaproteobacteria bacterium | reverse complement strand
CAATCAGAATTAAAATATCTTGCTCAAGGCGGAACTGCAGTAGGATCTGGAATTAATGCGCCAAATAAATTTGATAAAATATTTTGCAAGTATCTTAACAAACTTACTAAAGATAACTACAAACCTGCTGAAAATAAATTTGAAGCCTTATCATCTCATGATTCATTAGTAAATTTTTCAAATTCCTTAAAAACTTTATCAATATCATTATTAAAAATTATAAATGATATAAGATTTTTAGCATCTGGACCTAGATCTGGGTTAGGAGAATTAATTTTACCTGCAAATGAACCTGGGTCATCAATTATGCCTGGAAAAGTAAATCCAACCCAAATTGAAGCTTTAAGCATGGTATGTGTTCAAGTAATAGGAAATAGTACAACCGTAGATCTTGCTGGTTCCAATGGTCATTTTCAACTTAATACATATAAACCTGTAATAGCTTTTAACATTATTCAGTCTGTTAATCTACTTAGCGATGGAATTAAAAGTTTTAATAATAATTGCCTAAAGGGATTAAAAGCAAACAAAACAATTATTAACAATCATTTAAATAATTCTTTAATGCTTGTAACTGCCTTAAACAAAAGTATTGGATATGATAATGCTGCAAAAATTGCAAAAAAAGCCTTTACTGAGAATTTAACTCTTAAGAAAGCTGCTTTAAAATTGAAACTAATTTCAGAAAAAGATTTTGATAAATTAGTTGATCCAAAAAAAATGATTTAACTAAATATATTCGTAATTATTTTTATTAGCAAACAATGATCTTAGTAATAAATTATTCAAATGATGACCTGATTTATTTCCAAAAAAATAACCTTGAATTGGAGCTCCTGCTAAATATAAATCTCCAATAGAATCAAGAATTTTATGCCTAACAAACTCATCCTTAAAACGCAAGCCATCTGAATTAAGTATTCTGCTTTCTCCAACTACAACGGCATTATCTAAAGAACCTCCAAGTGCCAAACCATTTGATCTAAGCATATCAACATCTTTTTCAAATCCAAATGTACGTGCTGAGGCAATATCAGTTTTATAATTTCCATTTATTAGTTGTAGTTGACAGCTTTGCTTACTAATTAGTTTACTAGGAAAATCAATTTCAAAATCTATAGAAAACTGATTATTAGGCTTTAATTCAACAGATGAATCATTATTTTTTATTTTAATATTTTTCTTAACTTTTAAAATCTTTCTTTTTTTATTTAAACTGTAAGTAGAAGTTTGATCAATAAGATCAACAAACTTTATTGAACTTCCATCCATTATTGGTACTTCTGGTCCATCAATCTCAATTTTAATATTATCTATATGCAATCCCGACAAAGCACTCATTAAATGCTCAATAGTTGAAACACTCACACCACTTTGATTACTTATTGTTGTACTCAATTTAGTATTAGTTACATTTGACCATAAAGCCTCAATGATATTATTATTAACGAGATCTTTACGTATGAACTTTATTCCGTAGTCAGCTTCTGCAGGATAAAGTTTCATAGATACATTAGCTCCTGAGTGCAGTCCTATTCCATTAATAGATACTGGTTCAGCTATTGTTTGTTGGTTATTAAGATTTTTTGATATATCTATCATTTTAAAAAAAAGTGCTAAATTTAGCACTTTTTTTATTACATATTATTATCGAACTTAACAACTAACCTAATATTTCAAAATGTTGCAAATAAGTTTTTATACTAATTAGCTTGTCTTCTTAGAAAAGTTGGTATGTCTAAAAGCTCTTCCTCTGTTTCCTGATTAAACTCATCATCCATATCAGAAGTTTCAGTCTCTTCAGCACTAAATTCCTTTTTTTCGTTAAAGCTTAAATTACTATTTTCAGAGTCGTTTTCATCAATTTTTTCTTCAGAAGATGCAAAACTTGGTTCAGTCTTTTCTTGAACATAATTTTCAGAAGACATTTCTTCAGATTTATTTTCAGTTGAAAGAGTATCAAATAAACTCAATCTTCTTACACTTGTTTCATTTTGGTTTTCATTGTGTAAAGTTGGACTTAATTCTTCAGGAATATTGCTATTTTCAATATGATCTTTAGTGTACGAAACATTATCTTCCGCAAGTACCTTATCATCACTATTTTCTTCAAAACTTGATGTATCTAATTGATCAATTTTTGTTTGCTGATCTAAAACAATACTATCAGAGTTTTCATTATTGAGAATTACTTCATTTGATAACTCATTTATCTCTTCATTTATAATGTTTTCTTCTTTTAAAGTATCTTGTTGAGATTTTGCACTTTCAGATAAAAAACCAGATTTTTCTATATCTTGCTTATAAATATCATTATTAATGTTGATTGGTGCAAAGTTTTCTATTGGTTTAGCTGATATATTATTATTTACATCAATACCTGTAGCTACAATACTAACTCTCACGACACCCTCCAGTCTATCATCACAAGTAGTTCCATAAATAATGTTTGCTTCTTCATCAACTTCTTGTTTAATTCTATTTGCAGCCTCGTCAACTTCATACAATGTAATATCTTTACCGCCAGTAATGTTAATTATTAGACCTTTAGCTCCTTTGAGTGACACATCATCAATTAATGGGTTGGCAATAGCTGCTTCAGCAGCTGCAATTGCTCTACCCTCACCTTGTGCTTCACCAGTACCCATCATAGCTTTACCCATTTCAGACATAACAGTTTTGATATCTGAGAAATCTAAATTTATCATTCCAGGTTGCACCATAAGATCAGTTACACCTCTTACACCTGCATAAAGAACATCATCTGCCATTTTAAAAGCGTCTGAAAAAGTTGTTTTTTCATTTGCTATTCTAAATAAATTTTGATTTGGTATTGTTAGTAAAGTATCAACATATTGTTGAAGCTCTTCAATTCCTTTTTCAGCTAACTTCATTCTTTGAGAACCTTCAAAATGAAATGGTTTGGTAACCACCCCTACAGTTAAGATCCCTTTTTCTCTAGCTAATTTAGCAATGACAGGGGCGGCTCCGGTACCTGTACCTCCACCCATTCCTGCAGCTATAAAAATCATATGACTACCATCAAACTTTTCACTTAGATCTTGAATTGCTTCTTCTGCAGCTTGCTTTCCTATATCAGGTCTCATTCCAGCACCTAAACCTTTAGTACTATTTAGTCCTAATTGAATTTTATTTGGACAATTTGAAATTTGTAGTGCTTGAGCATCAGTATTAGCTATTAAAAACTCAACACCTTCTAAATTTGCATTTATCATGTTATTGACAGCATTGCCTCCTGATCCGCCTACTCCTAAAACAGTAATTTTAGGATGTAAGTTTTGTCCTACATCTTGTAATGAAATATTGATAGTCATTGTAATTCTCCGCCGTTTTAAATAGTTTTTAACGATTTCTATTCGAAATCGTCAACAAAATTAACTATATATAGTATAAACTAAATATATTGGTCAAGCCAAGCAAAAAATCGGGAAATTCCTGGTTTTTTTGGTGATTTTGATTGTTTATCTAAAAAATCAATTTTAAATAAATCTCTTTCATACAAAACTGAGCCAATAATATCACAAAAATTTGGTTTATTATAATTAGTTTCTAAATTTAGTTGTTCTAAAGGGTTTGATATTCTTACCCCACTTGCAAAAATTGACTCAACATATTTTTCAATATTATCCATCATTGCTCCACCACCTGTTAAAACTACGTTATTTAATTTTTTATTTCTTAAATTATTATCTCTTATTTTTTGCCAAATCATCTCTAAAGTTTCTTCAATTCTTGGCCTAATAATAGCATTTAAGTTTGATCTAGTAATTTGTTTGAAAGTATTTTTATCACCCGAAATAATTGGAATTTCAATTATTTCGTGATCATCGCTAGGCGATGAAACTAAAGAGCCGTACAAAGTTTTTAACCTTTCTGCACTAGAAATAGTAGTTGATAATCCTCTTGCTATATCTAATGTAACATTATTACTGCCCACACCTATTGAGTCTCCATAAACAAATTTGTTATTTTCAAATACTGAAATTGAGGAAGTTGAATGACCTAAATCAATACAAATAGTTCCAAGTTCTT
>CABYHW010000042.1 GCA_902518705.1 uncultured Alphaproteobacteria bacterium | reverse complement strand
CCAATTGACTTTGGTATATTTGCACAAATTGTTTCAAATGAAATTCCGTTTAATCTGTTATTTTCATAAATTTCTAATGAAATAACATGATGTAAAATTGATTTAAATAAAAATTTTGAAACATAATCTTCTGAAAAAAAACTGGAATATATATTTCTCTTTTTTTCTTTTATAATTTCTGTTTCTGTCACTGATTACTCTGTCTAATATTTAGCAATTTTGGGAGAGCAAATGCTCTCCCAAATATTAGTGACCAACTATAAGGAGTTGATGTGCTAATCACTAAATTCATTAGTCTCTGATGCTGTAAGCCATTACGCCTACTTCAGATTTATCTGTTCCAAGTTTTTCAGCCTCTTCACTAATTCTAATACCAAAGAGCATTTTCATGATGTACCAAATTATAAATGATACAACAAAAACGAAAACATTAATTGCTATTATGCCGTAAAGTTGGGCTCCAAAACTTGCAGCACTGTTTGAAATTGGAACAACTAATGTTCCAAAAATTCCAGCAAAACCGTGAACAGGAATTGCACCAACAACGTCGTCAATTTTTAGAGATATTAAAAGTCTAGTACCGTAGAAGACAATTAAACCACCAACTGCACCAATGATTATTGCTAAGATTGGTGATGGAGCTAATGGTTCTGCTGTAATTGCTACTAGACCACCTAATGCGCCATTCAGCATCATAACAACATCTGTTTTACCAGTTACTAGTCTTGAAATTACTGCACATGCCATTACACCTGCACCAGCTGCCAAGTTAGTATTAATATATATTGTTGCTACTGCTGTAACATCATCGAATGTACCCATTGCAAGTTGTGATCCACCATTAAATCCGAACCATCCAAGCCATAGGATAAATACACCGAGAGTTGCAAGAGGTATTGAAGAATTTGCAAAAGGCTCCATTGGAGCTGCTTCACCACTATCAGTGAATCTTCCTAGTCTTGGGCCTAATAAAATTGCACCAGCAAGTGCTGCTGCCGCTCCTGCACTATGTACTAGAGTTGAACCAGCAAAATCTGAGAAGCCAGCTTCCGCTAAGTATCCTCCGCCCCACTGCCAACCCATTTCGATTGGATATATGAAACCAGTTAATAAAGCACAAAAAATAAAGAATGGCCAAATTTTAATTCTTTCAGCTAGTGTTCCAGATACAATTGAGCAAGTTGTTGCACAAAATACCATCTGAAAGAACCAGTCAGAACCATCTGAATAACCTGTGTCTACAGCGCTGCCATCACTCCAAGGAATTGGAGATCCAATAAATCCACCAGCGGGTATACCGTAAGCCATATTGTATCCGACTAACCAAAACATTATTCCTGCAATTGAATACAAGCCGATGTTTTTAGCTGCAATTGTTGCTACACTTTTGGATGTAACAAGTCCTGATTCAAGCATTGCAAATCCTGCTGCCATCCACATGACCAAGAACCCAGATACAAGAAATAGGAAAGTATTTAATATGTATTGCACTTCACCGTCTACTTCTGCTCTTGCGTAAGAACTAAAGAGTAAGAAGACAGTTACAATGCCAATGAAATATATAGATTTTTTTAACATTAATCCTCCATTATAAATTTCACAGTACATGGCTCACACTGAGTCATGTGTTACTTTTCATGCTTAGCTATGGAAATTAATTACTAATATCCGCGTTCCTTCGGTTTAACCTACTTCCGATTTGCCTATGGCAAATTGAACGATTTATAACTTTGCATGCGTTCCTTCGACTTTCGTCTACTTCCGTCACCCTAAAAGAGTGATGAACGTATATGAAGGAATAGTTTATTATTAAATTTTAGTAAGAATATTTAAGAGAATATTGGTATGCAATAATTGCATATATTAAAAAAACAACTAAAACTAACAAAATATCAATTTATTTCAGATAAATTTATCCACTTAGAATTTTTATTACTCGAATCCACAGTAGCATTAATAAATTTCATTATGTGCAATCCGTCATCTATATTTGGAAGAACTTTTAATAATTCATCTTTATTATCTGTATTCTGAATGACATCTGCAGCGTCTGAGTAAATTTGTGCGAAAGCTTCAATAAATGCTTCTGGATGACCTGGCGGTATTCTTGTGTGCCCCATAGATTCTGATGTTTGTATTACACTTCCTCTTGTAATTACTTTATCGAGTTCTCCTATTTGAGAAAATCTAGCATAATTAGGGTTCTCTTGCGCCCAGTGCAAAGCTCCCTTTTCTCCGTATATAGAAAGTGTAATATTATTTTCCTCTCCAATAGCTACTTGAGAAACACTTAAATTACCTTTTGATCCATCTTCCATCCTAATTAGAATACTTGCATTATCATCAAGCATTCTTCCTTCAACAAATGTTGTTAAATCAGCGGCAACTTCTTTAACTCTTGTATTAGTAACAAATTCTGCAAGATGCATGATGTGACTTCCTATATCTCCAACGCATCCTGCAACACCACTTCTTGCTGGATCTGTTCTCCACTGTGCCTGTTTATTAGTTTCTTCTTCTTTAGATCCAAGCCATCCTTGCAAGTAACCTCCTCTAACCACTCTTATTTTGCCAAGTAAACCATCTTTGATAATTCTTCTCATTTCTCTAATTACAGGATAGCCACTATAATTATGAGTTAAAAAAAAATGTGCATTTGATTTTTTAACAGCATTATATAAATCTGTAGCCTGATCCATTGTTGCAGTAAGTGGTTTATCGCATATTACATTAATATTTTTGGATAAAAATTTTATTGAAGGTTGTGCGTGTAAATGATTTGGAGTAACTATTGAAACAACTTGAATGCCATCTTCTCTCTCAGATTCTTTAGTAGCCATAGTTTCAAAATCTGGATAATTTCTAGATAAATCTATTCCTAATTCATTTGCTGAATTTATACCGTTTTCAATATTTGAAGAAAAACATCCTGCTACAAGTTCATATTTATTATCTAAACTCATAGCATGCCTATGCCATTTACCTACCTGTCCACCAATTCCTCCACCAATCATTCCTATTCTAAGTCTCTTTTTCATAAATTTTCTCTATATCCCTAATATTTTTTTATTTGCTTTTTCATCTGTTCCAGAACTTGCAAAATCATCAAATGCTTTTTCAGTAACTTCAATAATATGATTTTGAATAAATGGAGCTCCTTCTGCAGCACCTTGTTCAGGGCTTTTAATACAGCATTCCCACTCTAAAACTGCCCATCCATCAAAATTATAGCCAGATAGTTTTGAAAAAATTGATTTAAAATCAACCTGACCATCACCTAGTGATCTAAACCTACCTGCTCTGTTTATCCAAGATTGATACCCTCCATATACACCTTGCCGACCGGAGGGGTTAAATTCAGCATCTTTTACATGAAACATTTTTATTTTTTCATGATAAATATCAATGTGATCGAGATAGTTTAAACATTGAAGAACATAATGACTTGGGTCATACAACATATTACAACGTTTATGATTATTTACTCTCTCTAAAAACATTTCAAAAGTTGAACCATCGTGTAAATCCTCACTAGGGTGAATTTCGTAACAAAGATCTACTCCACATTCATCAAATTTATCTAAAATTGGATGCCATCTTTTTGCTAATTCACCAAAAGCTTCATCTTCTAAACCAGCAGGTCTTTGAGGAAATGGATAAAGAAAGGGCCAACATAACGCACCAGAAAATGTAGCAGCAGTTTTTAAATTAAGGTTTTTTGATGCTTGAGCGACATTCATCATCCTTTTTACAGCCCATTCTTGTCTAGCTTTTGGATTACCTTTTACCTCATCAGCAGCAAAACCATCAAAGAGTGTGTCATACGCAGGATGAACTGCAACCAATTGACCTGTCAGATGAGAAGCAATATCAGTTATTTCAAGATTAAAATTTTTTGCTATTCCTTTTATTTCATCACAGTAATCTTTACTCGAAGCTGCTTTATCTAAATCAAAAACTGCTAAATTTTCTGCTGGTAATTGAATTCCTTTATATCCAAGATCAGATACCCATTTGCAGATACTTGAAAGTGAATTAAATGGTTCTTTATCTCCTATAAACTGTGCTAAGAATATAGCAGGTCCT
>CABYHW010000041.1 GCA_902518705.1 uncultured Alphaproteobacteria bacterium | reverse complement strand
ATTAAAAATTGGTGCAGACGATTACCTGGCAAAGCCATTTGAACCTGAGGAGTTATTTTTACGAATTAAAAAACTTTTGAATTTATATAATAATTTATCAAAAAAAATATTAAAAGTAAGTTTTGGGAATTTTATTTTTGATACAGCATCATTAGAATTAAAATGTAATAATGACAAAGTGTATTTAACAGAAAGTGAGTATGAATTATTATTAAAATTAACTGAAAAAAGAAATGAAATAGTCTTAAGAGAAGAATTAGCAGATCAAGAATTTGATGAATCTGAATTAAGAAAAGTGGACGTTAGAATCACTAGATTAAGACAAAAAATTGAAGAAAATGCCAAGCAACCTCTGTTCATTAAAACTATAAGAGGCAAAGGATACAAACTAATATGTAATGATTTATGATTTTTAAAAATTTTATTCCCTCTACTTTGATTGGGAGATCAATAATAATCATTTTTGTTCCTATAATTATAATAGTTTTACTTACTTTAATTGTATTTTACCAAACTTCATGGAGTATTATTTCTAAGAGATTGACTGAGTCTGTTGCTGCAGACATCAATGTTTTGGTTAAATTAATTGATAGTGATCTAACTGATAATGCAATAAATATAGCAAATCAGGATTTTAAAATGGAAATCAAAATTATTAAGGACAAACAATTATTTTCTTCAAAATATAATTTAAATTCAGGAATATTATCTAATAGATTGAATCAATCTTTGAATAATTTAAACAAAAAGTTTGACTATGATTTATCTAATCTTGAAAAAGGCATTCTAATATTTATTCAGCTTGATGAAGACATTTTAAAAATTAATGTTGATAAAGATAGACTGTATAGTGAATCTGCATTTGTCTTTCTTCTTTGGATGATTTTTGCTTCAATAATTCTTTTTTTTATGTCTTATTTTTTAATGAACAGACAATTGAGACCTCTTAAAAGACTAGCGATAATTGCTGAAACTTTTGGAAGAGGTTTAGATGCTCCAGATATTAAGACTGCTGGAGCATATGAAATAAGACAAACAGCTAATGCTTTTAATCAAATGAGAACAAGAATTAAAAGATTTTTAAAGCAAAGAACAGAAATGCTAGCTGGTGTTAGCCATGATCTAAGAACACCTTTAACAAGAATGAAACTACAAATTTCATTGATGAAAGATGAAAAGGCAAAATCTGAACTTGAAATAGATGTAAATGAAATGACTTCAATGTTAGATAGTTATGTAAGTTTTGTTAAAACAGAATCTCCTGAACCAATAGAAACTATTATAATAAATGAATTAATTGGTGATATTGTAAAAACCGTTGAAAAAAAAGGTATTGAGTTAACTATAAAAGAGAAAAACACTATTCAAACTTCTGGAAGACAGATCCAGCTTAAAAGAGCTTTCAATAATATAATTGATAATTCACAAAGATATGCAAAAAAAATTGAAATAATTCTTTATACAAATGAAAAAGACTGTGTCATTGAATTTAACGATGATGGTGAGGGTATACCAAGAGATAAATATGAAGATGTATTTAAGCCATTTTTTACTTTAGATCCCTCCAGAAATAAACTTAAAGGAGAAAGCGGCTTAGGATTAACTATTACTAGGGATATTATTAGATCACATGGAGGTGATGTTAAGTTATCTGAGTCGAACCTAGGAGGTCTTCAACTTAAGGTTTTACTGCCACTTTAATTTAAAATAATTTACCTCCATTATTTACTGGTTTGTCTGGCGACAATAAAACTGGTTGATTTTCTAAATCTGGTACACCAAGAACTAGTACTTCTGAAATTATTTTGCCAATTTGTTTAGGTTCAAAATTTACAACAGCAATAACTTGCTTATTAAGTAATTCATCACTTTTATAATATTTTTGTAATTGTGCAGAAGTTTTTTTTACACCAACTTTTTCTCCAAAATCTATTTTCAAAATTATGGATGGTTTTTTAAGTTCATTATATTCATATGCTTCAATAACTGTTCCTATTCTTATATCTACATTTTCAAATTCTTTGTAATTTATAAAATTGTTCAAGCTCATGAAAATTTTATAACTTTTTCAATATTGTTTAAATATTTATCTAAGGTACTCATTGTTTTTTCTAAACTTTCATTTTCATCGTTAAACCAGGTAAATAGAGTTAAATAATAAAGAGCAAAAATAATTTTTATTTTTATAACACCCTTAATACCACTAGGATTAATATTTGCAAAAGTAGCAATTAAAATTTTACTCTCAATTAGTTTAGGAATAAGTTTTAATACCTCTTGCGGTCTAGACATAAAATGATTAATTATTTTTTTTACAGAAATTCTATATTCATTCAATATATCATAACGTGCCATCATAATTTCAAATAACATATCTCTCTGTGATGACTTCTCTATATTAACCAGGTTTTTTTTTAATTGCAAATCAAAGAAGTCATTAATATTTAAGATTAAATCAATTTTATTATTTATATTTGGCACTTTAGTATTAGATAAAAAATTTTTAAGATTAATGTCTCTTAATTTTTTTTTCTCTAAATATTGTAAAGTCTTTTTTGCTAGAGAGATTTTATTTTGATTCACTTACCTTCACCTTGTTGTTTTGCTCTTATATATGCTGCCTTAAAAACTTGATTAAAAATACTATGAACCTTATTTATTTTAATTTTTTTGATACCTGCTTCGGTTGTACCTCCCCTAGTTGCAACAGTTTCAACCATTTTTTCAGCAGAAATATTTTTAGAGTTTAATAGATTTAAAGAACCTCTAAAAGTTTGATTAATTAAAATTTTAGCTGTGTGTTTGGAAAAGCCTAAATTAATTGCAGATTTTTCCATAATATCAATCAAATAAAAAATAAAACCGGGACCACTCCCTGATACAGCGGTTGCTTTGTCTATAAAAGTTTCACTATTAAAAAAAAGAGTTTTGCCACTCAGAGAGAACAATTTATCAATTTCTTTAATTTCTTTTTTATTAATATATTTATTAGGATAAATACAATGAACACCCTCTCCTATTAGAGCAGGCATGTTTGGCATTACTCTTACAATTTTGTTAATATTAAACAAATTTTTTTTAAAAATTTCTGTTTTTTTGCCAGCTATTACACTTATTGCTATAGATTTTTTATTAAAATTTGCATTTTTTAATTCTTTAAAGACATTTGTTAATTCAAGAGGTCGAGTTGCAAATATTATATAATCAAGATTATTTTGATTATTGATATCATCAATTGATTTAAAAACTTTTATGTTTTTATTTCTATTTCTTTTTTTAAGAATTGCATATTTTTTTTTGTCTATAACACTAATGGTGTAATTCTTAGAGTTAGACCATCCTGACATTAAAGATCCTCCCATATGACCACATCCAATTAATAAGATATTTTTCATCTATCTATAATATAGCAGTTTTATTATAAAATTTAAGCTCTACCGATAACTTCAAAATTAGAAAATTTTATAGCTTCTTTTGGAGAAATATCGTCAAAGAGCACTTGCTGAAAACTTGGATAAAATTTTTCACATTCATAAACTCCAATATCAACAAGATCTTCAAATTTTTTGTGCAATGTTTCTGTTGAATTATTTGATAATAAAGTATGTCTAAAGGCTGGGATACCATTTTTACTTGTTATATCAAAATGCCCTATCCATAAGTTCTCATTTATTAGTCCTAATAGTTCATACGCCTTATTGAGTTTAGTTTCAGGAAACTTAATATCAAAAGTGATTGAAAAACTTAGCGCGTTAATATTTTCAGACCATGTAAAATATAATCTGTAAGCACACCAATGGGATGCTATCTCAGCAACTAATTCATGATCAGCGGCTCTACTAAAATTCCATTTTTTTTGATGAATAACATCTTCAATGATGTCTATGGGATTTAACAATATATTCTCATTTTCCATACATTATATAGTCATGGCACATATAATTAGTACTATATATTGATTACTAGATTGTTCTCGTATTTTGCAAGGTAAATATATAAAAAATGTGAATTAGTTGAGGATTCCTACCTTTTTGATTTCTTTTTAATGGTTTTTTTCTTTTTAACTGTTTTTTTCTTAGATTTAACTGATCTTGAAGATGTTTTTTTTAATTTTTCATTTTCCATCATTAATTTTTGCACC
>CABYHW010000040.1 GCA_902518705.1 uncultured Alphaproteobacteria bacterium | reverse complement strand
ATCTTTTCTCCAGCTGAATAGGTTTCTAATAAAAATAAATAATCAACTTTAGATAGAACTTCTATAAATTCTTTAATTAGTATTTTAGTTCTAGTGAATCTATGTGGTTGAAAAACAATTATTACCTTATTTTTAAGACTTTTAGCTGCACTTAATGTAGCTGCAATTTCTGTTGGATGATGTGCGTAATCATCGTACACATAGGATTCATTTTTTTTTCCAATGAATGAAAATCTTCTTTTTACACCTACATAATTAGTCAACGCATTATTAATATCTTTATTTTTTATTCCATTTAATTTGGCTGCAACAATACTTGCAGTTGCATTTAAAATATTGTGATTGCCGATTGCATTGATATTAAATTTATAATTAGAAGAATGAATAATTTTATTGTTAATTTTCAATTTAAAAGAAGTTTTTAGTTTGTTTTGTATAATGTCAAAGATTAATACATCTGCTTTTTTATTTTTTATTGAATAAGTTAAAATATTTCTAGTTTTTATTTTATTAATTAGTAATCTAAGGTTCTTGTCATCATAACACATTATTGTGGTTCCATAAAATGGTAGTAGATTTATAAATTTTTCAAATGCATTAATTAAATTTTTCTTTGATTTATAAAAATCCATGTGTTCAATATCTAAATTAGTAATAATTGATATTTGATGTGGGAGCTTTAAAAAGGTACCATCACTTTCGTCTGCTTCAACAATCATCCACTCTCCTCTTCCATAGCGATTATTATTAGAAAAAGAATTTATAATTCCACCATTAACAATAGTAGGGTCTAAACCAGCTTCATTAAAAATATTTCCCAACAAACTAGTAGTAGTAGTTTTCCCGTGAGATCCAGCTATGGCAATACACTTTTTATTTTTCATTAATTCTGAAAGCATATCCGCTCGAGAAAGAACAGGAATTTTTTTAATATATGCCTCTTTTATTTCAGGATTATTTTTTTTTATAGCTGATGAATATACTACGGCATGGGCATATTTAATATTTTTTTTATTATGTCCTAAAAAAAATTTTATACCTTTTTTCTTTAATCTTTTTGTGTTGTCGTTTACTGATATATCACTACCTTGAATCGAATATCCTTTATCTAACATTAATTCTGCAATACCAGACATTCCTATTCCTGAAATGCCTATAAAATGTATTTTACTGTTAATTTTCATTTATTATTAATTTATAAATTAAAGTATTAGAGTTTTTAACTTGAATAATATCAAATTTTTTATTCATTGATTCTAATTTTTTTGCATTACTATATGTTTCATAAATATGTCTTTTTGCTCTATCTAAATCATCATTATTTTGATCAATAATTATGGCTAAGTCATGTTTAGCTAGTATTTTAGCATTAAAAAGCTGGTGATTGTCTTTTGAAGAAGGTAAGGGAATTAATATTGAGGGAAGTTTAAAGTTAATTAAATCAACAATTGTGCCTGCTCCAGCTCTACATATTGCTAAATTAGCATTGGTTAGTATTTCATCTATATTTATAAAAAAATCTTTTAAAATGATTGGTGATTTAATATTTCTTAATTTTTCTTCTTGTTTTTTTATCAAATTTTTAGAACACTGAAATATAAATTTAGCTTTTATAATTTTTTCGTTATCTATAATTTTGATCAGATTTGTTGCAAAGTTTGATACAAATTCTGATCCTTGGCTTCCTCCAGAAATAAAAATTGTAAAGTTACTATCAGAATTTTTATTGCTTATATTAAAATTTTTTTTAAAAATATTTTCTGGAGATCCTACTACGAATATTTTATCTTTAAACTTAGAATTAATTTTAGATTTAATATCAAAATTTAAAAATAATTTATTTGTAAAATTAAGAAAAAATTTATTCGTTCTGCCTATTATTGAATTTTGTTCGTGTATATAAAGCTTAACTTTATAGATTGGTTTAAATAATATACATGATAACATTGGAGAAAACGTAGCATAACTTCCAAAAGAAATAGAGTGGGATGGTTTTAATAAAAATATAATAATAAATGACTGAATTAATCCTAATAAAATTTGAAATATACCAAGGATTTTTAATATTATATTCCCATTTAAATTTGACGAACTAATTACATAAATTTTTCCACTATAATTATCAAAGTATTTGTAGCCTCTTTTGTCAGTTATAATTGTGCAATTTATATTTTTGATAGATAAATAATTAGCAAAATTTTTCGCTGGTATAACATGTCCTCCTGTTCCTCCTGTAATTAGTAAAAAATTTTTTTTCATAATTCTTCATTTTTTTTGTTTGTAAGGGATAATAAGAAACCAAATAAAATTGCTATTGATATCATGGAAGAGCCTCCATAACTTACAAATGGCAGTGTCATACCTTTTGTTGGTATAAGACCTAAAGAGCTAAAGATATTAATTAAGCACTGTAATCCAAATGAGCAAATTAACCCACTAATTGCTATAATTTTATATGGATCTTCAAGTTGTAGAACTTTTAATAAACTTCTTATTATAATAGATAGAATGATAAAAATAATGATTAAACAAAAAATAAATCCTAATTCTTCTCCAGCTACAGCAAAAATAAAATCTGTATTAGCATCAGGAATTTTTTCTTTCAAAATACCTTGCCCGGGACCCTTTCCAAGTAGCCCACCATTTTTGAAAGCTTGAATACTTAAGTCTATTTGGTAAGTATCAGTCCCACCCAATCCACCAAGAAATGAATTAATTCTTGATTGAACATGATCAAAAATAAAATAAGAAAAAATTGATATTCCTAATATAAATAAAAATGCAACAATAACTAAAAAAATTGATAAACCAGCAACGAATAACTGGCAAAAAAACGTTGCTGATAGTAAAACTGTCATACCCAAATCAGGTTGCATAAGTATTAAAGATAAAAGCAAAAAGAAAAAAACAAAAAGTAAAGGTAAATAAAATTTTTTATCTTCTATAGATTTACTTATACACCATGCCGTCAATATTACAAAAATAGGCTTAATTATCTCTGAAGGTTGTAGTGTAAAGTTAAATATTTGGAACCATCTCTTTGCGCCCTTAACTTCGTAATCCAAAAAAAGTATTAGCAGTATTATTATTAATAAAAAAATAAATAAAAATAATGAAATTCTTCTTATATTTTTATTATCTAAGTCTGATAGCGTAATAAGTAACAAAATTGAAAAAAGAAAAAAAATAGAGTGTCTATTAATGGACAAATTTTCATCTATGGAAAAAGAAAGTATTAATCCCGTAAAACCCAATGATAATATTAATATAATGTTAATTCTATCAATTGAACTCCACCAATTCTTTAAATATTCCATGTTTAATTTATATAATTTTTAATTAATTTATTAAAATGTATTCCTCTTTCTTCAAAATTTTTGTATTGATCGTAAGAGGCACATGCAGGAGCAAACAATATAGTTGATTGATTTGAATTTTTTTTAATATCCTTGAAGGTTTTTTTAATAACTGATTTTAAATTTGCTGATCTTTTTACAATTAATTCTTTTTTTAATTTTTTTTGGATGAAATTTCCTGATTTTCCGTAGGTATATACACAGCTAATTTTATTTTTATATTTTAGAAGAATTTCAAAATTTTTTTCTTTGGCTATGCCGCCTAAAATTAGGTAAATATTATTGTAATTAACAACTGAATTAATTGTTGAATTTAAATTAGTAGATTTACTATTATTTACTATTTTTAATTTATTATTTGTAAAAATTGTAGATGATCTAAATGGCAGACCCTTAAATGTTTTAATAACCTTAAGAAAATTAGTTTCTGAAATTTTAAATATTTTGCTACATATGTATGCTATTAAAATATTTTGGATATTAAAATGACCTTCTAAGTCTTTTGAAATTTTTTTTATAAATAATTTTCTGTTTTTTTTGAAGTAATTATCTAGAATATAATCATTATTTGCGAAACAATCTGCTGATTTATCAACTAAAGAAAAACTAATTTTATTTTTAATTTTTTTTTGATTAAATATCTTTCTTGAATAAATATCATCAATGGACAACACATTAATTCCATTTTTAGAAATAATATTTTTTTTCTGATTAATATAATCACTAATACCTTTGTATCTATCTAAATGATCGCCAGATAAATTTGTTATTACTGATATTCTACTATCAAGTGACTTAACTGTTTCTAATTGAAAGGAACTTAATTCTATAACATGAACTTTATATTGTTTTTTAAGAAGAAAAGCATTGCATAATGATTCTCCAATATTGCCCCCAACAAATGTTTTAATACTATTTTTTTTTAAAATATCTCCTATTAATTTGGTTGTTGTTGATTTTCCATTTGTGCCAGTAATAGCTACAATTTTTTGATTTGTTAAATTCGAAATATATA
>CABYHW010000039.1 GCA_902518705.1 uncultured Alphaproteobacteria bacterium | reverse complement strand
ATTTGTAATAGCTGCAATATTTATAGGATAGTTTCTTAACCTGTTTTGTTCTAAAGCATGACTTGAAGCTTCAAAAATGTAAATATTTTTATCCCTTTTATTCGAAGATCCATATTTAAATAATTCCTCAAATGCAGGAGTTGTCAAATTTATATCATTTATTTTTTTCCCGTTTTTAAAATGACCTAAAGTACCAACTGTTGTATTATTATATTTTAGTGAATTAAGAATTTTTGAAATATACCAAACAACTGATGTCTTTCCATTTGTACCCGTAACCGCTATCGTTTTGAAGGGAAAATTATTATGAAGCTTATTTAATAATGAATAGGTCTCAAAATTAATATTAGATACAACAAATTGAGGAATTTTTAAGTTATTAATATATTTATTCGAAATTATAGCAGGAGTTTTATTCTTACGTGCTTCATCTAAATAAATCTTTTTTACTCTTTTATTTTTGTCATAAACAAACAACGTTTTGTTATTAGTAAATTTTGAATTTGAGGTAATTGCAGAGAAATATTTATTTTTATTAAAATTATAGGTTTTTTTTACACTTATAACTTTTGATAAATTAGACAGTAGCATTTAATTTTCTATATAAAAAATTTGTGTCTACTTTTAGAAGATCATCGTTTTTATCTTTTGAAATATTAAAGAGGCTTATAATATTAATAATAATGTTTTTTACCAAGGGTGCATTTACTCTTGCTCCAGTCATTCTTTCATTAGTGCCTGTTTCCTTTTTTGGATATTCAATAGCAGTGTAAATTACATATTGCGGATTATTTATTGGGAATACTCCAATAAAGGACGTTAAGTTTCTATCCTTGTAATATCCACCATTTGGATTTAGTAATTCTGATGTTCCCGTTTTACCTCCTACAGAATAACCATCCACTTTTACTCTGGGACCAGTGTATTCAGTTTTGAGAACAACAGAATTTAATAAATTGATAAAGAATTTAGATGATTCTTTATTATTAAAAATTTGTTTTTGTTCAAATTGTTTGTTTAATTGAAGTGTAGGAAAAACCTCATTCCCATTATTCGCTAATGAAGCATAAGCTTTAACTAAATGAAGAGGCGTAATTGCAAATCCATAACCAAATCCTATAGTTGCTGTTTCTAACTTACCCCAATTATTTTTGTTTCCTAAAGGAGCTGAACTTTCTCTATTTTCTATATTTATTTTTTTATTGAAACCTATTTTTTCAAAAAATTCTTTTTGATTTTTTTTTCCAATCAGAGTAGCAATCTGGGCAGTACCAATATTTGATGACTCAACAATTATTTTTTCAACATCATAAATACCGTTATCTTTGTATTTATCATGATCACTAATGTTTAAATATTTTTTTGTAACATCAAAAGTCATTTGAGGATCTAAAATATCCAAATCAAATCCAATAGTTGCAGTTATTGGCTTGAAAGTTGATCCCATTTCATAATTAGATTGAAAAACTCTATTCATTAAATTATTGTTATTATATGAGGATTTGTCCTCAGGATTATAATCAGGTAAGCTAACTGATGATAAAATTTGACCGCTAGGAATATCCATAACTATAGCTAAACCGGATTCAGCTTTATAATTATTTACTGTTTTGAGGAGATGTTCTCTAACCAGCTGCTGTAAATTAGTATCAATACTAATAATTATATCTTGTGATTTTGAGAGATCATTTTCAAAATACCTTTCAATTCCACTCTGTCCAATTTGATCAATATCTACATATCCAAGAATATGTGACAATGTATTCTTATAAGGATATATTCTTTTAAATTCCTTATGAGCTTTGATATTTATTTCACCAAGATTAATTATTTCTTGATGTTCAATTGGAGATATATTTCTTTTTATCCAAACAAATTTGCTTGTAGATAATAATTTTTTTTCTATTTTTTTTATATCTAAATCAAGAATTAATCCCAATTTATTGGCTAGTTCTTTTTTATTTTTTATCTTATTAGGATTAATTGATAAGGAGATACTTTGAATTGAGGTAGCAATTACATTGCCATTCCTGTCATAAATACTTCCCCTGATATCTTTTTTTACATAATTAGTAGTATCATCATCTAGATCTGGAAAGAGCATAATTGATGAGATTCTATAAATTGAAATAAAATAGACAAAGATAAAAATTGTAATTGAAAAAAATACTCTTCTATGAAGTAATTTTAAAGAGTCACTATCAAATAATTTTATTTTACTTAACATTAATTAATTATTTGAACTAACAAGCTTGATATTTTTGTCTTGATTTGAAAGCTCTTTCAATTTTACTATAAGAGGAACATTATTATTTTGAGCTTCATAAAAATACAATGCATATAGTGTTTTTAAATATGAGCTATTTTGATGAGTAGCTAATTCAATTTTATTGATTTTTAAGTTTTCTGAAATTTTAGAAATTTTCATTTTCAAATAAACATTATTTTTTTCGATTTCTCTTGTATTGTTAGCAATGAAAATCATTGAAAAAACCAGTATTACATTAAGGGTTAAAAAGAATGTAATTGATTTTGTATATTTCATTATTAAATTTTCTGAGCTACCCGAAGTTTTGCTGATCTAGATCTGGGATTTTCTAAAATCTCAGAAGCTGACGGCAATATTGGTTTTTTGGTGATTATTTTAAGTTGAGTTGCCAGTTTATCAGGTAACTCCGGGTAGTGGCGGGAGGAACGCCATCGTTTACCACTATTGTGGTTAAAAAAATCTTTCACAATTCTATCTTCTAGACTTTGGAAAGAAACTACTAAAATCAAACCATCTTTATTTAAAATTTTTAAAGTATTTTCTAGACTCGTCTTTAGTTCATTTAACTCATCATTTACATAAACTCTAATTGCCTGAAATGTTTTTGTAGCTGGATGGATCTTGTTTTTTAATTGATTTTTTTTTGGTAAACATTTTTTAATAATATTTGATAATTCTATAGTGTCACTTATAAATTTTATTTTTCTGTTTTTAACTATTTCTTTTGCAATGACTCTTGAGTATCTCTCTTCTCCATATTGATAAATTATGTCAGCTAAATTTTTTTCTCCATAATTATTAATTATATCATAAGCTTTTTTATCTGAAGCACCCATTCGCATATCAAGTGGTCCAGATTTGTTGAATGAAAAACCTCTTTGCGCATTATCTATTTGATTTGAGCTAGTACCTATATCAAAAAGAATTATGTCAAATTTTTTGTCTCTAAACTTTGTATTATTTACTATTTCTTCAATGTTACTAAATTTATCATTTATAAGAATAAAATTTGAAAATTTTGATTCTAATTCTTTTGCAAATATTTTTGAAATTGGATCCCTATCTATTGCCAAGAACTGATTTACATTAAATTTTTCAAGAATAGTTTTTGAATAACCACCGCCGCCAAAAGTTGCATCTATTACATTTATTGATTTTTTTAATGGTAGAAATGATATTATTTCATTAATCATTACTGAATTATGTAAATTTTCCATATTATTTTTGTTGTGTTAACATCATTCGTAATGATTTTTTTTCTTTTAAAAGGCGTCTTCTTGAATCTTCAGTATTTTTTAAACCTTGTTTAGGTTCCCACATCTGAAAAAAATGTCCTTGACCAAAAAAAGCTGCCTCTGTTTTTATTCCTGCATATAATTTTAATTCTTCAGGTATTAAAAACCTTCCTTCTCTATCAACATTAGTTGTAACTATTTCAGAAAAAATTGATGTTGAAAAATCATCATAATCTTCAGAAAAAAAATCTAAATTATTAATTCTTTTTGCTATTTCTTTTAATCTTCCAACGCCGCAACCTTCAATAGAAGGTGTTTTTATAGATTTGTATAAAATAATTTCATTTCTATTAGCCTTAGGAAGTACATTTCTAAAGCTAGAAGGTAGAGAAACTCTTCCCTTCTTATCTATTTTATTAATATATTTAGATACAAATAAATCCATTAATTATGGGTTATCATGGGAATATATGGGCGTCAATGGGTATATGAAATTATGATAAATGTTCTTTGTATGTTCTCAATAAAGATAAAGATGGTGCATAAGCCGGGTTCTGTAATTTAATAAAAAATTGATGATCATTAATCTAGAACAAATGTCACCATCTGTTTCAAGCAGTCTACCCGAAAGACTCAGCTGGAACTGATTGCCTTTCCTATTTGACCTTGCTCCAAAAAGGGTTTGCAAAGCCTTTTTTGTTACCAAAAAAGCGGTAAGCTCTTACCTTACCATTTCACCCTTACCTTTTCAGGCGGTATATTTTCTGTTGCACTTTCCCTAAGCTTACACTTGCCAGGCGTTACCTGGTTTTTTTTCCAGTGGAGCCCGGACTTTCCTCTTGAAAAATTCAAGCGATCATCGCACCATCTTTTTAATTCTAAATTTTTTAAAAATTATTTCAATAGTAAATATAAAAAATGACTGTAAAGACATTTAATCGTTACATTATCTAAATTACATGTAACGTTACCTTGTAAATAATGACTTTGGTACGATTT
>CABYHW010000038.1 GCA_902518705.1 uncultured Alphaproteobacteria bacterium | reverse complement strand
CATTAGTCTAACAAAGGTTATAGAACCTAGCCTGAATCTTTTATCAAGTAAAGCTGAGATTATTTCACTAATTAAGCCGCAATTTGAAACTAATAAAATAAATTTGAAAAAAGGTATTGTGAAAGATCCATTGATTCATGAACAAGTATGTAATGATATATCGAATTGGTTTAAAAAAACAATTAAGGCTGAAGTTGTAGGTTTAGTCGAAAGTCCAATAACTGGACCAAAAGGAAATAAAGAATTTTTGATTTATAGTATTTTAAAGAAATCTTAAACAATGATCAGCTATAGTTGTGGCAACCATTGCTTCACCGACAGGAACAGCTCTTATACCAACACATGGATCATGACGACCTTTAGTAGATATTGTTGTTTCTTTTAATTTTGTATTAATTGTTTTTTTTGGGGATAATATTGAGCTTGTAGGTTTTACTGCAAATCTAGTAATTAATTCTTGGCCTGTTGTAATACCCCCAAGAACTCCACCATTATTATTTGAAAGAAATAAAGGTTTTTTATTTTTTATTCTCATTTCATCGACATTAGAAATTCCAGTTTCATAAACACTGCTAAATCCATTTCCCATTTCTACTCCCTTAACAGCATTTATAGACATCAATGCCTTAGCAATATCGGAGTCTATTTTTTCATAAATAGGTTCTCCTAATCCAGCCGGCAAACCTTTCACTCTAATTTCAATTATTGCACCTAAAGAGGAACCTGATTTTCTTGCAGTTTGTATTTCGTTTTCCCATATTTTAATAATTTGTTTATCAGGACTCCAAAAATTATTTTTTGGAATAAAATTATTATTCCAATTATCATAATTAATTTTATGATTACCTATTTGAATTAATGCACCTGTTATTAAAACTTGATTTTTAATTTTATTTTTTATGATTTTTCTTGCTATTGCCCCTGCTGCTACTCTCATTGCAGTTTCTCTAGCACTAGATCTACCACCACCCCTATAATCTCTTATGCCATATTTTTTCCAATATGTATAATCTGCATGACCTGGTCTAAATTTATTTTTGATATCACCATAATCTTTTGATCTCTGATCTTGATTGTAGATAATTAGAGAAATAGGATGACCTGTTGTTTTTCCCTCAAAAGTTCCAGATAGTATTTCAACTTTATCCTCTTCTTTTCTTTGAGTTGTAAATTTTGACTGACCAGGTTTTCTTTTATCTAAATAGGGTTGAATATCTTTTTCAGTTAAATTTATGTTTGATGGCACTCCATCGACAACACAACCAATAGCTTTGCCATGGCTTTCTCCCCATGTGGTAAAGTTAAAGATTTTTCCTATTGAATTAGAAGTCATTTTTTAGAATTTGTAAATTCACCTAATAATTCTGAAACACTTTCACTCTCATCAACTGCAACCATTCCTACAGTATGATAGCCACAATCGACATGTTGTATCTCACCAGTAACGGCACTCCCAAGATCACTTAAGAGATACAAAGCAGAATTTCCAACATCTTGCTGATTTACATTTCTTTTAAGTGGAGCATTAAGCTCGTTCCATTTTAGAATAAATCTAAAATCACCTATTCCTGATGCTGCCAAAGTTTTAATTGGCCCAGCACTAATAGCATTAACTCTTATATTTTTTTCTCCCAAATCAACTGCTAAATATCTAACACTTGCCTCTAAAGCTGCTTTTGCAACTCCCATAACATTATAATGAGGCATAACTTGTTCTGATCCATAATATGTTAAAGTTAAAATTGATCCACCATTATTCATTAAAGGTTCTGCTAGCCTACAAGCCTCTGTAAAAGAATAACATGATATATGCATAGTTTGTTTAAAATTATCAGAAGATGTATTGTAATATTTACCTCTTAATTCATCTTTATTGGAAAAACCAATTCCATGAACAAGAAAATCTAATTCACCCCATTTATTTTTAAGTGTTTCAAAAACGTTATTCATACTTTGTGAGTCTGAAACATCACAAGGAATAATAGTGTTAGACCCTATTTCTTCTGCAAGCGGCTGAACTCTTTTCTTAAGAGCTTCTCCTTGATACGTAAGTGCAATTTCTGCTCCCTGTTCTGCTAATTTTTTCGCAATACCCCAAGCAATAGATCTGTCATTTGCCACTCCCATAATCAGACCTTTTTTATTTTGCATCAACATATTGTAAATCAGTGTTTTTTTATAAATATAGATATATATACTTATAAAATAATATTCATATCTATAATATGCAATCAAATCAAAAATTAATAAATTCTGATAAAAAACCAATTGAACTTTTTCAAGAATGGTTTGAAGAGGCAAAGAAAAGTGAAATCAATGATCCAAATGCTATGAACCTTGCTACTATATCTTCTGATGGCAAACCCAGCTCGCGAATTGTTTTACTTAAATCATATGATGATAAAGGGTTTGTTTTTTACACAAATTCAAATAGCAAAAAAGGTAGAGCAATTAAAAACAACGATAATGTAGCTTTAAATTTTCATTGGAAAACACTTCAAAGACAAATAAGAATAGAAGGTAATGTTTCACAAATTTCAAACGCTGAAGCTGATGAATATTATAATTCAAGGCCACTAGGAAGTAGAATAGGAGCTTGGGCTTCATTACAGTCAGAAGAACTAGATGATAGATCGATATTAACTAAAAGAGTAGAAGAGTTTGAAAAAAAATTTTCAGATAACGATGTACCAAGACCTTCACATTGGAATGGTTACTTAGTAGCACCTATATTAATTGAATTTTGGCAAGATATGCCATTTAGATTGCATGACAGACTTGAATTCCGTATGGAAAATGATGGTTGGGTTACAAGAAAATTATATCCTTAATTATCTTCCTTCCATTTTTGTAAAATCCATGAACTAGAATTTGATTTATTGTCACCACCTATACCCCAAAGTAACTCTATATTGTTTTTTTCACAGAATATTGATTCTGGTGTTGTACTATTATTTCTATCACCTCCATTTGCAAATTTAATAATTGATTTTGGATATTTATTTTTTACTTTTTTAAGACCATCGATGCACGTCTTATCTCTGTCATCAAATTCTATAACATCAATAACATTTTTTAACTCATTCATAATTATAGTTCTTTCAATAAAAGGAAGAAATTCCTTACCTTTCTTTTTTTGAAGCCATACATCAGAATTTAGCAAAACTACAACTTCACCATGTTTAGCAGCTTCTTTAATTAATTTTATATGACCACTGTGAATTGGGTCAAAACCTCCGCTGACAACAACTATTTCACGCATACTTGCTTCTCCATTTTTCTGGATCTTCTAAAAATTCTTTTAAGTTTGAAACCTTATCTTCAGAATATATTTTTTCACTTTCAATATAATTAATTACATCTTTCCAAGTACACAGTGAGTGCATATTTACATTTAATTTAAATAATTCTGATTCATTGAAATTAAAAATATCATAATAAAATATTACAAATATATCTTCAACTTTTAATCCAGCTTCACGCATTGCGTTAATAAAAATTATTTTACTACCTCCATCAGTAGCTAGATCCTCAACTAAAAGAGCTTTTTGATTTTTTTCAAATTCACCTTCAATTTGTTTGTTTTTTCCAAAACCTTTTGTTTTTTTTCTAATATAAATCATTTGTTTATCTAATTTTTGAGAAATAAAAGCAGCATAGGGAATTCCAGCGGTTTCTCCACCAGCAATAATTTCTGTCTCAATATTATTTTTAGTTAAATAATCTACGGCTTTATCAATTATAAAATTTCTTTCTTTTGTAAAAGAAATAATTTTTCTACAATCAACATAAACAGGACTAACCAAGCCTGATGTAAGAGTAAAATATTTATCAAATGAAAAATTAATAGACTTTATATCTACTAATATTTTAGCTATCTCTTTAGACATTTTTTTAAGTTATTTGTGCAATATGTTCAAATGATAAATTTCCAGGGACAATCATTATTGGTATTCTTAAGTTTGTTATTTCGTTACTCACCAGAGAAGTTATTATTGGGCCAGGGTTTTTACTATTTGGATCAGTATTGGCAGCTAAAACAAGAACATTAATATTTTTTTCCTCATCTAATAATTGTTTTAATTCAGATATAGTATCCCCCTCTCTTAAAGAGAGAGCAGGATAGTCACCTGTTCTTTCTTGGACAAATGAGGCAGCTTTTTTAAGAATTGTTTCTGCTTCTTCTCTAGCTTCCTCTTTCATAATTTCTGTAACACCCTTGGTTGTTAGAACATCCAAAGGCTCTATGAATGTTGCAATTATAATCTTTCTTCCTGTTTTTTTTGATCTTGCACAAGCATATTCAAGAGCTGTATTCATTTCTTCTGAATTATCTGCAACAACTAGAATATATCTATCATCACTCATTTACTTCTCCTAAATAAAGCAGCAGCAATAAAACCTGAAAATATTGAAAAGATAATTACAAAAACTCCGTATGTAGCTGCATTTTCATTAGCAAAGTCAAATATTTGACTTCCTATACCAGTTTTTTTTATAACTATATTTTTTTGATCAGTACTCATAATTGTATTATTTCTTATATAGTAAATATCAACGTTATAAATCCCTGGTATTGTATTTGTAGGAAAAAAAACGCTAGTTTGAAATAATTTATCTTTGACCTTTTTCATTTCAAAACTTTTATAAAATGATTGTTCTTTTTTTATTCTAACAAAATTTTCATTCCAACTTTTTTGGTCATTTTTGAAAATAAAATTTTGATTAAAAGTCTTATTATTTAAAATTTTTTCAAAACTTAGATCCTTATTAATTAATATCGATTCAGG
>CABYHW010000037.1 GCA_902518705.1 uncultured Alphaproteobacteria bacterium | reverse complement strand
TTTTATTTTCTACTAAAGGATCAAAGAAATAAAAATTTGGAAAATACTTTGAAACATTTTTAATTAGCGTTAAGTTTTTAGAATTTCTAATATCAGATACATTCTCTTTGAAGCTATATCCTAGTACAAGAAATTTTTCATATTTCTTTACATTTCTTTTAATTATTTTTGCATAATAATTTACCATACTTTCATTAATATTCCTTGCTGAATCAATTAAATCAAGATTTTGATTATTATTTTTTGCAAATTGACTTAAGTAATATGAATCTACTGCAATGCAATGTCCTCCAACTAAACCTGGATAAAAATTTAAGAAATTCCATTTGGTTTTTGCAGCTTTGAGGACACTATTAAAATTTAAATTATAATTATCACAAATTTTAAATACTTCGTTCATATATGCTATGTTTATATCTCTCTGAGAATTTTCAATTAGTTTTGACATTTCTGCTATTTCAATAGTATCACATACATGAATGTTATTACAAATATTAGAGTAAATATTTTTAACTATTTTGAGGGAAGTTTTGTCTATTGCTGAGATTAATTTAGTAGTTTTTTTTAGTGTATTTAACTTATCACCTGGATTTATTCTTTCAGGACTATATCCAATTTTGTAATCTTTCTTTAATAAAAAATTATCATCAGATATATAAGTTTCAACTAAATACTTAGACGTACCTGGATAATATGTAGATTCAAAAATAATTAAATCATTTTTTTTAATTATTTTTTTTAACTTTTTTAAAAAACTTATTAGTATTCTCAAGTCTGGTTTTTTATTTTTATAAGTTGGTGTAGGTAAGCAAATTATGTAAATATCAGATTTACACTCATTTATATTAGAAGTGATATAAGTTTTTGATAGAGTTTTAGTTGATACAAAATCAATTTTATTATTTTTAATATATTTTATCTTTTGAATATCATTATCATATCCTTTAACATCAAATTTTTTATTTAATTCAATTAATAAAGGTAATCCTACATACCCTAGACCAATAACAGTTATGCTATTTTTAATTGGCATATTTCAAATATAAATTATTGATATATTTTTTACTAAATGTTTTATCTATAGTCACATATGACTTTTTAATAATTTTTTCAAAATCCAATTTATTTTTATTATTTAAAATATATTCAAAAATACATATTACTTTTTTTTCTAAGTCTTTTTCATCAATTAGAAAACCATTTATATTGTTTTGAATTAAATTTCTACAACCTGCAACATTCAATGATATTATAATATTAGAATTATGCATTGACTTAATCATTGATTGTGAAAGACCTTCTCTTTTAGATAATGACAAATAAATATTACAATTTTGATAATATTTATCAAAATTTTCATTTCCATCTACTAAAAAAACTTTCTTTTCTGTTAATAAATCATTTATTTTTTCAAAATATTTATTTTTTTTATCAATTGAGGTTACTAAAATAAAATTAACTTTTTCAATATTAAAATCAGATTTTTCATATAAATGATTAACAAGTTTGATATAATCCTCTATCCCTTTTTCCTTTAAGGGTCTCATTACTGTTAATACATTCAATTTATTATACTTCTTAACGACTAAATCTTTATCAAGATCTACTCCACTTCCATTAACTACAGATAATTGGTTTTTATAAAAATAAAAATTATTGATAAAAAAAAATTTATCTTCTTCATTGTGAAACAAAATATAATTATTTTTTGATTTGAACAAAGAGATAAACTTAAAAATTAATTTATATATTTGTTTATTTCTTAAATAAAGATTACCTAATCCACTAAAAGTACTTACAGACTTAGTTTTAAAGAAAAAAGAGGTTAAAATGGCATATATATTCGGCTTTATTGTAAAAGAGTAAATTATAATTGGCTTATTTATAAGCGTTTGAAAAAAAATTATAAAAATATTAAGTAAAATAAAAATTGGATTTAACGAATTTGATTCACCGTATGTTTTAATTAATCTTATATTTCTTATTGTTTCTTTATTACCAATTTTATTACAAAAAATATAGATTTTAAAATTTTTATCATCTGCGAATTCAATTAAATCTTTTCGTAGTCTAAATAAATTGTTAGTATCATTTAACAAAAAAAATATTTTTTTCATGTGTGGCTTTTGCGGAATAATAATAAATAAAAATAAAGTTAATAAAAAAGAATTAATACATAAGGGAAAAAAATACAATAAGTTATTAACTAAACGTGGACCAAATGAATTTAATTATAAATTATTAGAGACTTCAAATTTTTATATTTATTTTGGTTTTAACAGATTAAGTATAATGGACTTATCGGCATTGGGATCTCAACCAATGGAATATAAGAATTTAAATTTAATGTTTAATGGTATGATTTATAACCATAGAGAGTTAAAAAACAATAATAAATATAATTTAATAGGTGAATCAGACACAGAAGTTTTAGTTAATGAAATTTATAAAAATGGATATCAGTATATAAAAGGTATGTTTGCTCTCTCGCTTTATGATAAAAAAAAACAAACAATAGATTTAGCAACTGACCTTTATGGTCAAAAGCCATTATATTATTTCTACAATAATAATATATTATTTTTTTCTTCTACTTTATTACCTTTTATCCAAACAGATTTAATTGATAAAAAAATTGATAATAATTCAATAAATAATTTCAATTTATTTAATTTTATACCGTCTCCTAATACAATTTTTGAAAATATTTATAAAATGGAAAGTAATAAATTGTTAAAATTTCAGCTTGGAGATACAATAAAATTAATTCAAGATTGTGAAATAAAAAAACAAAGTTTCAGTTCAAAATCGTTTCTTAGATATAATCATTTTATAGAAGAAACACATAATATTTTAAAAAGTAGTATAGACAAACATTTAATATCTGATGTTCCTATATCCTCATTACAATCAGGAGGTATAGATTCGTCATTAATTAATCTTTATTTAAATAGTCAACAAAGAATTAAAACATTTTCAGTAATATTTGATAATGAAATTCATAGTGAAAAGCAACAAATAACAAACTTCACAAAAAAAAATAATATAGATAATACGATGATTAATTTTTCTGAAGATTCAATTCAAAATATTATAGACAATCTTCATAATATTTTTGATGAACCTTTTGCCGACTCTTCTTTAATTAACCAGTATTTAATTTTTAATGAAGTATCTAAATTTACAAGTTGTTGTATAACTGGCGATGGAGGTGATGAAATATTTCTTGGATATAACAGACATAAATATTTTAATTTGTATAATTTGCTAAATAAGTTTGGCTTTAGTAAGATTGTTAAATATTTACCTATTGAAAAAGTTTTAAATTTTTATGGCTCACGATCATCACTTTCACTTAATAAATTTGAAAAGATAGTAAATTTAATTAGGGATAATAATTACAAAGTTTATGAAAATTATTTAACCACAGATCATAAACATGATTTTCCAATATATAATATCAATAATATTAATCAATTAAGTGATTTAATATCACTTGATAAAAAAATATATATGAAAGATGATATTTTAGTTAAAGTTGATAGATCATCAATGAGTAATAGTATTGAGTCTAGGGCTCCATATTTATATGATGATATATCTAATCATTTAAATTCTTATAAAATATTAAATTCAAAATTTGTTGGAAAAAAAATTCTAAAAGATATTGCTAGCCGTTTTTTTAATGTACGTTTAAATTCTATCAAAAAAGGTTTTACTTTTGATTTAGAAACAAAATTTTTAAGAAATAATAAATTTAAAAATTTAATTCTATCAACACTTAATTCTGGTGAAAGTGAATTTAAATATTATTTAAGTAAAAATTTTTCAGTCATAAAAAACCAATTTATAAAAGGCAACAATAGATATAATTATCAGATATGGAATCAATTTGTATTAATTAATTGGATGAAAAAAAATTCTAGTTATATCAATTTTTGATATAAATTATTGTAATCATCTAACATACGTTTAGAATTAAAATATTCTATATAACTTTTAAAGCCCGCTTCTTG
Source organism: uncultured Alphaproteobacteria bacterium (assembly GCA_902518705.1). Lineage (GTDB taxonomy): Bacteria > Pseudomonadota > Alphaproteobacteria > HIMB59 > CACPNW01. The sequence continues at coordinate 1,135 of CABYHW010000037.1, read as the reverse complement.
AATACTTTCAAGATTCTCAATTGTATAATAAAATGCATCTTCAAAAGAATTATTGTCATTTATATCGTAAAGTCTTCCAGTTATATTATTTTTTATTGCTTCTTTCATTGCTCCATATTTAGAGGAAATTACAGCAATTTTATGTTGAAATGCTTCAAGTATAACTATTCCAAAACCTTCAAATTTTGATGAATGAATTAATATTGATTTCCCATTAAATATATTACTTGTATCATTTTCTTCTCCCATTAAAAAAATATTGTCTAAGTTATATTTTTTTATAGTTTTTAAAATATTGTTTTTTTCTGGACCATCACCAAAAATAAAAATTTTATGTTTATATTTTTTTTCTAATTTAACTTTAATTTTAGAATAATTAATTAAAAAATTCAAATGACCTTTCCACTGTAATAGTCTTCCAACAATTACAATATCTAATGAATCATTATTTTTTTCATTATTATTTTTAGTTATTGGAATACCATAATAGATTACTTGAGTTTTATTTTTTTTTTCATATTTAATTAATAAATCTTCTATTTCTTTTGAGATGCAAATTTCAATATTAAAATTACATAAATATTTATAAATAATTATGTTTTTTAAAATACTAAAATTATTTATATTATACTGATAAGGTCTAGTAGTAACTATTGGGACTTTGATAAATCCAACAATTTTTAGAAATGAAATTATCAAGTCAGCATGAACTAAGTGACTATGTATTAAATCTGAATTAGAAGCTTTGATACATAAAAAAAACCTATAAAAATCTAATAGTAAATTTTTAATTTTAAATATTTCTACGTTTTTTAAATCAATATTTTTTGCTATTATTTCATTTTTTAAATTGTTATTTTTAGTTAAAAAAATTAATTTATGATTGAACAATTCATTGTTTTCATTGAGCATGCCAATAATAGCTTTTTCATGTCCAGAAATTCCATTCGAATAAATAATATGTGTAATATTTTTCATTAAGTAATGTATATATTATAAATATTATAAATATGAAAAAAAAGAAAATTTTATATTTGAGCATTTCAAGATTGCCGACTGAAAAGGGTAATGGCCTTCAAACTATAAAGATGTCAGAATATTTAAACAACCATTATGAGGTAGAACTTTTTTATCC
>CABYHW010000036.1 GCA_902518705.1 uncultured Alphaproteobacteria bacterium | reverse complement strand
AATGCTCTAATGGAATCTAAAGTTGAAATTCTAAATTCTTCAGTATTGTAATTCGCATTTGATTTTATAACTTTAGTTATATAATTTTTATCTATAATACTTGATGGGCGTTCTTTCCATTCTGGTCCTCCAAAATCTTTAAGAACTGAGTAGTCATCTTCATTCAAATTGTTAAAAAAATCTTTCCAAGTTGTGTCCACACTTTCAGGATCATTTCTAAATTTAGAATATAGTTCGGCCACATATGGCGCATTAGCACTATTTAAGAAAGTATCATTCATAGATTTCTATTAAACTAAAACCATTTCGCATAACAATCATACTAATGGAAACTAATTATTCCCATTTTGCATTGCTAACTTCATTGTTTTTCCCAATGATGCTGGGGATTTTGATACTAAAACTCCAGCCTTTTCTAAAGATTTAATTTTAGAATGTGCTGTACCTTTTGATCCTGAAACGATAGCACCTGCATGACCCATACGTTTTCCTTTAGGGGCAGATTGTCCAGCTATAAATGCTGAAACTGGTTTCTTTCTTTTTGAATTTGAAATAAATTCTGCTGCATTTTCTTCTTCCTCACCACCAATTTCACCAATCATTAAAATTCCCTCAGTCTCATCGTCTTCTAAAAATAACTTTATACAATCTACAAAATCCATACCATGTATTGGATCTCCACCAATACCAACGCATGTTGATTGACCTAATCCTACCTCTGTTGTCTGTGCAACAGCTTCATAAGTTAATGTTCCTGATCTACTTACTATTCCTATTTTACCTTTTTTATGAATGAAGCCAGGCATGATTCCAATCTTGCATTCGGAAGGTGTGATTAACCCTGGACAGTTTGGTCCAATCAAATATGTTTTATTTTTAATAATTCTTTTTTTTATATCAATCATATCTAAGACTGGAATACCTTCTGTAATGCATACAATTAATTCAATGTTTGCATCTAAAGCTTCGTGGATTGCTTTAGCAGCAAACTTTGCAGGTACATAAATAACTGTTGCATTTGCTTCAGTTTGTTTAACTGCATCAGCAACTGTATTAAATACCGGTAAATTTAAATGAGTCTGTCCTCCTTTTCCAGGTGTGACACCACCAACAAGGTTTGTACCATATGCTATAGCTTGTTCAGAATGATATGTTCCTTGTGAACCGGTAAAGCCTTGGCAAATAAGTCTTGTATTCTTATTAACTAAAATTGACATTATTCTGATAGCTCTACAGCTTTTTGTGCTGCATTTGAAAAATCATTAATTGAAATTAATCCTAATGATGAATTATTTATAATGTCTCTTCCTTCTTTGGAATTTGTTCCTTGAAAACGTACAACAACAGGAAGTTTAAAATCTAATTCTTTAATTGCATCAATGATGCCATTAGCAATCATATCACAATGGATAATTCCTCCAAAAATATTTATAAAGACTGATTTCACGTTTTTATCTGATTGAATGATCTTGAAAGCTTTAATGGCTCTTTCTTTATTTGCTGTACCACCTAAATCTAAAAAATTGGCTGGCTCCATTCCAAATTGTTTAATAATATCCATAGTTGCCATAGCTAACCCAGCTCCATTAACCATACAGCCTATTTTTCCATCCAGCTTGATATAAACCATATCATTTTCAGAAGCTTCAAATTCCAAATCATTTTCTTCTGATGTATCTTTTAATTTTTCAATGTCAGCCTGTCTATACAGAGCATTATCATCAATATTAATTTTAGCATCTAAAAGAATTAGTTTTTCATCTTTTGTCACAACAAGAGGGTTAATTTCAATTAAAGAAGCATCTATTTCGACATAGGCCTTACATAAATTTGAAACAATTTCTTTAAATTGTTTAAACTCATTAAGAGAAAAGTTTAATTTATTTTGAAGACTGTCACTAATTGTAAAATCTTCTAAGTTATCAAAATAAACATATTGAATTCTTTCTGGTGTTTTTTCAGCTACACCTTCTATGTCTACACCTCCAGCATCAGATACCATCATCATTAATTTTGATTGATTTCTATCAAGAAGAATACTTAAATAATATTCTCTATCAATTTCACATCCAGCTTCTAAGTAGATCCTGTTTACTAACTTTCCTTCATTACCTGTTTGTTTTGTAATCAATATGTTGCCCATCATTCCTTTTGCAATTTTTTGAGCATCATCAATTGATTCTGTTATTTGTACTCCACCTTTTGTATTAAATGGTTTTAAAAATTTACCTGCTCCTCTTCCCCCAGCATGTATCTGTGATTTGATAACCCACGGTGGTCCTTTAATATTTTGTAAATCTTTTTCTAGATCGTCAACATTTTCTATGTAACTTTTACCTTCAAGTATAGGTAGGTTGTACTTTCTTAGTAGATCTTTAGCTTGATATTCATGCAAATTCATTTTGATAAAAGGGTAATAGTTAGATTAGATGAAAAATACAATTAGTTTTTATTTTTCTTATTAAGAAGTTTATTAGACAATATAGTTAATGATTTTACTGCTTTAACAGAATGATTAAATTCTTTCTTTTCATTATTATTAAGTTTTAATTCAATAATTTTTTCAACACCTTTTTTGCCAATGATTACTGGAACACCAACATAAAGTCCTTTTACCCCATATTCACCATTAAGATATGCAGCACATGGTAATAATCTTTTTTGATCTAACAAAAATGACTCTGCCATTTGTATAGCTGATGAAGCTGGTGCATAAAAGGCAGATGTGTTCATGAGTTTTACAATTTCAGCTCCACCATCACGTGTTCTTTGAATAATTTTGTCGATATTTTTTTTGGTTGTCCACTTCATCTTTATTAATTCAGGTACAGGAATACCTGATACTGTTGAGTATCGCATAAGTGGAACCATCGTGTCACCATGACCGCCTAAGACAAAAGCGCTAATATCATTAATTGACACATTAAATTCCTTCGATAAAAAGTATTTTAATCTTGCACTATCTAAAACACCCGCCATGCCAATACACATATTTGTCTTAAGGCCTGATGATTTCTGAAGGACACTTACCATTGCATCCAGTGGATTAGTAATGCATATAACAAATGCTTTTGGACAATATTTTTTAATGTTTTTCCCAACATTTTGAATGATTATAGAATTTTTTTCTAAAAGATCATCTCGAGACATACCTGGTTTTCTTGGAAAACCTGCAGTAACTATTACTACATTAGAATTTTTGATATCTCTAAAACTTGAAGTACCTTTAAAATCAGCATGAAATGCCTCTACGGAAGATGATTGAGCAAGATCTAAAGATTTACCTTTAGGCATTCCTTCAAAAATATCTAATAAAACTACATCACCTAATTCTTTTAAACTAACAAGTTGTGCAAGAGTCCCGCCGATATTGCCTGCTCCAATGAGAGCAATTTTTTTTCTCATTTAAGTTTTATACTTTAATTATAATTCTGTAACAATAGCCTTTTTAAGTCCAGCAATTTCTTTGGCTGGATTTAGACCTTTAGGACAAGACCTAGTACAATTCATTATTGAATGACATCTATAAAGTTTCAATGAATCATTTATTGCTTTTAATCTCTCTTTTCTCTCTGAGTCTCTAGAGTCACTAACCCATCTTGCTGCTTGTAAAAGGACTGCTGGTCCTAAATATTCATCTCCATTCCACCAATAACTTGGGCAAGAAGTAGTACAACAAAAACATAATACACACTCCCATTTACCATCTAGTTTTTCTCTATCTTTTGGTGATTGTTTTTTTTCTTCTCTTGAGTTTTTTTCTTCATTTGTTTTTTCACGCTGCAACCAAGGTTTAATGGAAGCTAGTTGCTCATAAGCTTTACTAAGATCTGGAACTAAATCTTTTACCACACGCATATGTGGAAGAGGGTAAATTTTTATTTCATTCTTAACATCAGACATACTTTTCAAACATGCTAATGTGTTAACGCCATCAATATTCATAGCACAGGAACCACAAACTCCTTCTCTGCAAGATCTTCTAAATGTTAAAGTTGGATCAATTTCATTTTTTATTTTCATAAGTGCGTCTAATACCATTGGGCCACACTTTTCTTGATCTATCTCATAATTATCTATCCTAGGATTTTTATCATCTTCAGGATCCCATCTGTAGATTGCAAGTTTCTTTGGATCATTTGCAGGTTCTTTTAGTTGATGAGTTTTCCCTTTAGTTATTTTTGAATTCGCAGGAAGCGTAAACTGAGCCATTAGTAAACTCTTCTTTTAGGCGGTATTGGTTGAACATGATTAGTTAGAGTATTCATATGAACACCTCTAGAACCCATACTCACATCTCCCTTATCGTTTAACCAGGCTAAAGAGTGGACTAACCAATTGTTATCATCTCTTTCTTTATAATCTTCTCTTGCATGTGCGCCTCTACTTTCAGTTCGATTTAAAGCAGAATGAAGAGTAACTTTTGATTGTGCCATTAAATTGTGTAACTCTAAAGCTTCGACCAAGTCTGTATTAAAGATTAATGATTTGTCTTTAATATCTATGTCATCCATTGAGCTTTCAACCTTTGAATATTCTTCAATACCTTTTGATATGAGATCATGTGTTCTAAATACTGCACATTTTTGCTGCATTATATGTTGCATGGAAGTGCGAAGTTCTCCAGTTGTAGAGTTTCCTTTGCTGTTTCTAATCTTATCAAATCTCTCAATAATATTATCTGTTTTTGATTTACTAATTTCAATTTTTTTAGAATTTGGTTTTACTTTTTCTTTACATGTTAGACTAGCTGCTTTGCCAAAAACAACAAGATCAATTAATGAATTTGTTCCTAATCTATTTGCACCGTGTACAGAAACACATGCAGCCTCACCAACAGCCATTAAACCTTCACATACATTATCTGGATTTTCATTTGTTGGTCTTAGAACTTCTGTTCTATAATTTGTTGGTATACCACCCATATTGTAATGAACCGTTGGAAGAACTGGTATTGGATCTTTAGTCAAATCAACTCCGGCAAATATTTTTGCAGTTTCTGAAATACCAGGTAATCTTTTATGTAATGTATCAGCATCAATGTGCTCAAGATGTAGGAGAACATGATCGGCGTTGTCTCCACAACCTCTATTTTCACTTATTTCAATTGTCATTGCGCGACTTACTACATCCCTTGATGCTAGGTCTTTTGCATTTGGAGCATATCTTTCCATAAATCTTTCGCCATCGCTATTAGTTAAATATCCACCTTCTCCTCTTGCTCCCTCAGTGATTAAAACTCCTGCGCCATAAACTCCAGTTGGATGAAACTGAATAAATTCCATATCAGAAAGAGGTAGGTTTTGTCTTAAAGCCATTGCACTACCGTCACCAGTACATATGTGAGCACTCGTAGATGAGAA
>CABYHW010000035.1 GCA_902518705.1 uncultured Alphaproteobacteria bacterium | reverse complement strand
AAATATGGAGAAAACTTTATATATAATGAAATTAGTAAAAACATTATTGATTCCCTAGATATTTTAAAAGTTCCTTTTGATAATATCTTACAACTTGGAATTAATGACAATTTAGTTGTTACTTACCTTAAAGAGAGGTTTCCTTCTTGTTCTATTACGAGTGCTGATATCGATTTATCAATTTTTTCTAAAAATAAAGATTTTCAATTATTAGAAATTGATTTGGACAATATACAATTCAAAGATAAAAAATTTGATTTAATTTTTAGTAATTTTTTTTGTCAATTGACATCTAATTTTGAGAAATTGATAAAAAATATTTATCAAAGCCTAAATTCCAATGGATTTTTTATAGCAACGATTCCAAGTGCTGAAAATATGTATCAACTTATAAATTCAATGTATGAAACAGATAATTTTTTATATGGAGGAATGTATCAAAGAGTTAATCCAATTTTAGATACCAATCATATTTTTAATATGCTTAAATTATATAATTTTGATGCACCTTTAATAAATAATAATAATTTTACTATTGAATATTCAGTATTTAATAAACTACTTGATGATATTAGATTTTTAAATTTGTCTTACGCAGGGAAAGATAAGAAAGTTAATTTTGAGAACAAAAAATACTTTATTCATTTAGAGAAACAATTCAAAAAAAAATATTATAAAGATACCTTTAGTCTTAATGTAAATTTTAATACAATTTGTGCTTGGAAAAAATAAATTAAGATCGGTAATCAGCATTAATCTTTAAATATTCAAGAGTTAAATCATTTCCATATACAGTATGATAAAACTTACCTATATTTAAGTTTACATTGATTTCAATAGTTCTATTTTCCATATAGCTAGCGAGTTTTCTAATATTTATTTTATTACTTATCGAACCATTTTCGCACACAATATTTTTTCCAAACAAAACTTTAATTTTATTTTGATTTATATTTTCTTCAGTTTTACCAATTGCCATTATTATTCTACCCCAATTTGCATCTTCCGCAGAAACAGCTGTTTTAACTAAAGGGGAATTTGCAATGCTAAAAGCTATTTTTTTTGCTTGATTTTTTGACTTTGCATTTAAAACTTTTACTTTTATTAACTTAGATACTCCCTCTCCATCCTTAATTACTTGAAGAGATAAATCATGCATTAACTCATATATTTTACAATTTAATATTTTAAAATTTTTCCTATTTAAATTGATATTTTTATTAGCAACAGAAAACATCATTAACGTATCACTTGTTGATGTATCGCTATCAACAGTTATTGAATTAAATGTATTGTCTAAATTATTTTTAAGTAATCTCATCATTAATTGTTTTGAAACTTTACATTCTATAAAAATATAAGCCAACATAGTTCCCATATTTGGTTGTATCATTCCTGATCCTTTTGCTATTCCATAAATTTTAAATGATTGATTGTCTAAGTTAATATTTTTTATCGACACCTTTGGGAAAGTATCTGTTGTCATAATTGCCTTAGCACTCTCTAATAAACTACTTTTATTTTTGGAACCTATTTTTTTAAATTTATTAATAATTAAGTTAGGATTAAATTTTTCACCAATTACTCCTGTAGAAGATACCAATACTTCACTGGCTTTGCATGTAATTTTTTTTGTTAATACATCTACATACTTATCAATAATTTTAAGACCATCTTTACCAGTATGAGCATTTGCATTGCCAGCATTCACAACCAACGCTTTAGCCTTGCCTTTATTATTTTTTTTATCCCAAATTATAGGAGCTGAAGGTGTTGATGTTTTTGAATATACACAGCATACATTAGTAATTTGATCAAAAATTATTAATAAAAGATCTTTATCTTTTTTTTTAAAACCTGCATTAAAAGTATAGAAATTTAGGCCACTAGGATTAAAATCTTTGATTTTTTTTGGCTTAAATATTGAAATCATTTTATTGAGCATTTTTTAGCTTAAATTCCTTTGTAGAAGAAATATTTTTCATATATTAACTCCCATTTATCACAACATGATTAATATAGTTAATAAATTATTTGGTTCCTTAAAATCTAATTCACTTAAAAAATACGGAAGTTTTGTAGAAAAAGTAAATAAACTTGAGGAAGAAATTTCTTTACTTTCTGATCAAGAATTAAAGAATAAAACTAATCACTTTAAAAATGAATTCAATGAGACTGGATCAATAACTAAATTATTACCAGAAATATTTGCAGTGGTCAGAGAAACATCGAAAAGAACGTTAAATATGAGACACTACGATGTGCAAATAATTGGTGGCAAAGTATTATATGAAAACAAGATAACTGAAATGAAAACTGGGGAAGGAAAAACCTTAGTTGCTACTTTAGCTGCATATGCTAATGCTTTACAAAACTTTTCAGTACATATTATTACAGTTAACGATTATCTTGCTAAAAGAGACTCAGAATGGATGGGAAATATATATAATTTTCTAGGTCTTAAAGTTGGTTGTATTACTTCGAACACTGCTCACGAAGAAAGAGCGAATCAATATGATGCAGATGTTGTTTATGCTACTAATAATGAGATAGGATTTGATTATCTAAGAGATAATCTAAAAAATGATTACAATCAATTGTGTTTTAAAAAGAAAGCATTCGCAATAGTTGATGAAGTAGATAGTATTTTAATAGACGAAGCTAGAACACCTCTTGTAATATCCGCAGAATCTGAGTCAAATACTGATTTATTTCCTAAAATTGACAAAATTATTAAAATTTTAAAAGATAAAGATTTTGAAATTAATGAAGAAAGTAAAAGTATATTACTTACAACAGAAGGAATGGAGTTTTGTGAAAAACTATTAAAAGAAAATGGAATTATTAAAGAAGGAACTCTACAAGATTTAAGCAATATGGTCTTGAATCATAATCTAATTCAGGCTCTTAGGGCACATCATTTATTTGTTAAAGATAAAGATTACATAATTAAAGATAGAAACGTAGTTATTATTGATGAATTAACTGGAAGAGCCATGGAAGGTAGAAGATATGGTGATGGACTACATCAAGCAATTGAAGCAAAAGAAAACCTAGTAATTCAAAAAGAAAATCAAACGATAGCTTCTGTAACATATCAGAATTTTTTTAGAAGTTATTATCGCCTGAGTGGGATGACAGGAACAGCTACAACTGAGGCCAAAGAATTTGAGAGTATATATGATTTAGAAGTTGTTGAAATTCCACCTAATATTAAAATAAATCGTGTAGATAAAAATGATCAAATTTATATGACTAAACGAGAAAAATATAACGCTGTATTAGATTTAGTAAAAACAAGAAATAATATTAATCAACCAATACTTATTGGCACAACATCAGTAGAAAATTCAATAAAAATTTCAGAATTATTAAATAAAGAAAATCTAAAGCATAATATTTTAAATGCTAAAAATCATATGAGTGAAGCAAAAATAATTGAAGAAGCAGGAATGCCAGGAAATATTACTATCTCAACAAATATGGCAGGTAGAGGAACTGATATAAAATTAGGCAATGGTAATGATATACTAAAAAAAGAAGCAATTAGTTCTGGGGGGTTACTTGTAATTGGCACAGAAAGACATGAAAGTAGAAGAATAGATAACCAATTGAGAGGTAGATCAGGTAGACAAGGAGACATAGGAGAAAGTATTTTTTTCTTGTCTTTGGAAGATGATCTGATGAGAATATTTGGATCAAAAACTCTTGAGAATGTTTTATCTAAATTAGGGCTGAAAGATGGTGAAGTTATTACTCATTCAATGATTACTAAATCGTTAGAAAGAGCCCAACAAAAAGTTGAAAGTCATAATTTTGATATGAGAAAACAAATTTTAAAATTTGATGATATATTGAATGACCAAAGAAAAATAATTTACCAAAATAGAAAAGAAATTCTCAATACTAATGATCAATCTAAAATTATTGAAGATATGATATCTGATTATGTTGAGTACATAATTCAAATAACTATTCCCCCAAAAAAATATTCTCATGAATGGGATGGAAATTTGCTTAAAGAAAAAATTAAAGAAATATTTAATTTGGATATTCCAACATTAGAATGGTTCGATGAAGAGGGTGTAGATGATGAAGAAATTAAAAAAAGATTACTAGATGAAATAAATCAAAAATATAGAGAAAAAAAATATAATTATTCATCAGAGTTATTCAAATTTGCTGAAAAAAGGGTTATGTTATTTCAAATTGATAAAGATTGGAGAGATCATTTAGCAGCAATGGATTCTTTACGTGGAAGTGTTAATTTAAGAGCAATGGGTGGTAAAGATCCTTTTTATGAATATAAAAAAGAATCTTTTGATTATTTTGACGAAATGCTTTCAAATCAAAATGAAAAAGTTTTAAAAACCTTGTTCAATATTAAGCTTATAAGTGAAAATAATAATTCAGATAATAAAACACAAAAACCAGAACCAAGAAGAATAATAACAAAAAAAATAGGTAGAAATGAACCATGTCCGTGTGGTTCAGGTAAGAAATATAAACAATGTCATGGTAGTTAAATATTAGAAGTAATATTTAGATACTTTTCTTTCCTAATTTGAACTAATTCATTTATTGAAATTTGTTTAAGCTCATTAATAAGCGCAATAACCTTTCCTTTTAATATTTCTGCTTGTTTTATTGGGTGTCTATGAGCGCCTCCATATGGTTCAGGGATAATATCATCAATAATTTTAAAATTTTTGCAATCAGCTGAGGTTAATTTTAAAGTTTTTGCAGCTTCCTGAGAGAATTCAGTATTTCGCCATAAAATAGAGGCACAACCTTCAGGAGAGATAACTGAATATATTGAATGCTCTAGCATTAAAACTCTATCAGATGTAGCAATTCCTATTGCTCCTCCAGAACCACCCTCTCCAATGATTATTGATACTGTAGGAATTTTAGTTTTTAAAAAATGAAGTATCGATGAAGCTATTGACTCTGATTGCCCTCTCTCCTCAGCATCTTTACCAGGAAAAGCTCCGGCAGTGTCAACAAAAGATATTAATGGTAATTTGAATTTTTCTGCTAATTTTAATAATCTTTGCACTTTTCTATATCCTTCTGGTTTGGCCATTCCAAAGTTATGTTTAATTCTTGTTTCCATAGTATTCCCTTTTTCTGTACCTATAAAAAAAACAGAAATACCATCAAGCTTTGCTAACCCTCCAACTATAGCACTATCATCTGCAAATTTTTTATCCCCATGTAAAAGAAGTACGTCATTAAAAATATTCTTAACATAATCTAATGTATGCGGTCTTTCTATGTGTCTAGAGACTTGTACTTTTTGCCAAGGATCAAGATTAGTATAAATTTTTTTATATAAATCTTTTTTTTCTTTATTTAATTTTTTTATCTTTTC
>CABYHW010000034.1 GCA_902518705.1 uncultured Alphaproteobacteria bacterium | reverse complement strand
CTGATGCACCGCTTGTTCCTTCATATGCTGTAAGAGGAATGCTTGCACCAATGGATGGGTACTTTTCAGATACCAACGTAGCTGAAATATTTGCTCCAGCTGGTATAGCTGCAGCATCTTGGGATGGATCAATGTATGCTCCACCTCTAAACAATTCAGGACAACTTACTTATTACAATAAAGATTTGTTAAATAAGGCTGGATGTAGCTTTCCTACAATGGACGAGTCTGGTAGGATGACATGGGAAGAGCTTGTATCTTGTGCACAAAAAATAAATGATCCAGATAATGGTATTTATGGATTTATTTTTGATCAAATAAGTCGATACTATCAATTGCAATCTCTACCAGAGTCTGCTGGAGGTGGATCAGGAGTTTGTGATGGTGGATTATCTGTTAAAGGATGTTTAACTAATGATGGTTGGATTAAAGCTGGACAGTTTTATCATGACATTCATAATAGTTTAGGAATATCTCCACAAGGAGTCGGTCCTGATCAAACTCACGCAATGTTTGGTGAAGGAAAAATAGGTTTCTTTGTAGGTGGTTCTTGGAATAATGGTAGATGGAAAGATACTGAACTTAATTATGGTGTTGCTCTCCACCCATATTTTGAAGGAGGAAAGGTAGTGACAGGCTGTAACAGTTGGCACATTGGATTGTGGAATCATTCCAAACAAAAAGATGATGCAGCCAAATTTGTCAGATATCTTACTGCAAGTCCAAAAGTTGCTCTAGGATATGTCGAAGATTATGGTCAAGTACCTGCTCACAATTCTGCTATATTACATGTGTCGGAAGATCCAAAGTTCAACAATTTTCCTGACATTGTAATGAAACTCGCTTCTTATGAATCAGCAAATCATTGTGCAACAAGAGGAAGAACACCTGGCTTTCTTGAGTTCGAAGAAATTGTTAACACAAGCTTTGAAGATATAAGAAATGGTGGAGACCCTGCAAGTGTTCTTGGGTCTGCTGAGTCTCGTATAGAAAGTTCAATGAGAAGATATCAATAAATTATTTTAACCACGCAGTTCACTGCGTGGTTATTTTTTTCTAAGATGCATTTTTTTAAAAAACAGTGGATTGTTCCATATTTATTTCTTGCACCAGCTTTATTAGGAACGATTGCTTTTAAATTATACCCAATATTTATAGGTTTGTGGGAAAGTTTTATTTATACAAGTTATGGAGGTGGTGTTGAAAAAAGATTGTTTGTTTGGTTTGAGAATTATCAGTATCTTTTTAGTGACCCTCTCTTTTGGCAATCGTTAAAAATTACATCATTACTTACAGTAATAATAAATCCCCTACAAATTTCTCTTTCTCTAGGTTTAGCACTTCTCCTTATGAGAAAAACAAAATTTATAAGAATTATTAGATCATTATATTTGTTACCAATAGGAATAGCTCTTCCAATTGCTACAATAGTATGGGGTTTAATGCTAGACCCAATTGATGGATTGTTTAATTCAATTATTGGTGTTTTTGGCATCCCTCCTCAACCTTTTCTAATAAGTGAGCATCAAGCATTGTGGTGTATTATTGGAATCGCCACTTGGAAAGGTGTAGCCTTTTGGATGCTATTTTTATTAGCTGGTTTAGAAGACATTCCAAAACAATATTATGAAGCTGCATCAATAGATGGAGCTAAGACTTTTGATAAATTTAGATTTGTAACTTTACCTCTTTTAAGACGAACCATTCTATTTGTTTTTGTTGCAGATACAGCTGCCAACTTCGTATTAATGGTTCCAATGATCATTTTGACTAAGGGAGGTCCTCTACAATCAACAAATGTATTAGTTTATGAGGCTTACAGAAGTGGATTCTTTTATCAAGATTGGGGAAGATCCTTATCAATTGTTACAATTTTAACAACAATCACCTTAATAGTTATAGGTTTACAACTATTATTTCTTGGAGATTCAAGAGAAGGACAAAAGTTAAAATGATAAATTATTTTAAAAAAAATTGGTCTATATATCTTTGGTATTTTGTTATTTTACTAGGACTAATTATAACAATTCTTCCTTTCTGGTGGGGAATAGCGGCTTCTTTTAAAACAAACCCGAAAATTTTTGGAGAATTAAAACCTTTATCTCTTTCAACCTTTATCCCTGGCAATTCATTTGATGCATATTTTGCAATATTTGAAAATAATTTTGGTAGAGCAATGTTGAATACTTTTTTTGTATCTACATGTTCTGTGGTTGGAGGTCTTGTAATAAACTCTATGGCAGGTTTTGCTTTTGCACAATTTAGATTTAGAGGAGATAATATTATATTTGCATTTGTTTTATTATCTTTTGCAGTTCCTGCAGATGCAATAGCTATACCTCTTTTTAAGATGATGCGTCAAATAGGATGGTTTGATACATTTTATGCTTTAATAATTCCAATGCTTCCAAATGGCTTGATAATATTTCTGTTTAGACAATTTTTTTTGGGAATCCCAAAAGAATTAACAGAAGCATCTAGAGTCGATGGTTTGTCTTGGTTTGGTGTATATTTGAGAATTTGTATGCCTTTATCAATACCTGTTACTCTCGGAGCAGGTTTACTATTATTTGTAGGCCAGTGGGAGTCATTTTTATGGCCATTAATTGCAGCTCCCTCTCCAGAATTACACCTAATTCAAGTGACATTAGGAAGGTTTGCTACAGAATATGAAGCCATATGGAATCAACAATTTGCTGCTTCTTCAATTGCTGGATTACTTCCTCTAATATTTATATACCTTTTTCAAAGACAATTTGTCAGTGCATTAACAGGGATTGAACAAAAGTAACTATTAAATTACCATGAGCTATTAGGTTGTTTTAAAAATAACCCTTCTTCTTTTGTTGTTTCTCTATTTAAAATTCTATTTCTGTGCGGGTATCTTCCAAATTTTTTAATTGCTATAGAATGATCATTCCATGCCTTTTTTATTTTTGGATATTCTTTATAAGTGTTTAAATATTCATCAACTAATTTATGTCCGAGATCATGATCATTAATATCCTCACTATGAATTAAAGGTAACAATAAAAAATGAATTTTTTCGTTACTTAATTTATCTAAGAATTGTTTGTTAATCGCTTCTTTAACAATTAAAATGCTTTTAATATCTTGATCATAAGCTTTGGAATTATTTCTGTAAAAATTCCTTGATAGTTGATCAAGTAATATAATTAAAGCTACACATGCTTCAGCATCATTTCTCCAATTATCATACTCATTATTAATAGCCTTAATGTAATCATCCATAAAACTACTTTTCAATAAATTATCAAATTCATCATCTTTTTTAAACCACTGCTCAAGTGGAGTTTTGATGAAACAAAATTCTAGAATAGCTTTAGCTCTTTCATTAATCACAGAGCTGTAATATAAATATATATCTTCCAAATGACATTAAGTAATTTAAACAAATCCATTATTCATTGCAGAAAGTGTGAACGCTTAGTTAACTTCCGTGAAAAAATTGCTAAAGAAAAAAGAAAACAATATATTGATCAAAGTTATTGGGGTAAGCCCATTACGGGCTATGGAGATGAAAAAGCTAAATTATTAATGGTAGGCCTTGCGCCAGCAGCGCATGGAGGAAATAGAACAGGTCGAGTTTTTACAGGGGATAAATCTGCAGATTTTTTATTTTCCTGTCTATTTAAAACTGGATTTGCAAACCAACCAGATTCAGTAGATAGAGGTGATGGTTTGGAACTTCAAAATATGTACTTAACTACTGCTCTTAAATGTGTACCCCCAGAAGATAAACCTACTTCACAAGAATTGAAAACATGTTTTAATTTTTTCAATCAAGAAATTGCTTTCTTAAAAAAAATAAAAGTCATTGTCGCCCTTGGTAAAATTGGTCATGACGCCTGTGTAAATTATTATAAGCAACAATATGAAATACGAAATAAAGATTTTATTTTTTCTCACGGATCTATGAATATTTTACCCGATAAGAAAATTCTAGTTGGTAGTTATCATCCAAGCCCACGAAATGTTAACACAGGAAGAATAGATAAGAGTAAAATGGTAAAACTTTTAAATACTATTAAAAAATTGCTTTAAACAATAATGAAAAAATTTTTTTTACATGATCCTAATCTCTTAGTATATGGATTTGTCATGGTCTTCTTTGCAAGTTTTGGGCAGACTTTTTACATTGCATTATTTAATGATGATATTCGAAATCTATATAAAATAACAGATGGTGAGTTTGGATTAGTTTATGCCATAGCAACACTTGTCAGTTCATTTTTATTTATTAACTTTGCTAAATTAATAGATAAAATTGATTTAAGATTATACTCCATAGGTATTATTCTTGGTTTAGCTTTTGCTTGCATTGGTTTTTATTTTATTTTCAATAATATTTTTCATCTTTTACTTATTTTATTTTTATTACGTTTTTTTGGACAGGGGGCTATGACACATGCCGGCTCAACTTCAATGGCAAGATATTTTTTAATTGATAGAGGTAAAGCAATATCTGTTGCAACACTTGGAGGAATGTTAGGTATAATGTTTTTACCAAAGATTGTCGTTAATTTGGACTCATACTTTAGTTTTAAAACTCTTTGGTTTTTAACAAGTTTGACTCTTTTGATCTTAATTCCAATAATATACTTTATTCTTCATAATCAAAAAAGAAGGGATTCTGCTCTTCAAAAAAATATTGATAATGAGAAAACACATAAAAGTTGGACCATTACAGAAATTTTAAAAGACCGAGTTTTTTTTATTTATTTTCCATTAGCTGCAGCCTTTCCATTTATTGGTACTGGGCTAATGTTTCATCAGATTTATATTTTTGATGCTAAAGGGTGGACAATGGAAATGCTTGGGAACGGTTATATATATTTTGGATTATTTTCTATTTTAGGTTTATTCATAGGAGGACCCTTAATAGATAAGATAAATACAAAGAAAGCAATACCTTTTGTACTATTACCTTTGTTACTTTGTATCACCATTCTTTTTTTCTTTAATAATTATTGGTCATTCGTGCTTTACATGTCTTTATTTGGATTTAACATAGGTTTATCAGCACCGTTTATGGGATCACTCTGGGCAGAAATTTACGGAGTGAAAAGTATTGGGACTGCTAAAGCTTTACTGCACGCAGTTGGGGTTTTTGCGAGTGCCTTATCGCCTGTAGTTTTTGGTTATATTATTGATTGGGGTTATGGAATATCACTTATATTTTTAATCAGCTCCATTATGATTGTTGTATCATCAATTTTACCTATAATTTATAAAACATGAATAAACAAATAATGGAGAGTCTTAATTTTCTAATCAAGGAATATAAAAGATTAAAAAGGAAAAAAGAAAATAGAAGCATCAGCAGTGGTGAACTAGAAACTTTAAAACAACTTGAACAGTACTTAGGTAAAAAATAAT
>CABYHW010000033.1 GCA_902518705.1 uncultured Alphaproteobacteria bacterium | reverse complement strand
AAGGTATATCTTTTAGAGAGTCAATAGATGATACAACAGGTATATCCAGCAAAATAGTCATTGACTGGAGTCAAAATCAAAAAAGTAAAAATTTTAAACCTGCAATAAACATTGATAAAAATCTTGATACTGATCAAGATGAAAATATAGACATCGTCAATTATCCAATGTCAATTGACACGATTATAAGTGTCGAAGATGGTCAAGAAGTATTTGCCGGTCAGGTTTTAGCTAGAATTCCTAAAGAATCTTCCAAAACCAAAGATATTACGGGTGGATTACCCAGAGTGGCAGAATTATTTGAGGCAAGAAAACCAAAAGATCCTGCAATTATGTCTGAAATTGATGGTAAAATTTCTTTTGGAAAAGATTATAAAAATAAAAGAAGAGTTATTATTACAAGTCTTGATGAAAAAGATAATGTCGAATTATTAATTCCAAGATCTAAATATTTAAATGTCCAGGAAGGTGATTTTGTTAAAAGAGGTGATATTCTTGTTGAAGGCACACCCGTTCCTCATGACATTTTAAGAATATTAGGTGTTGAAGAGTTAGCAAGATATTTAGTTAGAGAGGTACAATCAGTATATAAACTTCAAGGCGTTTATATAAATGACAAGCACATTGAAACTATTGCCAGACAAATGCTTCAAAAAGTTTTAATAAAAGATCCTGGTGACTCAAAACTAATTGCAGGAGAACAATTGCAAAAAAGAGATATTATTAAATTAAATAAAATACTAGAAGAAGAAAAAAAATCTAAAATTGTATATGAACCAATACTTCTCGGTATCACTAAGGCAAGTTTACAAACCAACTCATTTATTTCAGCAGCATCATTCCAAGAGACTACGAAAGTATTAACAGATGCTGCAACTATAGGTAAAATTGATACTCTTAATGGTTTAAAAGAAAACGTAATTGTAGGAAGATTGATACCAGCTGGTACTGGAAGGATGACTAGTGAATATGAAAAGGTTGCCAATCAGAGAGATGCTGAAATTACGATGAAAAATCAACAAATTGAGTCAGAAACTTCTGAATAAGATATATTTACTTGACTTATTTCATCCTTATTTATAAAGACCCCTACGATTTGTTAAAGGTCGTGGAATAGTTCCAAACACTTAACTTAAGGATTTTATGCCAACTATTAATCAGTTAGTTAGAAAAGGTAGAAATTTAGTAAAAAAAAGAAACAAGGTACCTGCCTTGGATCAAAGCCCACAAAAAAGAGGGGTTTGTACTAGAGTCTATACAACTACACCAAAAAAACCTAACTCTGCTTTAAGGAAAGTTGCAAGGGTCAAACTTACTAATGGACAGGAAGTTTCTGCTTACATTCCTGGAGAAGGACACAATTTACAAGAGCACTCAGTTGTTTTAATCAGAGGTGGTCGTGTAAAAGATTTACCCGGTGTTAGATATCATATTTTAAGAGGAACTCTGGACACCCAAGGTGTTAGCTCAAGAAAACAAAGAAGGTCACTTTACGGTGCTAAAAGACCAAAATAATTGTAATTATGTCTAGAAGAAGAGCAGCAGAAAAAAGAACCATACTTCCAGATCACAAGTATAAGGATTTAGTGCTAGCAAAGTTTATGAATAGAATTATGAATGATGGAAAAAAATCTATTTCTGAAAAAATAGTATATGGAGCTTTTGATATTGTTTCAAAAAAAACAGATAAGACTCCAATAGAATTTTTTCATGATGCACTAAATAATGTGAAGCCATCACTTGAAGTTAGATCTCGTCGAGTAGGTGGTGCTACATATCAAGTTCCTATGGAAGTTAGGCCTAAAAGAGCTCAGACATTAGCAATGAAATGGATAGTTGACTCCGCAATTAAAAGAAATGAAAAAACAATGAGAGAGAGAGTAGCAAACGAAATACTTGATGCATTCAATAATAAAGGTAATGCTGTAAAAAAAAGAGAAGAAACTCATAAAATGGCTGAAGCAAACAGAGCCTTTTCACATTTTAGGTGGTAGAATGTCTAGATCGCATCAATTAGATAAATATAGAAACATTGGTATTATGGCACATATAGATGCTGGAAAAACGACCACGACTGAAAGAATACTATACTACACAGGTAAATCACATAAAATTGGTGAAGTTCATGATGGTGCAGCAACAATGGATTGGATGGAACAAGAACAGGAAAGAGGAATTACTATAACTTCAGCAGCCACTACATGTTTTTGGAATGATCACAGAATTAATATTATTGATACTCCTGGACATGTCGATTTCACTATTGAAGTTGAAAGATCTTTAAAAGTACTTGATGGTGCCGTTGCAGTTTTTGATGGTGTTGCTGGGGTAGAGCCACAATCCGAAACAGTTTGGAGGCAGGCTGATAAATATAATGTCCCTAGAATGTGTTTTATAAATAAACTTGATAGAACAGGCGCCAATTTCTTTATGTGCGTTGACATGATAACTGAAAGACTTGGATCTTATCCATTAGTTACTCAACTTCCTATAGGTATAGAAAGTAACTTGAAAGGTGTTGTAGATTTAGTAGCAAATAAAGCAATAGTTTGGAAAGATGAATCACTTGGTGCAGAATTTGATGTAATCGATATACCTGATGATCTTATTGATCAATCAAAGGAATACCGAGAAAAATTAATTGAAAAAGCAGTTGAAGAAGATGATGCTATCATGGAAAAATATTTGGATGGTACAGAGCCATCTATTACAGAAATCAAGAAATGTATAAGACTTGGGACAATCAAGGGTTCGTTCGTGCCTGTATTGACCGGTTCAGCTTTTAAAAACAAAGGAGTTCAACCTCTACTTGATGCGGTAATAGATTATATGCCATCCCCAATAGATGTAGAAAATGTAAAGGGAACCGACATAAATGATGAAACAAAAGTACTGACAAGGCAATGTAAAGATGAAGAACCTTTTAGTGCTTTAGCATTTAAAATAATGACTGATCCATTTGTTGGTAGTCTGACTTTTGCAAGAATATATTCTGGTACTATTAACACAAAAGATAGTGTGCTGAATTCAAACTCTGGAAAAAAAGAAAATATTGGTAGAATGTTATTAATGCATGCAAACAATAGGGAAGAAATAAAAACTGCTAATGCAGGAGATATTGTCGCTCTTGTTGGACTAAAAGATGTTACAACTGGTGAAACTTTATGTAACATCAATGAACCGATCGTTCTTGAAAGAATGGATTTTCCTGATCCAGTAATTGAAGTAGCCGTAGAGCCAAAAACAAAAGTTGACCATGAAAAAATGGGATCCGCATTAGCAAGACTTGCTCAAGAAGACCCTAGCTTTAGAGTTACAACTGATCATGAAAGTGGACAAACAATAATTAAGGGAATGGGTGAGCTTCATTTAGAGATACTAGTTGATAGAATGAAACGAGAGTTCAAGGTTGAAGCCAATGTTGGTGCTCCTCAAGTTGCATATAGAGAAACGATTTCAAAAGCTTTTGATGTTGATTACACACATAAGAAACAATCAGGGGGAGCTGGCCAGTTTGCTAGAGTTAAAATTAAATTTGAGCCAGGTGAAGCTGGAAGTGGATATGAGTTTATCAATCAAATTAAAGGTGGAAACATTCCTACTGAGCATATACCTGGTGTTGAGAAAGGTTTAATATCTCAGCAGCAAACTGGTGTAATAGCTGGTTTTCCATGTATTGATTTTAAAGCAACCCTTTATGATGGTGCCTATCACGATGTTGACTCAAGTGTTTTAGCTTTTGAAATTGCAGCTCGAGCCGCATTTAGGGAAGGAATATCTAAAGCTAGTCCTGTACTTCTAGAACCAATGATGAAAGTTGAAGTTGTAACTCCTGAAGAATACATGGGAGATGTAATTGGTGATTTGAATAGTAGAAGAGGTCAAGTTCAAGAAATGTCTACTAGAGGTAATGCCAATGTTGTAGATGCTATGGTTCCGCTAGCGAATATGTTTGGGTATGTAAATAATTTGAGATCATTATCACAAGGAAGAGCAAATTATACAATGCAATTTGATCATTATGAACAGGTTCCTTCAAATGTTGCTGATGAAGTAAAGGCAAAATTAGCGTAATGGAAAATCAAAATATTAGAATTAGACTTAGAGGTTTTGACAGTTCACTGTTAGACAATAGTACACTAGATATTATTAATACTGCTAAAAGAACAGGAGCAAAAGTAAAAGGACCTATTCCTTTACCTACGAGATTCGAGAGGTTTACAGTAAATAAATCCCCTCACATCGATAAAAAAAGTAGAGATCAACTCGAAATAAGAACACATAACAGACTTATAGATATAATTGATCCAACACCACAAACTGTAGATGCATTGATGAAGTTAGATTTATCTGCTGGTGTAGAGGTAGATATAAAAATTTAGATATGAATAGATCTGGTATGATAGCTACAAAAATAGGTAATTCCTCGTTTTATAATGAAAATGGATCATCAACTCATGTAACAATTTTAAAAATAGACGAATGTATTGTCTCAAAATCAAAGACTAAAGAAAAAGATGGTTATAATGCAATTCAACTAGCAAGTGTTAACACTAATAAAGATATTAGCAAGATTAATAAACCTCAAAGAAAAATTTTTACATCAATAAAGACTAAACCAAAAAAGATCCTAAAAGAATTTAGAGTAGATTCTGATAATATTCTTGATATTGGTTCAATTATAGACGTGTCTCATTTTAAAAAAGATCAGTATGTTGATGTCTCAGGCATCTCAATTGGTAAAGGTTTTGCTGGAGTAATGAAAAGACATAATTTTGCAGGTCTTAGAGCATCTCATGGAGTATCTATATCCCATCGATCTCATGGATCTACAGGACAGAACCAAGATCCTGGCAGAGTATTCAAAGGAAAAAAAATGGCAGGAAGAATGGGTAGTAAGAAAGTCACTAAACAAAATCTCAAAGTGATTGATGTAGATATAAAAAACAATTTATTAATTGTTAAAGGATCTGTACCTGGAAAAAAGAATTCAATAGTTTTTATTAAAGACTCGGTGAAAAAAAAGTGAAACAGCCAGTATTAAATTTAAATAACACTAAAGTGGGAGATATTGATTTAGACCCTAACATTTTTGAATGTAAACTTTTACCTGATCTTATTCATCAATATTTACGTTATCAAAATGCAAAGAAGAGACAAGGCTCTCATAAAACAAAAACTAGATCTGAAATTAGCGGAAGAAGCAAGAAACCCTTTTCTCAAAAAGGTACAGGAAATGCTAGGCAAGGTAGTAGTAAACCGCCTAATTTCAGAGGAGGTGCAGTATCTATGGGACCTTTAGTTAGAGATCATTCTTTTTCAGTTAATAAAAAAGAAAAAAAACTTGCAATTAAATCAGCTTTGTCCGACAAATTATCTCAAAAAAAACTATATTTTATTGATAAATTTAATATTGAAAGTTTTAAAACGAAAAGCCTCTATGAAAATTTAAAAAAATTTAATTTTAATTCAGCTTTGTTTATTTACTCATCCGCTGGTATTGATAAAAATTTTAAAATGGCATCATCAAATATTCCAAAG
>CABYHW010000032.1 GCA_902518705.1 uncultured Alphaproteobacteria bacterium | reverse complement strand
TTTTTGCCTGATTACTACTGTAAATTAAAGCTCCAATATCATTTTTTAAATTTGAAATTTCAATTTTACGACTTTTTGAAACTTTTGTTATAAAATCATTATAAACATCATCAACGATATTTTGTAAGTGTTTGATTTCATCACTTCTAGGTCGTCTAAATGGATTAAACAAATCTTTGCCTTCTCCAGCATTTTGATTAAAAACTTCAATTCCTTTTTTAGTTTCAATTGTCTGGCCAAAGATTCCTGAAGATAGACTTGTTGGCGTATTATAGTAGAACCAACTAGGTCCACTGACTCCTATACTACCTATGATTGATCCATAAGATGCAAATATCTTATCAGCTGTAGTTGCAACCCAATATCCACCAGATGCTAAAATCTCTTTTGTAAAAAAATATACTTTAGTATTTGTGTGTTGTTTAAATTCATAAATAATTTGTTCTAACTCAGCAGTAGCACTTACTGTTCCACCTGGAGAATTTATGTTAATAATTAGAGCCTTGATTTCTAGATCTTTTAACTCTTCTAAATAAGATTTTACTTGCGAGGGATTGATATAATCGTAAAGATTATTTCCTAAAACATTGCTGTTATTATTAAATATTGGCCCACTTAAATTAATATTAGCTATAATATTATTTGAACTACGTATACCTTCAGTCATTACAAACTGTTTTTTTTCTAGTTCATTAGAAAAATTAAGTACCAAATTAATAATTATTATAAAAATTAATAATGCACTCAAAAAACCAAGAGTTCTAAAAAAAACACTGAAAAATATCATTTTTTCTTAAAATATCATAACTTTGGTTAATTCGAATTTTTTTTTGTTTTCTTCTTGAATAGACTTTAATAATGCTTAAATAACTAGCACTCTCATAATGAGAGTGCTAATAAAAAATTATTTAATTTCAATTAGTTAACAAAAGAGGAAATATGAAATTTAGACCTTTACATGATAGAGTCTTAGTCAAAAGAGTAGACTCTGATCAAAAAACAGCAGGGGGAATAATTATCCCTGATACTGCCCAGGAAAAACCAATGGAAGGTGAAGTATTAGAAATTGGTTCTGGAGCAAGAGATGAAACAGGAAAACTAGTACCTTTGGATGTCAAAAAAGGAGATAAAATACTTTTTGGAAAATGGTCTGGTACTGAAGTAAAAATGAATGGTGACGACTTTCTGATAATGAAAGAGTCTGACATCATGGGAATTATAACTTCAGGTAAGAAAAAGAAATAGTAATTAAGAGAGGATAAAAAAATGTCTGCAAAAAATATATTTTTTGGATCAGATGCTAGATCAAAAATGTTAACTGGTGTTAACAAGCTAGCTGATGCAGTAAAGGTTACATTAGGACCTAAAGGTAGAAATGTAGTTATGGATAAATCTTTTGGAGCACCAAGAATTACCAAGGATGGTGTAAGTGTTGCTAAAGAAATAGAATTAAAAGATAAATTTGAAAATATGGGCGCTCAAATGGTTAGAGACGTTGCTAGTAAAACTAATGATATTGCTGGTGATGGAACAACTACTGCTACCGTATTAACACAAGCAATTGCAACTGAAGGAATGAAGGCTGTTGCAGCTGGAATGAATCCTATGGATTTAAAAAGAGGAGTTGATTTAGCTGTAGATGCTGTAGTTAATGAAATTAGAAAAAAATCTAAAGTAATTAAAACTGATAAGGAAGTTGCACAAGTAGGCACTATCGCTTCAAATGGTGATGCTGAAGTAGGTAAAATGATTTCAAGTGCAATGCAAAAAGTTGGTAAAGAAGGTGTTATTACCGTAGAGGAAGCAAAGAGCTTAGATACTGAACTTGATGTTGTTGAAGGTATGATGTTCGATAGAGGTTATCTTTCACCATATTTTGTAACTAATGCAGAAAAAATGATCACCGAACTTGGTGATTGCTATGTATTACTTCATGAGAAAAAATTATCAAGTTTACAACCAATGCTGCCTTTACTTGAATCTATTGTTCAATCTACTAAGCCACTATTAATTATAGCTGAAGATATTGAAGGTGAAGCTTTAGCAACTTTAGTTGTAAACAAACTAAGAGGTGGCTTAAAAATAGCTGCAGTTAAAGCTCCAGGTTTTGGAGATAGAAGAAAAGCTATGTTAGAAGACATTGCAATTTTAACTGGTGGCCAAGTGATAAGTGAAGATCTTGGTATAAAGTTAGAAAATGTTAATCTTGAAATGCTTGGTACTGCTAAACGAGTAGTTGTTGATAAGGAAAATACTACTATCGTTCAAGGTGCTGGTAAAAAGAAAGACATTGAAGGTAGATGTAATCAAATCAGAGCACAAATTGAAGAAACAACTTCTGACTATGATAGAGAAAAACTTCAAGAAAGGCTTGCAAAATTAGCAGGTGGTGTAGCAGTTATCAGAGTTGGTGGCGCTACAGAAGTTGAAGTTAAAGAGAAAAAAGACAGAGTCGAAGATGCAATGCATGCAACAAGAGCAGCTGTTGAAGAAGGTATTGTACCTGGTGGTGGTTCAGCTCTTGCATATGCTACCAATTCATTAAAATCAGTTAAAACCGCTAATGATGATCAAAAGATTGGAGTTGATATTGTAAGAAGAGCGCTCTTTAATCCAATGAGACAAATTGCAGAAAATGCTGGTGTCGATGGAGCAGTAGTAGCGGGTAAAATTCGTGAAAGTAAAGATCATAATATTGGCTATGATGCGCAAATGGACAAATACACCAACATGGTAAATGCTGGTATAATTGATCCAACTAAAGTTGTTAGAACTGCATTACAAGATGCAGCATCAGTAGCTGGTTTATTAATTACTACTGAAGCTATGGTAGCTGATGCACCTGAAGATAAATCTGCAGCTCCTGCAATGCCTGATATGGGCGGTGGCATGGGAGGCATGGGTGGCATGGGCGGCATGGGCGGCATGATGTAACCTTAATAAAAATAATTATGAGAAGAGGGCAAATTTTTTTGCCCTTTTTTTTTAAATTAATCGATCTATTAGATTTGTTATTTTTGTACTATCTGGTTTTGTCATAGAAGACCAAGATTTAACGAGATGTCCATTTCTATCAAAAAGATATTTATAAAAATTCCATTTCGGTTTTTCGTTATATTTTTCGTCAATCCAAGCATAAATTGGATGGGCATCACTTCCTTTAACATCCATTGGCGATGAAGTAACAAAACCTACACCGTAGTTAACTAAACATATTTTTTTAATATCTTCAGTTTCTGAATATTCTTGATTGAAGGAATTGCTCGTAGTAGCTATTATAGTCAAATCACTTTTTCTGTAGTTAATAAATAAGTTTTGAAGATCTTCATACTGTGGAGTGAAACCACATCTTGAAGCTGTATTTACTATTAAAATTGGCTTGCCTGCAAACTTCTCTAAATTAACTTGATTGCCGTCTATATCTTCAAATGAAAAATCGTATAAATTCACTGTTTCATTAGCTAATAATGTATTCTTTAAGTTAAGCATAATCAAAAAAACAAGTAAAAATTTAAATTTCATGATAATGAATAATAAATATATCGCTTATGGAAACATTCAATAGCTTTACAGACCTTTTTTTAGATGTTTGGAATAACGGTGTTTTTGGCATAAACGCTACAGATATCGTAGTAAGCCTTGTAATTTTTCTACTTTTTTATTTACTCAGAAGGCTTATAGCTAGATTTATTCTTAATCGATTATCAAGAATTGTTTCAAAAACTTCTAATCAAATTGATGACGCTGTTATTGAAGTACTTGATGGACCATTAAAATTTCTTCCTGTTGTTTTAGGTTTCTTTATAGCTTCTTCGTACTTAAATGTTTCTGATAATAATCAAGATTTTTTAGATTTACTAAACAGATCTTTAATAACAATTTTTATATTCTGGCTACTGCATCAATTAATTATACCGTTTTCATTTGTAATAAAAAACTTTGAGTCAAAAATTTCAAAACCTTTAGTTGATTGGACGCTTAAAGGTTTAAAAATTCTTGTTATTGTTCTTGGTGCTGTAGCAATTTTAGAATTGTGGGGCATAAGAGTTGGGCCAGTAATTGCAGGATTGGGATTATTTGGTGTAGCTGTTGCATTGGGTGCTCAAGATTTATTTAAAAATTTAATTAGCGGTATTATGATCCTAATGGAAAAAAGATTTACAGTTGGTGACGTAATACTAGTTTCTGGTGAAGTTGAAGGAGTTGTTGAGCAAATTGGATTTAGATCAACCCTTGTTAGAAGATTTGATTCAACCCCAGTAATGGTGCCAAACTATAAATTTGCTGAGCAGTCTGTTACTAATTATACCAGAAGACATCATAGACGCATAAGATGGTTAATTGGACTAGAATATAGAACTAGTATTGAGCAATTAAAAAATATCAGAGAACAAATAAACAATTTAATTGAAAAAGATAATAATTTTGCAAAAAATCAAAATGCAAGTTTCTACGTTCGAATAGATAGTTTTTCTGACAGTTCTATTGATATGCTAGTGCAAACATTTACTGTTACGAATGATTGGGCAGAATTTTTAAAAATAAAAGAAAATCTTGCTGTCAAAATAATAGAAATAGTTGAAAATAATGAAGCTGGTTTTGCTTTTCCAAGTCAATCACTCTATGTTGAAAAATTATCAGATGAAAAAACAGAAATTTTTAATCCCCAATCTACTAAGAACTAATGAATGAAAATAATCGCGTAATTTCTGGCTCTCTTTTTATATTGGCCAGTATAGCTGTTGCATTTATTTTAAGTTTCTCGCAACCTATAATGGTGCCATTTGTATTAGCACTTCTTTTAAGGATATTAATTGATCCAATAATTGATTTTCAGACTATAAATCTTCGTGTACACCGATTTATAGCAGTTTTTATTAGTATTTGTTTAATTGTACTTTTATTCTCAATTATAGTTCCTTTTATTGTTTCTTCTGTAGCAACATTCTTGGAGTCTGCAGATGATTATAATCAAAAAGTAATCATTTTAATTGAGGCAGTCATAATACAGCTTCAAGAATTTGAAATTGATGTTGATAGAGAAACAATTAGAAATACAATTTCAGAGTTACCAATTACTAATTGGGCTGCAACTATATTAAGTAATAGTGCAAATTTTATTTCAAAGTTTCTCTTAGTTGTAATAATAACTCTTTTTTTATTACTTGGCACTCCTCCTAAGAATACCTCTGATGAGTGGAATGACATTATTAGATTAGTAAAAAAATATATATTTACAAAATTTTTAACTTCAGCTTTCACAGGTATTGCGGCAGGATTAATCTATTGG
This sequence comes from uncultured Alphaproteobacteria bacterium, assembly GCA_902518705.1. Lineage (GTDB taxonomy): Bacteria > Pseudomonadota > Alphaproteobacteria > HIMB59 > CACPNW01. The sequence goes on along the minus strand of CABYHW010000032.1, from coordinate 461 downwards.
TTTTTAGGTTTAGAATTAGCCTTCATTTTTGGTAGCTTAACATTTATTTTAAACTTTATTCCAGTGATTGGTTCTGTAATTGCTGTTTTACTTCCATTACCAATTGCTTTCCTTCAATATAACGATCCAACACTAGTTTTCTTAATTATAATTTTGCCTACAATTGTTCATCAAATAGTTGGAAATTTTGTAGAACCTAAAATTTTTGGTGAGAGTTTTGGATTACATCCAATTACGATTATTTTATCTTTAATTTTCTGGGGAATGATTTGGGGTTTTATTGGAGTTCTGCTTGCAGCACCTTTAACTGCAATCATAAGAATTTCATTTGAAAGATTTGAAACAACCAAACAAATTGCAAGATTATTAGAAGGTAAGATTCATATTAAGGAAAATTAACCTAATATTTTTTTACATATGTCATAACTAAAACCAGCTCTTGCCATTTTTGCTAATTTTTT
>CABYHW010000031.1 GCA_902518705.1 uncultured Alphaproteobacteria bacterium | reverse complement strand
AGCATCAAAATTTAGGCTTTGATCTTCTAAAAAAACTAACTTCAGAAGTTGAAGAATATGCAAAAGTTGAAGTAGCTCCTAAGTTTGAGGGAAGACAAATAATGATGATACTTGTCCCTCAAGTTGCTAAATAATTCTACATATTGCAAAATACTCAATTATCAGTATAAGCCTTCAAAACTTGTTATGGCCTGCGGGGCAGCCTAACGGGAAAACTTACAATATAGGAGATAGTAATGCCCAAGCTTAAAACTAAGAGTAGTTTAAAAAAAAGATTTTCTAGAACAGGTACTGGTAAAATTAAATTTAAACCTGCTGGAAAGAGACATGGAATGAGTAAACGTTCCAATAAATTTATTCGTAACACGAAAAGATCTGCAATTATGTCACCAGGTGATTCTGCTTTGATTGATCATATGTTACCATACAACAAGTAAGAGGAAATCAATGGCAAGAGTATCACGAGGTGTTACAGCAAGAGCTAGACACAAAAAAGTAATTAAAAGAGCAAAAGGTTATTACGGTAGAAGAAAAAATGTTTTTCGAGTTGCTGTGCAGGCTGTCGAAAGAGGTATGCAATATGCTTATAGAGATCGTAAAAAAAGAAAAAGTGATTTTAGGGGTTTATGGATTCAAAGAATCAACGCTGGTGTTAGACTTCATGGTTTAACATATTCGCAATTTATATCTGGTCTTAAAAAATCATCTATTGAAATAGATAGAAAGATTTTAGCGGATCTTGCGGTTAACCAGCCAGAGGCTTTTAAAGCTTTAGTTGATAAAGCTCAATCTGCTAGATAATTTTAATTAATAAAATATAATAGATATTGATGGCATTTGCTGAAAATAAAATTGATGTTCTAAAAAAAATTAAAGCTTCAAAATCCTTCGAAGATTTAGAAAAACTTCGACTATATTATCTAGGTAAAAAAGGATTAATACCTGAAGCTTTAAAAGGATTAGGCTCTTTGTCGATTGAAGAAAAAAAATCGAAAGGACAGGAATTAAATATTATTAAAAAAGAAATTGAAGAAGGTATTAAAAACCAAAGAACAGAAATTGAAAATATTGAAATTTCAAACAAGATTAATTTAGAATCAATTGATGTTACTCTACCACCTAATATTTCTGAAAAAGGAAAAATACACCCAATTAGTCAAACAATATTTAATATTATAGAAATTTTTGGAAATTTAAATTATGCAGTGGAAACAGGTCCAGATATAGAAACAGATTTTAATAATTTTACAGCTTTAAATATCCCAGAACATCATCCAGCAAGAGAAATGCAGGATACTTTTTATGTTCAGGATAATGGAGACAAAAATGTTCTTCGAACTCATACCAGTCCTGTTCAAGTGAGAACTATGCTTAACACAAAACCACCTATTAAAATTATTGTGCCTGGCAGAACTTATAGAAGTGACTCAGATGCTACACATGCTCCTATGTTTCATCAGGTAGAAGGTTTAGTCGTTGATACAAGTTCTACTATGGTTGATTTAAAATCAACACTCGTTTCATTCTTAGAAGAATTTTTCGAAGTCAAAAACTTACAATACCGTTTTCGCCCTAGTTATTTTCCTTTTACCGAGCCTAGTGCAGAAATGGATGTAGCTTATACCAAAGTAAATAATAAAATTAAAATTGGTGAAGGAGATAAATGGTTAGAAATATTGGGTTGTGGAATGGTCAATCCTATAGTTTTAGATAATTGTAATATCGATTCAAAACAGTTTCAGGGTTTTGCTTTTGGTATGGGAATTGAGCGTTTGTCGATGCTTAAATATGGCATTACAGATTTAAGAAGTTTTTTTGATCCAAATTATAGATGGCTGGATCATTATGGTTTTAGTATTTTGGATAACCAAACACGATCAGGGCTATAAATGAAATTTACACTAGACTGGCTAAAAGATCATTTAGAGACTTCTGAAAATTTAAATACCATAACAGATACTTTAACCAATATTGGTTTAGAGATTGAAAGTGTAGAAGATAAATCAGAAATATTTAAGAATTTTACAGTAGCTAAAGTTTTAAAAGCAGAAAAACATCCAGATGCAGATAAGCTTAAAGTATGTCAGGTTGAAACAATAAATGGAAATTATCAAGTTGTGTGTGGTGCTCCAAATGCAAAACAAGGCATGCTTGGAATTTTTGCGCCAGAAAATAGTTATATTCCTGGTACAGATTTACATTTAAAAAAAACCAAAATAAGAGGGGTTGAATCTTGCGGAATGCTTGTCTCAGAAAGAGAGATGGGTATTTCTGATGAACATGATGGAATTATTGAAGTAAAAGATAATTATAAAATTGGTGATTTATTTAGTAAAATTTTTGCAATAGATGAACCTATTATTGAAATTAATTTAACACCAAATAGATCTGACTGTTTATCGGTCAGAGGTATCGCAAGAGATTTAGCAGCAGCAGGAATTGGTAAATTAAAAGACTTAAATTATAAAAAATCAAAAGAATCATTCAAAAGCCCAATTACGTGGAAAAAAGAATTTCAAAATAATAATCTATGTCCTGGAGTAGCAGGTCGATATTTTAAAAATGTCAAAAATGTAGAAAGTCCTAAGTGGCTTCAAGATAGATTAACTGCAATCGGATTAAGACCTATTTCAGCTCTTGTTGACATTACAAATTATATTACTTTTGACTTAGGAAGACCACTTCATGTTTACGATGCTGATAAAGTGAAAGGCAATTTAACAATGCGATTAGCCAACAAAAATGAGGAATGTTTAGCATTAAATGAAGTTAAGTATCAATGTGACAGTGATATGATTGTAATTTGTGATGATGAAAATAAACTTCATGGAATTGGTGGTGTCATGGGCGGCCTTGATAGTGGTTGTAGTATGGAGACCAAAAATGTTTTTCTAGAAGTTGCGTTATTTGATCCCGTTTCTGTCACTAAAACTGGAAGAAAACTAAATCTTCAAAGTGATGCACGTTACCGTTTTGAAAGAGGGATAGATACTGATTCCATCTATTGGGGTGTAGATGCTGCAACTCAAATGATTTTAGAATTATGTGGAGGTGAAGTAGGAGAGTTCGTTTCTTCAGAAATTAATATAGAAAAAAATAAACCATTTATGTTTGATACAAATAAAGTGAAGACTTTTGGTGGAATAGAAATCAATACTAAGGAACAGAAAAAAATCTTAGCTTCACTTGGTTTTTCTGTTAATGAAAAAAATTCAAAGTTTGAAATTCAAAGCCCTACTTTTAGACCAGATATTGTTGGTGAGGCAGATATCGTCGAAGAAATAATAAGAATTTATGGTTATAATAAAATTCCTCTTAAAAAAGTAACTAATCAAGAAGAAAAAAAGCAGATTTTAAATACCAAAACAAAAACTTTTTATAAAAGTAAAAAAATTATGGCTCTAAATGGATATTCAGAAGTTGTAACTTGGTCGTTTATGGATGAAAATAATGCAAAAATTATATCAGATGAAACAATTAGTTTAAAAAATCCTATAAGTACCGATTTAAATACGTTGAGACCATCTACGCTTCCAAATTTATTAGAAGCAATAAATAAAAATAAATCTAGAATGTATCTAAGAGCAAAAATATTTGAAGTAGGTCCAAATTTTTCTAAATCACTACCTGACCAACAAGAAAATGTTGCAACTGCTATAGCTTATGGCCCATCTGATGAACAAAATTGGCTATCAAATAAAAAAAATATTGATGTCTTTAGTATAAAGTCTGATTTATTCTCTATATTAACAAACTTAAATGTACCAATAGATAATTTGTTATATGAAAAACTTGAAGGTCAAATCTATCATCCTGGCAAATCTTCTTCTTTGCGGCTAGGTAAAAACAGAATAGCTAATTTTGGAGAATTACATCCAGTTCTATTAAAAACAATGGATGTTAATATCAAGGTATATGGTTTTGAAATATATTTGGAGAATATATCACAATTTCAAGAGAATAAATCTTCCTCTAAAGGTGGGTTTGCTAACAATCCCTATCAGATGGTTGAAAGAGACTTTGCCTTTCTTTTCCCAAAAGAAGTAAAAGCTGGTGAGATAGTTAAAAAAGTAAAAAAAATAGATAAAAATATAGTTCAAAACGTAATTATATTTGATGTTTATGATGGAGACAAACTTCCAGAAAATAAAAAAAGTATTGCTTTTAGGGTTTTACTTCAACCTCAAGATAAAACATTCAATGATCAAGAAATTGAGGAATTATCAAATAAAATAATAGACGAAATATCCAAATCGCTTGACGCATCTATAAGAAACTAATGACAGAACTTAGTTCTATTCGTAATTTCTCAATTGTAGCTCACATAGATCATGGAAAATCAACGTTAGCTGATAGACTAATACAGTTTTGTGGAGGTTTAACTGATAGAGAAATGAAAGAACAGGTTCTAGACTCAATGGAACTAGAAAGAGAAAGAGGTATTACAATAAAAGCTCAAACAGTTAGACTTTCTTACAAATCAAATGATGGCAAAACTTACATACTTAATATTATGGACACACCAGGTCATGTTGATTTCTCATATGAGGTATCAAGATCTTTAGCAGCATGCGAAGGGTCTTTGTTAATAGTTGATTCTACTCAGGGTGTTGAGGCACAAACGTTAGCCAATGCGTACCAGGCTATTAATAATGATCATGAAATTTTACCTGTCCTAAATAAAATTGATCTTCCCTCTTCTGAACCAGATAAAATAAAATCACAAATTGAAGATGTGCTTGGTATTGAAACAGACAATGCTTCTCTTGTTTCAGCAAAAACAGGCGTAGGCATAGAAGATTTATTAAATAAAATCATAACTCTCCTCCCTTCTCCATCGGGTGAAATAAGTAAAGAATTGAAATGTATGTTAGTTGATAGCTGGTATGACAGCTATCTTGGTGTTGTTGTGCTTGTAAGAGTTATAAACGGAGAGCTAAAAAAAGGTCAGAAAATAAGATTTATGGCAACAGGCGCTACATATACAATTGATAGAGTAGGTATATTTTCTCCTAAGGCAACTGAAGTTGATACACTTGGGCCAGGAGAAATTGGATTCATAAATTCTGGTATTAAAAGTGTTTCCGATTGTAAAGTTGGTGACACAATAACAGATGATAAAATTCCAACAAAAGAAGTTCTCCCTGGTTTTAAACCTTCCCAACCAGTAGTTTTTTGTGGAATGTTTCCAGTTGACTCAGATGATTATGAACATATGCGAGATAGTATGTCTAAACTTGCTCTTAATGATTCAAGTTTTTCTTATGAACCAGAAGTAAGTCCTGCCTTAGGTTATGGTTTTCGTTGTGGTTTTTTAGGTTTATTGCATTTAGAAATTATCAGAGATCGCTTTGAAAGAGAATTTAATTTAGAACTTGTAACCACTGCACCATCAGTAGTTTACAAAATTTTAATGAAGGATAGATCAACTGTAAATCTTCATAATCCCACTGATATGCCGGATCCTGTAAAAGTCGAAAATATTTCAGAACCTTGGATAAAAGCTACAATAATAGTACCTGAAGAATTTTTAGGATCTGTATTAGAATTATGTACATCAAAAAGAGGTATTCAAATAAATATGAGTTATGCAGGTAATAGACCTTTGGTAGTGTACAAACTCCCTCTTAATGAGGTAGTATTTGATTTTTATGATAGATTAAAATCTATTACAAAAGGTTATGCAAGTTTTGACTATGAGATTACTGGCTATGAGGTAAATAATCTAGTTAAAGTAGGAATTTTAATAAATGGTGATCCTGTTGATGCACTTTCATTAATAGTTCATAAGGATAGATCTGAACAAAGAGGAAGAGCACTATGCGAAAGATTAAAAGATCTTATACCAAGACAACAATTTAAAGTAGCAATTCAGGCTGCAATAGGAGGAAAAGTAATAGCTCGCGAAACAGTAGCTTCATTTAGAAAAGATGTTACGCAGAAGCTGTATGGAGGTGATGTTACTAGAAAAAATAAACTATTAGATAAACAAAAAAAAGGAAAAAAAAGAATGAGACAATTCGGAAAAGTAGATATTCCTCAAAACACTTTTTTAAATGCTTTA
>CABYHW010000030.1 GCA_902518705.1 uncultured Alphaproteobacteria bacterium | reverse complement strand
CTAGTTGCTTTTACCTCTCTATTTAAAGCAGATTGAAAACTTTCATTCTTTTGAGGATAATACCAGGCTCTTTTCCATTGGCCTACGTCCTCAAATAAAGCTTTATTATCAATATGCCATTGATGCATTGGGCTTGTTCTCTCTAAATCAAAAAATTCTTTAACATGACGCCCAGCAATTGCTCCAAATGTTACTGGTTTATAGGGTAAACGAAATGTTGTTGTACCTAATTCAGAAATTTCAGTATTTGTTAATTCTGATATTATTCCAAGTGCATTAACATTACTGGTCTTGCCTTGATCAGTTGCCATTCCTGTAGTTGTATATCGTTTGACATGTTCAATGGATTGAAAACCCTCTTTTAAAGCTAGTTTAATATCTTTTGCTGTCACATCGTTTTGAAAATCTACAAACATTTTTGTTCGTGAGATGCTGTTCTTTGATGTAATCCAAACATTTTCGTGTTTGCCGTGCTTTAGATCCTCTGATTTGTAGTTTACTTCACCAAGTTCGTTTTGCTGATTGTCATTTAAATATTTATATGTATATTGTTCAGTTTTTATTAATATTTCATTTAAATTATATTCACCATTGCAACTGCCAACACACAATGTATCTTGATAAACTTCATTAGGAATAAAACTTCCATCTACATCTCTAAATTTGAGTTTTCCTTTTGATTGAGTAAATAAATGAACAGTAGGAGTCCAACCACCAGCAATTGCTAAAAGATCGCATTTAATATTAATAGAAGATTTTTCATTATTGTTTTCAGTTTTTATTTTTCTTAATTTAACTTCTCTAATTTTTAATCTTCCAACAGTATCGCTAATTTCATAACCTTTTAGTATAGTAATACCTAATTTATTTGCTTTTTTAGGGTAATATCCATCACTACCATCTCTTGTATCGACAATAGCTTCTACTTTTATACCTTGTTCAAAAAAATCTATTGCAGTTTCATAGGCACTATCATTGTTTGTAAAAAAAACTAAATTTTTTCCAGGTGCAACTCCATACTTATTCAAGTATTTTTTCGCACTGTTAGAAAGCATAATACCGGGCCTGTCATTATTATTAAAAATTATTGGACGTTCGATTGCACCAGTTGCTAGAATAACTTTTTTCGATCTAATTTTCCAAATTCTTTCTCTGATATCATTTTTTTTATTTAAACCTTTTTCAGGATCAATTTCTTGGACAGCTAATAATAAATTATAATTTAAATAAGCAAAACAAGTTGTATTTTTTACTATTTTTATATTTGAATTTTTAGAGAGTTTATCAACGATTTTATTTTTCCATTCATTAATTGGCAAGTTATCTATTTTAATATCCTGATTTCTTGTAGATAAGATGTCACCTCCGAGATCGTCTTCTTGCTCAATAAGTAATACTTTATAATTATTATTCGCTGCAATTTCTGCTGAAATTAATCCACTTACTCCTGCTCCAACAACTAGAACATCACAATGATAATGAAAATGTTCGTATTTGTGGGGATCATCTTTTTTTGGAGATTTACCAAGTCCTGCAGCGTGTCTTATAAAAAACTCATATGCCTTCCAAAACTTTGGTGGCCACATAAAGGTCTTGTAATAAAACCCTGCAGGAAAAAATGGGGATAGTAGATCATTTATAGCGCCTGCATCAAATTTCACTGACGGCCAATTATTTTGACTAAAAGCTTTTAACCCCTCATATATCTGGACTTCAGTCACTCTTCTATTAGGTTCGGTATATTCTTTAGTCTCAAGCTGAACTATTCCATTAGGTTCTTCACTACCTGCGGTATAAATACCCCGTGGTCGATGATATTTAAAACTTCTTCCAACTAAGTGAATATCATTTGCAAGAAGTGCTGAAGCTAGGGTGTCACCTTCAAATCCAAAATATTCTTTATTATCAAAATAAAACCTAACAGATTTATTATTTTCGAGATTTTTATTATTTTTGTATCGCATCTTTATTTTTAAAATCTATCTTTTTTTGATGTTGATAAATTCCCAGATCCAATACTTGGTTCACCTGAAGGTGTGGCTGGAGTATTTGCTTTTAATTTAGGAGGAGCTTCTCCCATGTTATATACTGCAAGAATTTCATCGGTTGCTGTATTTCTTGCTAAATTAAACCATTGTCTGCATCCATATTCATGGTTCCATCTTTCATAATGAATACCTTTTTCGTTCTTTCGCAAGAATAAATATTCTGCCCATTGATCATCAGAGAGCTCAGGAGGATTTTTAGGTCTTGCAATATGAGCCTCACCTCCACAAGAAAATTCAGCTTGATCTCTTTCTCCACAGTATGGGCAATTTATTAAAAACATGATTTAATGTGCTACGGCAGCTGCACCATGTTCATCAACTAATTCACCGCTAGAAAATCTATTTATTGTAAAAGGAGCATTTAATTCATGGGCTTGATCATTAGCTATAGTGTGAGCAAATACCCAACCAGAACCTGGTGTTGCTTTGAAACCACCTGTTCCCCAACCACAATTAAAATATAGTCCGTTTATGTGTGTTTTACTGATAATAGGGCTTGCATCAGGACATATATCTACAATCCCTCCCCAATGACGAAGCATTTTCATTCTAGAAAATATTGGAAACAATTCAACGATCGCCATTAAAGTATCTTCAACAATGTTAAAGCCACCTCTTTGAGTATATGATGTATATCCATCTGTTCCAGCACCAATAACTAATTCTCCTTTATCTGATTGAGATACATACGCATGAATTGTATTGGACATTACTACAGTATCAATAACTGGTTTTACTGGTTCTGAAACTAGAGCTTGCAATGGCTTACTCTCTAAAGGTAATTTAATTCCAGCCATATTGGCAATAACACTGGTATGACCTGCAGCAGCTATTCCAATTTTATTTGAATTAATAGATCCTTTTGTTGTCTCAATACCAGTTACATTTCCATTTTTTACATTAATACCAGTTACTTCACAATTTTGAATTATATCAACCCCCATCTCATCAGCTCCTCTTGCATAACCCCATGCAACAGCATCATGTCTTGCAGTTCCTGCTCTTCTTTGTAGTGTTGCTCCTAAAACAGGATATCTAATGTTTGGTGAAGTATTTATTATTGGACAAAATTCTTTAACTTTCTTTGTATCAAGCCATTCACAGTCAATATCATTTAGTCTGTTTGCATGCCACCGTCTTTTTAATTCTCTTACATCATGAAGATTATGAGCAACATTCAAAACTCCTCTTTGAGAAAACATTACGTTGTAATTTAATTCTTGAGACATACCTTCCCAAAGTTTTAATGCATGCTCGTATAAAGCCGCACTTTGATCCCATAAATAGTTAGATCTAATTATAGTGGTATTTCGCCCTGTATTTCCCCCGCCTATCCAACCTTTTTCAATTACTGCAATATTATTAATTCCATGGTTTTTTGCTAAATAGTAAGCAGTAGTTAAACCGTGTCCACCACCACCGACTATTATTGCATCATAACTTTTTTTTGGTTCAGGACTATTCCACGTCTTTTGCCAATTCTCATGATGATTTAAAGCGTTTCTAGCAATAGAAAGAAATGAGTATTTATTATTAAACATTATAACTCTTTATAGCAGTTTTAAAAAAGACCTTCAATTTCTCCATGGTCATTTAGCTTTATCGAATTTGCCGCAGGAACACTTGGTAAACCCGGCATGGTCATAATATCACCGCAAACAACTACTATAAATTCTGCTCCTGATGACAATCTTACGTCTCTAACAGGTAAAACGTGCCCAGTAGGAGCACCTTTTAAATTAGGGTCAGTTGAAAAACTATATTGAGTCTTTGCAATGCAAACAGGTAATTTGCCAAATCCTTTAGTTTCAAAATCCTTCAATTGTTGACGTACTTTCGTGTCTGCCACAACTTCACTTGCGTGATAAATCTCTTGTGCAATTTTTTCTATTTTTTTGAATAGAGTTAAATCATCTTCATATAAAAATTTAAATGTATTCTTATTTTCTTCACACATATCTATTACATTTTGAGCTAATTCAGTTGCACCATCACCACCATCTGACCAGTGAGTACACATAGAAGCCTTGACTCCTTGAGTTGTACAAAAACTTAGAACGGCTTCAACTTCAGCTTTAGAATCAGTGACAAAATGATTAATAGCAACAGTTACTGGTAATCCAAATTTTCTAACATTATTAATATGTCTTTCTAGATTTACTAAACCTTTTTTAAGAGCATTTACATTTTCATTTTTTAAATCTTCTTTTGAAACATCGCCATGCATTTTTAGTGCTCTAATTGTTGCTACCAAAACCACACAATCAGGTTTTAAATTTGATTTTCTACATTTTATATCAAGAAATTTTTCTGCTCCTAGATCAGCTCCAAAGCCTGCTTCAGTTACAACGTAATCACTTAATTTTAAACTAGCTTTAGTTGCAATTACAGAATTGCAACCATGAGCAATATTTGCAAATGGTCCACCATGAATTATAGCAGGATTATTTTCTAACGTTTGTGTTATGTTGGGTCTAATGGCATCTTTTAATAACACTGTCATTGGACCTTGTGCCTTTAAATCTTTTGCATAAATAGCTTTTTTGTCTCGTGTATAAGCAATAGTTATATTACCAATTCTATCTTCAAGATCTTTTAAATCTTTTGCTAAGCAGAAAATTGCCATTATCTCCGATGCAACAGTAATATCAAAACCATCTTGTCTAGGATATCCATTTGCAACTCCCCCTAAATCAACAACAATAGATCTAAGCGATCTATCATTCATATCCATTACTCTCTTCCAAACAACCCTTCTAACATCAATATTTAATTTATTTCCCCAGTAGATATGATTATCAATTAATGCAGAAAGCAAATTATGAGCGGATGTAATTGCATGAAAATCTCCAGTAAAATGTAAATTAATTTGCTCCATTGGAATTACTTGAGCATAGCCTCCACCAGCTGCACCACCTTTCATACCGAATGATGGTCCAAGACTCGGCTCTCTTAAACAAACAATAGATTTCTTTCCTAGTTTATTAAGACCATCACTTAATCCAACAGAAGTTGTTGTTTTACCTTCTCCTGCTGGTGTTGGAGTTATTGCTGAGACTAGAACAAGTTTACCATCTTTATTTTTATTAAGTGACTCTATGTACTCCAAGTTTATTTTTGCTATGTGACGACCCATAGGACTGAATGCTTCAGGTGTGTCTGGTACATCAAGCCCTTTTAGAATTTCACTAATAGGCTTCATTTTAGCTTTTCTTGCTATTTCAATATCTGACATGAGACTCCTTAATTATTAGATTCTTAATCTATAAATTAACTTAAATATCAAACAACTTTTGTTTCATTAAAAGATAAAAAAATTGTGAAGAATCTAATTTAACTCGAATTTCTGTTTATTATTATAAGAAAAATCTGAGTTATTAAATTGATTTAACCACTCTGAAGTTTTTTTCATACCACCAAACGCATAGAAGTGTATTTTTTCAATTTTAGAGTCTTTGTTTATTTCGCTATGTTCAGCAAGATCATAAATTAATTTGTCAGGAGTGCTCAATGTTGCAAGTTTAGTTAAGTTAAAAGCCTGTTTTGTAATAAATCTCAAAGAATTTCCAATACCGCAAGACCTTGCATAATTTACTAATGTTTTAATAGAGGCTGGACCTGGTATTCCAGCATGGATTGGTAATTTATTTCCAATTTTTACTAAGTGTTTTTCCCAGTCAATTAAAGATTTAGCTTCAAAAAAAAATTGTGTTGCTAAATACATTTTAAAATCAGCATTTTTTGCAAAATCATTTTTTTGTTTAATTGCTAAATCTAAATTTTCATTTGAAATATCTGGGCTTCCTTCGGGATGACCAGCAACACCTACAGATTGATAATTATATTTTGATAGAAAATCTGTTTTTAGAACATCAATTGAAGAAGAAATTTCACCAGCCTGATTTCCACCACCACCAATAATTAACATTTTTGAACACCCAGATTCATTTGCAAGTTCACCAATATACTTTTCTAAGTCATTTTTATTTACAATAGTTCTTGCAGGTAAATGAGGTATAACCTCATAACCTTCTAATTTTA
>CABYHW010000029.1 GCA_902518705.1 uncultured Alphaproteobacteria bacterium | reverse complement strand
ATGTTGGTCAGGCTATGATAATTCAAAATCAATTAGTTTTAGGATTAGAAGCTATAGAAGGCACAGATGAATTGTTAAAAAGATGCAAAGAATATAAAAGAAAAGATGATAATGGTGTACTATTAAAATTTTCAAAACAAAACCAGAGTAATCTAATTGATATTCCTTTAATTGGCTTAGATACTATGAAAAATTTAAAAAAATATAATTATGAAGGTGTATTTTTGCAAAAAAATAAGTGTTTAATTTTAGATAAGAAAAAAATTATTGATTATGCTAGTCAAAATAACTTATTTATCTCATCAGTCGATCTAAATTGAAAAAAATAAAAATTTTTGTTTGTTGTACGGAACAATCCGGTGAAAATATTTGTTCAAATATTTTATCAAGAATGAACATAGATAAATACCAATTTGATGGAGTTTGCGGCAAAAAATCTGAAAAATATATTTCTAACAAAATTTATGATTTATCAGAATTTAAATCTATTGGGCTTTTTGAAATAATACTTTCAATTTCAAAATATTTAAAAATGATAAGAAGATTAAAAAACTATATTATTAAAAATGATTATGATTTAGTTTTAACCATAGATTCACCAGATTTTAATTATAACCTTGTAAACCAATTAAGAAAATCAAATTATAAAAATAAAATAATACATGTAGTTGCTCCAACTGTTTGGGCTTGGAGATCATATAGGGCAAGGAAATTTGCAAATATATTTGATGAAATTTTTCTATTATTTAATTTCGAAAAAAAATATTTCAATTTTGATAATTTAAATAAAACTTTTATTGGACATCCAATTTTTTATATAAAAAAAAGAGAGAATAAAGGTAAATATCAGTACCTCTCTTTTCTACCAGGTAGTAGACAAAATGAAGTATCAAAACTTATGAAATATTTCAGTTATATTGAAAAATACATATCTAAGAATAATCTTAATTATAAAATATTTATTCCAACTTTGCCTCATCTTGCCTCTTTAATTAAAAAAAATACTAAGCAATGGAAAACTGAGACTATAATCTCAACTGATATGAGTAAATTTGATGAATATTATGAAGATGTCTATATAAGTATAACTTGCTCTGGTACTGCCTCTTTAGAAATTGCCAAAAGGAATATTCCTCAAATAGTAATCTATAAACTTAATTATTTCACAGAAATTTTAATCAAACCTTTTGTAAGAGTGAAATACGCAAATCTTATAAATATTATAAGTAACAAAATGATTATTCCAGAAGTTGTTAACTCAAATTTAAATGAAAAAAAGTTGTTAAATATTTTTCTAAGTTTATTTAATGATAGAAAAAAACAAGAAACTCAAATTAACTCAATTAATATGCATCTTAAAGAAATTGTTAATGATTTTAGTCCTTATGATGTGAGTGTGAGTCGTATAAATAAGTTAATTAATCCTTCTTCCAAAGCCAATTAAAAATTGATTTTTTTTCTCTAGAAGATTCAACTTGATAAGGCCTAGCTTTATAACCAGTGTATAATTGACGAGGTCTGCCAATTTTATTAATAGGATCTTCTATCATTTCTTTCCATTGTGATATCCATCCTACAGTTCTTCCTATTGCAAATAGCACTGTAAACATGCTTGTAGGGAAACCTAATGCTTTTAGAATTATACCTGAATAGAAATCTACATTTGGGAATAATTTTTTACTAATAAAATATTCATCTTTCAGAGCTATTTTTTCTAATTCTATTGCAATTTTAAGTAATGGATCATCTTGCATATTTAAATCTTCTAAAACCTCATGCGCACTTTCTTTCATCACAGTGGCTCTTGGATCGTAGTTTTTATAAACTCTATGCCCAAAACCCATTAATCTAAAAGAGTCATTTTTATCTTTAGCTTTATCTATAAATTTTTGTATATTTGATACATCCCCAATCTCTTCTAACATTTTAATTACTGCTTCATTAGCTCCACCATGAGCTGGCCCCCATAAAGATGCAATACCAGCAGCAATACAAGCAAAAGGATTTGCGCCTGAGGAACCTGCCAATCTTACTGTTGAAGTGGATGCATTTTGTTCATGATCAGCATGTAATGTAAAAAATCTATCCATTGCTCTAACAATTTTTGGACTCACCTTGTAATCTTCTGATGGTACAGAAAATGTCATGTATAAAAAATTTTCAGCATAAGAAAGGTCATTTCTTGGATAAACAAATGGTTGACCAATGGAATATTTATAAGCCATTGCACCTATTGTGGGAATTTTTGCTATTAATCTATGACAGGCAATCATTCTTTGATTAATGTCTGAAAAATCAGTACTGTCATGATAAAAGGCCGAAAGGGCACCAACAACACCTACCATAATTGCCATAGGGTGTGCATCTCTTCGAAAACCCCTGTATAAATTTACTAGTTGCTCATGCAACATTGTATGATTGGTTATTACATCTTTAAATTTCTGCTTGTCTTCAGGGGACGGTAATTCACCGTGCAGTAAAAGATAACAAACTTCAAGAAATTCACTTTTTGAGGCTAGGTCATGAATATCATATCCTCTATGACGTAAAATTCCTTTTTCACCATCTATGTAAGTTATTCCTGATTCACATGACGCAGTTGAAGTAAAACCTGGATCAAAAGTAAATAAACCTGTTTCTTGATAGAGTTTACGAATATCCAAAACATTTGGACCATCTTTACTTTCAATAAGTGGAATTTGATACGATTTACCACTCTCATTGTTGAATAGAGTAAACTGTTTATCGTTAACTTTTTTATCTTCGTAATCAGCCATATTTAATTATCTCTATATTGATTTAATCTATCAATAGTATCTTTTTTACCTAATATTACAAAAATATCAGAAATTGAAGGCCCTTGATAGGAATTTATTAATAAAAATCTAATTGGTTTACCTAAAATGGGGAATTTAATTTTATTATTTTTTAAAAAATCATTAATTACATTTTGAATATTATCTCTATTCCAATCATTTATTTCTCTAATTAAATTTAAAAATTCTTTAAAAATACTACCAAATTCTGAGGTCAGTTTTTCTGTTTTATTTATTTTATAATTTTCATCAAAATAAACTTTAATTGTATCATTCAAATCACTTAGTTTTTTGATATCTTTTTTATAAACATTAAAAATATTTTTCATTTTTGTCTCATCTTTTTGTAGATATTTATTTAATTCAACATCACTTTCACAAAATTTAATGAATTTTTCTATTCCGTTTTCTTTTCTTAAATAAAAATTATTAAAAAAATCTAATTTATCAAAACTAAATATACTAGATGATTTAGATAAATTAGATATTTCAAAATTTTCAATTATTTCCTCTAATTCTATAGTTTCTGACTTCTCATTATTATTCGACCAACCTAAAAGTATAAGATTGTTAATAATTGCTTCTTTTAAATATCCATCATTTTTCAAATCTAAAATATTAACTGCCCCATGTCTTTTTGATAATTTTGTTCCATCTTCTCCATGAATAAGAGGAATATGAGCATATTGAGGCACATCCCAATCCATAAATTTATAAATGTAGTATTGTCTAAAAGAATTAATAAAATGATCGTCACCTCTAATAATGTAATTAATTCCTAAATCATGATCATCAACTACTACAGATAACATATAAGTGGGTGATTGATCTTTTCTTAGTAAAATGAAATCATCTAACTCTAAATTTGCTACTGTAACGTCTCCTTGAATTGTATCTTTAATTTTTAAATTGCCTTCATCTGGTACATCTAATCTAACTACAAAACCTTCATCTCTACTTTGAATATCATTATCATTTTTACATTCAGTACATATTTTTTTAGAATAATTTTTATTTTCTTTAATTAACTTTCTTTGGTGAGTTATTTTTTCTTCAGAACATATACATTTAAAAGCTTGCTTTTTTTTAAGTAATTCCCTAGCAATTTTCTGATGCCTTGATAATCTTTTAGACTGAACTTGAATGTCCTCATCCCAATTAAACCCAAGCCATTTTAAAGAATTAGTTATGTTATCTGTGTATTCTTGTTTTGATCTTTCATGATCTGTATCTTCGATTCTCAAGTAGAATTTAGATGATGCTGATTTCTTACTTATAATATAATTAATTAGAGCTGTTCTAGCACCTCCAAGATGAAGATTACCAGTAGGAGAGGGTGCAAATCGTGTTTTTAACATAGTCATCTTAAAATTAAGATAAACTATTAATTATATTTTCTTATAATACCAGATAAAGTCCCTTGGACTTGGATTTCACCTGCTTCATATTCCTTTGTCTGAAAACTTTGATTAGCAGGAATTAACAAGACCTTGTCTCGATCAAATTTAATAGTTTTTAGAGTAACTTCGTTATCTTGTGTAATAACAGCTGCAATCTTTCCATTTTCAACATTATTTGTCTTTTTTATCACAGCAATATCACCATCAAATATTCCTTTATCTATCATAGATAGACCTTTTACTTTTAATCCAAAATATTTAGCATTTGGTGATGTCATCGAAGAGGGTACAGAAACAAATTCATCAGCATTTTCAATTGCCTCTATTGCTTCACCTGCAGCTATTGCACCAATTAATGGGATATTAATGCTATTTGACAAAGAATTTTCATCAGAAATATTATCTTTATTAATAATTTCCATTGCTCTTGCTTTGTGCTTTAATCTTTTAATAAAACCTCTTTCTTCTAGACTAGTAATTAATCTATGAATACCTGACTTTGATTTTAGATTAACTGCACTTTTCATTTCCTCAAAAGATGGGGAGATTTCATTACTTGAAATATAATTTTTTAAATAATCGTATAGCTCTTTTTGTTTTTTTGTAAGCATTAGCTGTTCTATATATGTTCTTTAAGATCAAAACAAGAACAAATATAAATATCTATATTTTTCAGTTATTTAAATATTAGATTTACCACCTGTTTTCGAAACAAGGTGTATATTTTGAATTATAATTTTTTTATTTAAGTACTTACACATGTCATAAATTGTAAGACAGCTAATTGTAACGGCAGTTAATGCCTCCATTTCCACACCAGTATTTGCATTTGTTTTAACTGTACTTTTGACAATAAAAGTAAATTTTTTATCATTTTTTATAACCTCAATATTTATGTGATTGATTGGAATATTATGACAAAGCGGTATCAATCTAGGAGTTTCTTTTGCCCCCATAATACCACCAATTATTGATGTTTTTTCTAGGTTTCCTTTTTTTGTCTCAAATGATTTTATTTTTTTATATGTTTCTTTATCAAATTTAATTTCACCAGAGGCAACTGCTACTCTTTCTGTGACATCTTTATTTGATATGTCAATTATATAAGGATTTCCTTTTTTATTAATATGACTCATTTAAAAGCAATTCTCCAATTTTCTTTTCTTTATCTTTAGATTTTAACAAACTTTCTCCAATTAAAAAATTATATATCCCTGTTGAATTAAATTTTTTTATATCATCAGAAGTTTTAATTCCACTCTCTGCAATTAAAATATAATCATTAGTTAAATTTTTATTCAAATTTATTGAGTTATTTAAATTGATTTCAAGACTTTTAAGGTTTCTATTATTAATTCCAATCACAGGGTAGTCTAATTTGATTGCTCTTTTCAGTTCGTCTTCATTATGAACCTCTATAATACAATCTAATTTTAATTCATTTGCATAATTTATAAATTCTATTGCTTGAGCGTCTGATAGTATTGATAAAATTAATAATATACAATCAGCTTGATAAATCTTACTTTCTAAAATTTGATATTTATCAATAATAAAATCTTTTCTTAAAATAGGTAAATTTGTTTTCTTTTTTACTAGAGATAAATGATCAATATTTCCTAAAAAATATTTACTTTCTGTTAAAATCGATAACGCTCCAACACCTGATCTTTCATATAAAATAGCAATGTCTTCTGGTTGGTAATCTGAAATTATTTCACCTGCACTTGGACTTTGTTTTTTTACTTCACCAATTATAAAGTTTGTTTTATTTTTTTGAGCTGAAATTAATTCATCTTTAAATTCACGTTTCTCTAATTTTGAGGAAATTAATTTTTCTAATGTTTTAAAAGAACATCTTTTTTTTGTTTCTTCTAATTCTTTAGATTTATCTTCACAAATTTTTTGAAGTATATTACTCATTAATTAGTGAGTTTACAAAATTTTTTGTAATTCCTTCCTCAATTGTTTTTTTTGCTAATTCAAAACTATCTTTTAGATTATTTCTTAAATTGGATAAATATATTGCTGCTCCTGCATTTATTTCTACAATCATTTGAAATTCTCTATAATCGCCGTTAATCATTTTATTAAAGCAATTTGCATTATATTCTGGATTTCCACCTTTTATATCTTCTAATTTAATTAAATCATAACCATAGTCTCTTGGATCAAAACTATATTCCA
>CABYHW010000028.1 GCA_902518705.1 uncultured Alphaproteobacteria bacterium | reverse complement strand
CAAAAGAGTTTTTAGATAATAATGGCTTCAAAACTGAAAAAGATCTTAAAGAGTTCCTAGTCAATAATATGAAAACTCAGTATGAGCAAGGAATAAAACAAATAGAAAAAAAAGAATTAATGGATCTTTTAGATAAGAATTATAAATTTGAATTACCTGATGGAGTGCTAGAAGATGATTTTAATCAAATATGGAATCGTTTAGAGCAAGCTAAAAAAGAAGGCAGCTTAGATGAAGATGATAAGTTATTAAAAGATGACGAACTAAAAAAAAGATATAAAAAAATTTCAGAAAGAAGAGTTAAGCTTGGTTTATTGATGCAACATATTGCTTCAGAAGAAAAAGTTGTTGTATCTGAAGAAGAAATTAACAAAGGAATAATAGAGTATACTAGGCAATACCCTGGTCAAGAAAAGCAGATTATGGAATATTTTGAAAAAAACCCATCATCACTTGATACAATTCGAGCCCCCCTTATTGAGCAAAAAGTAATCGATTCAATCATTTCCAAATCGAAGACAAATGTTATAAAATTAAACGAAGATGAATATAAAAAACTTGAAGTTAAAACATTTAATATTAAAGATAAGAAAAAATGAAAGATCCAATAAAGAATATTACAAATAATCTTATTCCAATGGTTGTTGAGCAATCATCAAGGGGTGAAAGATCTTATGATATATATTCAAGATTATTAAAAGAAAGAATAATTTTTTTAACTGGCCCTATAGATGATAATGTTGCAAGTCTAATTTGCGCTCAAATATTATTTCTAGAATCTGAAAATCCAAAAAAAGAAATTTCTTTTTATATAAACTCTCCTGGTGGCATTGTTTGGTCTGGCCTGGCAATTTATGATACAATGCAATATGTTACTTCAAAGATTATGACAATATGCATTGGTCAGGCTGCATCAGCAGGTTCATTACTCCTAACAGCAGGTGAAAAAGGTATGAGATATTCTCTTCCAAATTCTAGAATTATGGTCCATCAACCAAGTGGAGGCTATCAAGGACAAGTTACTGATATAGAAATTCAAACTAATGAAATAAGAAAAACTAAAGAAAAATTAAATCAAATTTATTCAAAGCATACTGGGAAAAAAATCTCAGAAATTGCACCTATAATGGAAAGAGATAGATATTTCTCAGCGGAAGAAGCTATTAAATTTGGTTTAATTGATAAAGTGATTGAGGATAGAAAATAATGTCTAAAAAAAATGATAAAGAATCACTTTTCTGTTCTTTTTGTGGGAAAAATCAAAAAGAAGTAAAAAAATTAATTGCTGGCCCAACTGTATTTGTGTGTGATGAATGTGTTGAGCTGTGTATGGATATAATTAAAGAAGACAATAAAAATAATAAAAATAAAATAAAAAAAAATATTCCTAAACCATCACAAATTAATAAACTTCTAAATGATTATGTAATTGGGCAAGATAAAGCCAAAAAGATACTATCAGTGGCAGTTTATAATCATTATAAAAGACTAAACAATTCAGAATTTGATAACATAGAAATCTCAAAATCTAACATTTTACTAGTAGGTCCAACTGGAACTGGCAAAACTCTTCTAGCTCAAACTTTAGCAAGAATATTAGATGTACCTTTTACTGTAGCTGATGCTACAAGCTTAACAGAAGCAGGATATGTTGGTGAAGATGTGGAAAATATTATTTTAAAACTACTTCAAGCTTCAGATTATAATGTAGAAAGAGCCCAAAAAGGTATAGTTTATATTGATGAGATTGATAAAATTGGACGTAAAAGTGATAATCCTTCTATTACTAGAGATGTTTCGGGAGAAGGAGTCCAGCAGGCTCTTCTTAAAATAATTGAGGGAACTGTTGCAAGTGTACCTCCTCAAGGCGGAAGAAAGCATCCTCAACAAGAATTTTTGCAAGTCGATACATCAAATATATTATTTATTTGTGGTGGAGCGTTTTCTGGACTTGAAGATATAATTGTTTCTAGGTTAAAAGGCAGTTCAATAGGTTTTAATTCTGATTTAAATAAAAATCAAGATGAAGTAAAAAAAGGAGAATCTCTAAACAATTTAGAAAATAAGGATTTATTAAAATTTGGAATGATCCCTGAATTTATTGGCAGGCTACCTGTAATTAGTACATTGAAAGAGTTAGATAAAAATATGCTTGTGAAAATAATGCAAGAACCTAAAAATGCCCTTGTTAAGCAATTCCAAACTCTTTTTAAAATGGATGGAATAGATTTAGAAATTAAGCAAAATGCCTTAATTGAAATAGCAGCGCTTGCAATAAAACAAAATACAGGCGCAAGAGGATTGCGATCTATTTTTGAAAATATACTGATGGATTTAATGTACAATTCACCTGATACTAAAGATTTAGACAAAATATTGATAGATAGTGATGTTATTTTGAATAAGAAAGAACCGATTTTAATTTATTCCAGTAAACAAAACAATAAAAGAATTATAGCAACTAACCCTTGATTTTGCTAATCAACATATCATTTATAATATATGATTAAGACAAATATTCCTGTTCTTCCCTTAAGAGACATAGTTGTATTTCCTAATATGGTTGCACCTCTTTTTGTGGGAAGAAAACATTCAGTAAATGCTCTTAATAAAGTTATGAATGATGATAAAAAAATCTTTCTCCTTACTCAAAAAAACTCTGATACTGACATACCAAATAAAAATGACCTATACAAAATTGGAACCATAGCAAAGGTTTTACAATTACTAAAACTTCCTGATGGAACATTAAAAGTATTAGTTGAAGGCATAAACATTGGTAAAATTAATAAAATCTCAATAACACAAGATATGATAACAGCTTCATATATTAATGTTAAAGAAACATTCACTAAAGATTCTAACTTAAAAGCTTTACAAAAATTAATTATCGAACAGTTTGAAGAATACCAAAAAATTAATAAAAAAATATCTATCGACTTAATATCTAGTTTAAAAAATCAAACAGATCCTAATAAAATATCATATCTAATATCTTCAAATATTAATATTTCTTTAAACCAAAAGCAGGAACTTCTTGAGATGTCTAAAACAACAGAAAGACTTAATAAAATCTATGGTTATTTATTATCTGAAATAGATTCTTTTCAAGTCGAAAAGAAAATTAAAGGTCGAGTTAAACGTCAGATGGAAAAAACACAAAAGGAATATTACTTAAATGAACAAATGAAAGCTATTCAAAAAGAATTGGGAGAAAATGATGATGTAGATGATATTGCTGAAATTGAAAAAAAAATTAAAAATACCAATCTTACTTCTGAAGCAAAAGATAAATGCTACCTTGAAATTAAAAAATTAAAAAATATGAGTCCCATGTCAGCAGAGGCTACCGTTATTCGAAATTACTTGGATTGGGTATTGTCAATACCATGGAATGTTAAAAGTAATATTTCAAAAAACATTAATTCGGCATCAAAAATTCTCGAAGACGATCATTATGGACTTGAGAAAGTTAAAGAGAGAATTTTAGAATATTTAGCAGTTCAAAAAAGAATGGATAAAATTAAAGGTCCAATTTTATGTCTTGTTGGCCCACCTGGTGTAGGTAAAACTTCTTTAGGTAAATCAATAGCTAATGCTACAGGAAGAAACTTTATTAGAATGTCTCTTGGTGGAGTGAGAGATGAAGCTGAAATTAGAGGGCACAGAAAAACATATATAGGTTCAATGCCAGGAAGATTTATACAGTCGATGAAAAAATCAAAAACATCTAACCCATTAATTCTTTTAGATGAAATAGATAAATTAGGATCGGATTGGAGGGGTGATCCTTCATCTGCTTTACTCGAAGTTTTAGACCCTGAACAAAACAACAAATTTAATGATCATTATCTTGAGTTAGATTATGATTTATCAGATGTAATGTTTGTTTGTACAGCAAATACGCTTAATATACCTCCTCCATTACTCGATAGAATGGAGGTAATTAGAATACCTGGTTACACAGATAAAGAAAAATCTCAAATTGCACAAAAATATTTAGTTCCTAAACAAATCAATAATCATGGAATTAAAAAGAAAGAAACAAAGTTTAATTTAAGTCATATTAATTATATAATAAGAAGCTACACTAAAGAAGCTGGCGTAAGATCTCTTGAAAAAGAAATTGCTAAAGTTTGCAGAAAAGTTGTAAAAAAAATAGAAACTTCAAGAAAAGATAAAATAAAACTAAGTAATAAAGTAATTGAAGAATTCCTTGGTATCCCTAAGTTTAAAACAAATGAAATTGAGAAAAAAAATCTAATTGGAATTACAAATGGACTTGCTTGGACAGCAGTTGGGGGAGAAATTCTGTCAATTGAAGTTTTACTTTCAATTGGCAAAGGCAAATTAACAATTACAGGTAAACTTGGAGACGTAATGAAAGAATCAATTCAAGCAGCAACATCATACGTTAGATCAAAATCCCTTTCTCTAGGTATTCATCCCAAAGAGTTTGAAAGGTTAGATCTTCACATACATGTCCCAGAGGGGGCAACACCAAAAGACGGACCAAGTGCAGGTATTGCAATATTTAATTCTCTTGTATCATCACTCACTCAAAACAAAGTTAAAAAAGATGTTGCTATGACAGGAGAAATAACGCTTAGAGGTCGCGTTCTTCCAATTGGTGGTTTAAAAGAAAAAATTTATGCCGCTTCTAGAGCTGGAATTAAAAAGGTATTAATTCCTTTTGAAAATTATAGAGAAATAATTGATTATGATAAAGAAATAATTAAGAATATTAAAATTATTCCAGTATCTGAAGCCGATGCAGTTCTTAAACATGCGTTAGCTAAACCAATAATACCGCTAAATTTAACCGAATCAGAAATTAATAATCTAGACAAAAACATTATTTCAGAGAATGATGTTAAAGACAATCTAACTCATTAAACAAGGTTTTCCGGCAATTTTTTTCCATATTCCCTAAATTCTGGGAATTTTTTCAAAATTATATTGACCTATTATATTTTCAATGAATATTTTAGCGAATAATTAAAAAAAAGGGGTTAAAATGAATAAAAATGATTTGATTGCTTCAGTTGCCTCATCTGCTGGTTTATCTAAATCTGATGCTACAAGAGCCATTGAAAGTTTTTTAGACGCTATTACAAATGCTTTAAAAAGAGATGAAAAGGTTAGTATTGTTGGCTTTGGTAATTTTAGCGTGAGTCACAGAAAAGCAACAACTGGACGAAATCCAAGAACAGGAGAATCTATACAAATTCCTGCATCCAAAAGACCAAAGTTTACTGTTGGAAAAGCTTTGAAAGACTCAGTAAATAACTAATATATTTTTTTCTTGCACCGGCTGTTAAATAATTTAACAGCCGTTTTTATTTGGGTGTTTAGCTCAGTTGGTAGAGCATCTCGTTTACACCGAGAGGGTCGGGAGTTCAAGTCTCTCAACACCCACCATGCGCGGGAGTAGTTCAGCTGGTTAGAACGCTGCCCTGTCACGGCAGAGGCCGCGGGTTCGAATCCCGTCTCTCGCGCCACTTATTTCAGTGCTTTTGTGTACTAAAGTCGCAACGAGACACGTTGTTATTGTTGAATAAATCGTTAAATACATTACTTATTTATTTGTGAGATTATAGTGTCAGAATTTCTATTTGAATATTTACCAATTCTAATTTTTATTTTTATAGCTTTGGCTTTGGCTGTTGGAATGACTTTATTATCTTTTGTAGTAGGAGACTCTCAACCAGATCAAGAAAAATTATCTGCTTATGAGTGTGGATTTGAGGCTTTTGAAGATGCTCGTGGACGATTTGATGTTAGATTTTATTTAGTAGCAATATTATTTATTATCTTTGATTTAGAAGTTGCTTTCTTGTTTCCATGGGCAATAACACTTGGTAAAATTGGATTGTTTGGTTTTTGGTCAATGATGATTTTCCTGACTGTTTTAACTATTGGTTTTATTTATGAATGGAAAAAAGGAGCTTTAGAATGGGAGTAGATGAAGCAAAAAAAATTGTTGATGATACTCTAAACACAGAATTATCTTCAAAAGGTTTCTTAGTTGCTAGCTATGATAAAATTCTTACTTGGGCTAGAACTGGTTCCCTGTGGCCAATGACATTCGGATTGGCATGTTGTGGAGTAGAAATGATACATTCTTACATGGCAAGATATGATCTAGATCGTTATGGAGTCATACCAAGAGGTAGCCCTAGACAATCCGATGTAATGATTGTTGCTGGCACACTAACAAATAAAATGGCACCGGCTTTAAGAAAAGTTTATGATCAAATGCCAGAACCTCGGTGGGTAATATCAATGGGTTCATGTGCAAATGGTGGCGGATATTATCACTATTCGTATTCAGTAGTTAGAGGGTGTGATAGGATAGTTCCCGTTGATGTTTACGTACCAGGATGCCCTCCAACAGCAGAAGCATTAGTTTACGGTATATTGCAATTACAGAAAAAAATTCG
>CABYHW010000027.1 GCA_902518705.1 uncultured Alphaproteobacteria bacterium | reverse complement strand
AATAATAAACTAATGCATCTTCTTGACCATGTGTAATAAGAATATTTTTCGCATTTGATTTTTTAATTGTATCTAATAATTCATTCCAATCGCTATGATCACTAATAACTAACGGTAATTCAATACCTTGTTGTTTTGCTCTTTGCTTAACAGTCATCCATCCACTTGCCATGCAAATAATAGGATTAGGAAATCGTCTTGACCAACGATCTTTTAATGCTGAAGGAGGGGCAATAATTATTTTACCCTCATAAAATTTTTTATCTTTTGAAGAGACTTTTTCAAACTTTCCAATATTAATTTTTTCTTTTGAATAATATTGGCATAACTTTTCTAGAGAGCCATGAATATAAATTGTCTCATTATATTTCTGCTGGCGTAAAAGATTCATTACTCTTTGTGCTTTACCAAGAGCATACGCACCAACAATATGACAATTATTTTTATTTATCTTTACAGATCGTATGAGTTTTTGAATTTCATCTTTGGGATCTGGATGTTGAAATATAGGTAATCCAAATGTTGCTTCGGTAATTAAAGTATCACATTTAACCAGTTTGAAATTTTTACATGTTTCATCTTTTCCTACTTTATAATCACCTGTGATGACTAAACGATGATTATTTTTTTCAATTAAAACTTGAGCACTCCCTAAAATATGTCCGGCAGGGTGAAGTGTAAAATCATAGTTTTTAATTGAGTATTTTTGTCCGTATCTAAGAGTAGTAAATTTCTTCGCACATTTATCTCCGTAACGAATTTTCATTATGTCTATTGTTTGCCTAGTAGCAATAACATGATCATGTCCAAATCGGGCGTGATCTGCGTGACCATGTGTAATAATTGCTGTTTTTTTCGGCAATATTGGATCTATATGTACATTTATATCTTTGATAAATAGCTGATGATTAATGAAATCCATATGAATATAAATAAATCGAATCCCTTATTATTACACCCCCTAAACAAGTGGATGAAGAAAAAAAAATGGTCCTGGTTTCCTCATCAAATTGAAACCTTTCATCATGTTCGAACCGGATCTGATGTTGTTGTATTTGCTCCAACTGGTGCTGGCAAAACATTAACAGGGTTTATTAATCCAATAGATGATTTAATAAAATTAAAAAAATTCAAAGGTCTTCATACCCTCTATATTTCTCCATTAAAATCTCTTGCAAACGATATTGTGAGAAATTTAGAGAAACCTATTAAAGAGCTTGATTTGAAAATTTCATTTCAAGTAAGAACAGGGGACACAACACCATATAAAAAACAAAAACAAAAACAAAAACCTCCTAACATTCTTATTACAACTCCAGAATCACTTGCATTATTAAACTCGTATGAGAATGCGAAAGAATTTTTTTTCAATCTAAAATATATAATTATTGATGAGATCCACACTTTTTTGGATAATAAGAGAGCTGATCTTCTAAGTTTAAATATTGAAAGATTACAAACTTTCTCTCCAAATTTACAACGAATAGGGTTGTCTGCAACTCTCAAAAATAAACAAGATGCAAAAAAATGGCTTTGTCGCAAAAAACCAAAAATAGTTTCCTATGAAAATTCAGTTTTACCTAAGATTAAAATTCTAGAATCAAAAGAACGTATTCCTTGGTCTGGTCATATGGCTACGTATTCTATTAATGAAATCTATAAAGAAATAATGAAATCAAAATTAACTATTATTTTTGTTAATACGAGGGCGCAAGCCGAATATATGTTTAAAAACTTATGGTTAATTAATAAGAAAAAATTAAAAATTGCTGTTCACCATGGTTCATTAGAAAAAAACTTACGTTTAAAAGTAGAAAATAATCTTAGCAAAGGATTAGTTGACTGTGTTGTTGCGACCTCTTCTTTAGAACTTGGATTAGATTATGGAGATGTAGAAAAAATTATTCAAGTTGGAGCACCTAAAGGAATTAATAGATTATTACAGCGTGTAGGAAGATCAAATCATAATCTAAATACACCTTCAAAAGCAATTTTAGTACCTACTAATCGTTTTGAGTTTATCGAAGCAAAAGCAGCTATTGAAGAAATAAAAAATAACAACTTAGATAAAATAGATTTAAAAGAAGGAAGTTTTGATGTTGTAGCGCAACATATTTTTGCAACCGCTTGTGCGGGGCAATTTGATATCAATCATCTCTATTCAGAAATTATCAAAGCCTATCCATACAAAAAACTAAAACTTAATGATTTTAAACAATTGATTAATCTCATACAAGATGGCGGATATGTTTTAAAAAATTATGATCAATTTAAGAGAATCTTCCAACTGAGAGAAAATAAAAATATTTATAAGCTAGTAAATAGAAGAGAAACACGAAAATACCGCATGAATGTTGGAACAATAATTGAAAATCCGATGCTAAAAATAAAACTTGGAACAAAAACACTAGGGAACATAGAAGAAGTTTTTATTCAAAATCTTTCTCAAAGTGATTCATTTATCTTTGCTGGTCAAGTATTAGAATTTCAATCAATGAAAAATAATTTAGTACAAGTTAAAAGAAGTAAATCATTAATTTCTAAAATTCCATCATACTCTGGAGGTAGAATGCCATTATCAACAAATTTGGCTAACTCAGTTAGGGCTTTATTGGCAAAAAGTAATATGCGGGATTTATATCCAGATCAAATTACTGAATGGTTAAAAAGACAAAAAAATATATCTAAAATCCCAAAAAAAGATGAATATCTAGTAGAACAATTCCCCCGAAAAAAAAATTTTTATACTGTTATCTATACTTTTGCAGGATGGCATGCCAATCAAACACTAGGATTTTTATTACTTAGAGGCTTTAAGGAATTTAATTATAAACCTCTAGGTTTTGTTGCAAATGATTACGCTATTGTTTTGTGGTCTTTAAAAGAAGTAAAAGAAATAAAAAAGATCCTAAATATTGGATTGTTAGATAAACATTTAGATAATTATCTTGAAGAAACTTCAATAGTCAAAAGATTGTTTAGAGACAATGCAATTATATCTTGTTTAATAGAAAGAAGGTTGCCAGGGATGGAAAAAACTGGGAAGCAAGTTTTATTTAGTTCTGATCTAATTTATACAGTATTAAAAAAAAATGAACCAGATCACATTCTTCTAAAATCATCTTATGAAGACGCAAAAAAGAATATGATTGATTATGATAGACTTAGAGAAATCTTAAAAAAAATTGACAAAAAAATTATATTAAAAAAACTCACAAGTATCTCACCATTGGCTGTTCCAATTATTCTTGAAATAAATAGAGAAAATTTATCAAAAAAAGAAACTGATGAATATATTTTAGAGGATTTAGAAAATGAAATATTAAAAGAGGCTAATGTACTATCAATTAATTAATTTTGGCAATGAAGAATTTCATGCTTACCCAAATAAATCTCTTTATTGGAAAAGACTAAATACCCTGATCGTATCAGATTTACATATAGGAAAATCTATTAGTTATGCAAAGAATAAACAATTTTTACCTCCGTATGATACAAAAGAAATATTAAACAAAATTTTTGTTAGTTTCGATAAGATTAAACCAAATAATTTAATTGTAGTTGGTGATTTATTACACGATGTTTTTTCAACTTTGAGTATAAAAGATCAAGATTATAAAAATCTTAGTCAATATATGAAAAATACTGATTTCATATGGATCAAGGGTAATCATGATAAAAATATACAAATTGAAGGTTTTAAAAATTTTACAAATTACAAAATTGAAAAATTTTTATTTACACACATACCTATCGAAACATCCTTATTTCAAATTTGTGGTCACTATCATCCAAAGGTAAAAATTTCACACAGAGGGAAAACTATTTTTAAAACATGTTTTGTACATAATGAAAAAATATTCATTTTACCAAGTTTTGGAATTTTAACGGGTGGATTGGATATCCATGCTAAACAAATAAGTGATGTATTAGGTAAGAATAATTTGAGTATTTATCCTGTGGGACAGGATAAAGTTTATAAATTATAATTAATGTAGTTATTAATCAAGATCCCAATTAAAATAATAAAATTCAATACAAATAATAAAACTGAAAGCAAATGCATATATTTAAAACTTGAAGATGCTTTTTTATCACCTTTTAATTCTTTATCTCTAAAATCATTAATTTTAGGTGTTAAATAATTTCTATTAATAATAAAACTTATAGCCACTATTATTAATAAAATAGAATTTAAAATATTAACTGAAATATAACTAAGGATTAAAGATAAAATGGCTATTATAAATCCAAATAAAAACATTCGAGGAAAAATTCTTCTTAACAATTTACTGCTAGTATTAGTACTTAAAGTGGCAAAGATTGAGGGTGAGACAACTGCCATAAAGAACGTCATAGATCCTATTAAGACTGCTAATAAAAAATTAAGAGTATAAATTATCATAGGTTAAATTGCTCTTCATAAAGAGCAATTGTAATAGTTATGAATTATCAATTGCTGATTTTAATTTTCTATATTCCATAGAATTAGTTCCAGCTAAAGTTTCTAACTTTAATAACATTTCATTTGCTTTATTAATCTTTCCAAGTGTGATGTAAAGCTCACCTAGATATTCGTGTGCCCCTAAATGTTCAGGGTTTGCTTCTAATGCAATTTGATATGCTTCGAAAGCTTTGTCTAAATTTGGCTCACTATGTTTTCTGTAACTAAATCCAAGTAAATTATATACATCAGCTTTTTTATCACCAAGATCTTTACGCTTAGCCATTTTTTCAAGCAATTTGACCGATTGATCAAATTTCTTGTAATAGACTAATTCATACGCTTTATCGTAAAGCTTAGTAACTTGTTCACCTGCAGACATACTTGAGCTACTGTCGTCTGAACTTGCAGCAGCAAATACACCAGAACTAATAAATAATAATGTAAGTAATATTCTAATCATCAAAATCAGATATGTTTGTTTAAACTAATTTCAATATTCGTTTGTGAATTAATTTAATTAATGGCAGGCAATATTATATTTTTTTAATCTGTAATAATTATATGGCCATGGCGTTAAAAAGCCTGCGAGAAGCATTATAGGTATTACCCACCATACAAGTTTAGCGCCACCCATAATAATCCAGTCAACTGCATTCATAGCTATTTCCATAGACACCATTGAAATTAAACTCATTCCTATGGCTGTTTTAAAAGCTTTGCTGATAATCATTTGTCTTGATAAAACGACAGTCTCTAAAATGATGCTAGTAATAATACCATTAATGATTGCTAGGATCATAATATAAAGAGTAGGCCAAGGAATTCCAGTTAACTGAAAATAGAGTATAGTTCCAAAGTCGCCAATACTACATCCTAGCAAACACCAAGCAGTATTTTTAGCACTTCTTCTCCATGTATGTTTACATTTCCAATGAAATCGTGGAGCTGGTTTTTTTAATGTTTCAGCAACAGACATTAAATTATATTCCTTGTTTAAATTCCAATGTAATATTTATATCATTAATTTCATAACTATCAATTGTACCATTTGTCCATTTGATTGTTATATTTTTAATGATTTCACCTTCACGTAAACCGTAATGTGCTACTGGTTCCATTTGACATAAATATCCTGAGCCTGCATCAATAGTCTTTGCATGATTTCTTAAATTTGTATGTAATGTGACTGTTGCACCTCTTGCTGGAGCACCAAAAGTATTTTGAGGCTTGATTCTAATATAATTTGTATTTGATACATTTGCCTTAAATAAACTGAGTGGCTGAGCTCCAGATTCACCATGAGAAATAAGTAATTCTAGAATTCCATCACCATCAATATCGGCAACAGCAGCACCAGTTCCTAACCCCTGAGCTTCAAGTGCTTCTTCTAATTTAATTTCTTCTAGGTTTCCTCCATCAAGGATACGAAAGAGTTTATTTGGTTGACCGATATTATTTAAAAAAATTTCGTCATAACCATCATTATCAAAATCTGCTGATATAACTGTTCGTATTCTACTAGGAGATCTAAAATCTAATGAAGACATATCGAGAAAAGATTTTTTTTGTTTTACAAAAATACGATGATAACCTTCCCAGTTACTTGTTATAATATCAAGTTCTCCTCTGTATAAAAAGTCAGTTAATGCTGTTCCTCGACCATTTTGAAAAGTATCTTGAACATTCTTTTCAATCGCAATATCATTAAAACTACCATTCGAGTTTTTATATAAAAAATTTGGACCCCTCTCATTAGCTGCAAATATATCCATATTATCAGAAACTATATGTCCTGAGATAACAGCTCTACCTCCAGTTATTTGATCAATTCCAAGCGTTGGAGCTAAATCTTCAACTTCGTTTTCTTCAATTTCATAAAATCTAGTTGGACCCCCATAATTAGCAACATATATGCCGTACTTTCCCGATCCATTTCTGTCTACACAAACAACAGATCTACCTGCAGTTAAATTTAAATTTTCTAAATTTTTTTCTAACTCAAAATAATCAAATATTTTGTTATTGTTATCCAGTAATCTATCAGA
>CABYHW010000026.1 GCA_902518705.1 uncultured Alphaproteobacteria bacterium | reverse complement strand
AGTAACTTTTAATAATTCTAAGAGAACTTTATTTGAAGAAATAATAATAATTAATTTTTCCATTTTTCATTACAAATACATAATCAGAAATTTTTTTCACCAAAGACAAATCATGACTTATAAATATCAGTGTCATTCCAAGTTTTTTTT
The DNA here is from genome assembly GCA_902518705.1 of uncultured Alphaproteobacteria bacterium. Lineage (GTDB taxonomy): Bacteria > Pseudomonadota > Alphaproteobacteria > HIMB59 > CACPNW01. The sequence goes on along the minus strand of CABYHW010000026.1, from coordinate 6,398 downwards.
GAAGATCTTTTAATAAATCTATAATTTGTGTTTGAACTGTCACATCCAATGCGGTTGTAGGTTCGTCTGCTATTAAAACATCAGGTTTATTAGCAATACTCATGGCAATCATGACTCTTTGTCGTTGTCCCCCAGATAATTCATAAGGGTATACTTTATGTCTTTTAGAAATTTCCTCTAAACCTACTTCATTTAACAACTCAATTGTTTTGTTTTTTGCATCTTTAGAGCTAATTTGGTTGTGATTAATTATGATTTCTTCAATTTGTTTATTTATTGTGTGGAGTGGGTTTAGGCTTGTCATTGGTTCTTGAAAAATAGTTGATATTTTATTTCCTCTAATTTTTTCAATTTCCTTAAGAGTTAAAGATAAAATATCTATATTTTTATAGAATATCTTACCATTTTTAATTACAGCATTCGTTGGTAAAAGTTTTAATATACTTAATGCAGATAAAGTTTTTCCTGATCCTGATTCACCAACTATGGCAGTTGTTTTCCCTCTTATAAAGTCAATGTTTATATTTTTTACTACTTCATTATTTTTATCAAAAGCAATAGTTAGGTTTTTTATAGATATTATTTTGTCCATATTAATTGAAAGTTTTTCTAGGATCTAATGAATCTCTAATTGCTTCACCAACAAAAACTAAAAGACCTAACATTAATCCTAAAGTTAAAAAACTAGTAATTCCTAACCATGGTGCTTGTAAATTATTTCTTCCTTGATTTACCATTTCTCCTAAAGATGCAGAGCCTGGAGGTAAACCAAAACCTAAAAAATCTAAACCTGATAATGCCGTTACTGAAGCACTTAAACTAAATGGAAGAAAAGTAACAGTAGCTATAGTTGCATTTGGCAACATATGTCTAATAATTATTTTAACATTTGAAACTCCTAATGCTTTTGCTGCTCTTATATAATCAAAATTTCTTGCTCTTAAAAATTCCGCACGAACTACACCAACATAACCCATCCAACTAAAAAGTAACAAAATAATTAGTAACCACCAAAAATTTGGCTGTATCACACTTGCTAAAATTATTAAGACATACAAAGTTGGTATTGCTGACCACACTTCCATAAATCTTTGGAAGAATAAATCAGTTTTTCCACCAAAATAACCCTGTATTGCTCCTGCAGATACTCCTATAATCATCGAAAAAAATGTTAAAGTAAATCCGAATAATACCGATATTCGAAATCCATATATTAATCTGGATAACACATCTCTTGCCTGATCATCGGTACCAAGCCAATTCTTATGTGATGGAGGTGAAGGAGCTGGAGCAGATAAATCTCTTATTATAGTATTATATGAATATGGAATTATAGGCATAATCATCCAACCATTTTCCTCAATTAAGTTTTTAACATATGGATCTTTATAATCTGCCTCTGTTTCAAAATCTCCTCCAAATGTTGTTTCTGAATAGAAAGAAAATATTGGATAATAAAAGTTTGAGTTATATTTTACTAACAAGGGTTTTTCATTTGCAATAAAATTTGCAAATAAAGAAATAATAAATAAAAAGCTGAATATCCAAAAAGAATAATAACCTCTTTTGTTAATCTTAAAATTATTTAGTCTTCTTTGATTTAATTTTGATAATTTCTTCATTGTCTTGATTCAAAATCTATACGTGGATCAATAATTGAGTACATAAAATCGCCAATTATTCCCATAACCAATCCGAGTAATGAGAAAAAATAAAGTGTTGCAAATATAATTGGATAATCTCTAGTTAGAGCAGCTTCGTATCCTAGCAGACCTAAACCATCTAAAGAAAAAATAACTTCAATGAACAGAGAACTTGAAAAAAGAATTCCAATAAATGCTGATGGAAAACCAGCAATGACTATTAACATTGCATTTCTAAACACATGACCATAAAGAATCTTTCTCTCAGTTAAACCTTTAGACCGTGCTGTAATTACATATTGTTGATTTACTTGATCAAGAAATGAATTTTTTGTTAAAAAAGTCAAGCCAGCAAACCCGCTTACCAACATGGCAGTTAAAGGCAGTGCTAAATGCCAGAAGTAATCTATTATTTTTTGAAATAAAGTTAATTCATCAAAATTTTCAGAAAATAAACCTCTTAGAGGAAAAATATCATAGAACCTTCCTCCTGCAAAAAATACTATTAGTATTACAGCAAATAAAAAATTTGGTATTGCATAACCAATTGTTACAATTGAACTTGATACTATATCAAACTTTGATCCATCTTTTATCGCTTTTCTTATACCGAGAGGAATAGATATTAAATATACTAATAAAGTTGTCCATAAACCAAGTGATATTGAAACTGGCATTTTATCTAAAACTATAGAAGTAACTTTTTGATCTCTAAAAAAACTTTCTCCAAAATCAAAGGTTAAATAATCTTTTAACATTTTTATGAAACGTTGATGTGCTGGTTTATCCATTCCATACATCTTTTCTATTTCTTTTATAATATCTGGATCGAGGCCTTGTGCTCCTCTATATTTACTATCATTAACTGATGTAGAATTATCTCGATTAAACCCTAAAGTTTCACCCTCGCCACCACCAGAAAATCGAGCTGTTGATTCAACAGCTGTACCAGTCATTTGTGCAATCATTTGTTCTACTGGGCCACCTGGAACAATTTGAATTATTGCAAAATTTATAACCATTATCCCAAAAAGAGTTGGGATAATTAAAAGAAGTCTTTTTATTAAGTAAGCACCCATATTGTGCTATTTTATATTATTTCTAATAAACTTTAATAATTAGTTTGATGTTCTATTTAATTGGATTGTTTCAAATTTATTCTGATTAATCCACCATGTATCAAAGCCTAAAGAATATTTTGGCTTTACTTTTGGTTGATCAAAAAAATCCCAATATAAAACTCTATATGATGAAATATGCCATTGAGGAATAACATAGTAATTCCATAAAAGAACTCGATCTAGAGCTTTGGTTATTGTAATTAACTCTTCTCTATCACTAGCATTAATTAGACTTTCAATTAATCCATCTACAGCATAATTTTTTATACCAACAACATTTCTAGAGCCATCAGTATCTGCTGCATCAGAACCCCAAAAATTTCTTTGCTCGTTACCTGGAGATAAAGATTGACCAAAGGTTTGCACAACCATATCAAAATCAAATGTTTCCATTCTTTTTTGATATTGTGCACTATCAATTGTTCTTACTACAGCTTTTATTCCTAATTTTTCAAGATTATCTTTAAATGGAAAAACTATTCTTTCAAAAGCTGGTGATCGTAATAAGATTTCAAATTCAAAAGGTTCTTTTGTACTAGAATGTAGAAGTTTACCATCAACTAATTCCCATCCAGTTTCTTCTAAAAGTTTTGAAGCTTCTTGCAATTGCATCCTCATATAACCGGAACCATCTGTAACTGGATTTGTATATTCTTCTGTAAATATTTCTTTCGGCAGTACATCAAAATATGGATTTAAATAATTTAATTCTTCATTTGAAGGAAGGCCAGAGGAAGCAAGTTCTGAATTTTCAAAAAAGCTATCTGTTCTTTTATATGCATCAAAGAATAAATTTTTGTTAGACCATTCAAAGTCAAAAGCATAAGAAAGAGCCTTTCTTACTCTCCTATCTTTAAATTTATCTTTTCTAATATTAAATGCAAAACCTTGCATGCCTTGAGGATTTTCATGACTTATTAATTCTTTTTTAATTAAGCCTTCATTCACAGCGTTAATATCATACGCAGTTGCCCATTCTTTTGATGAATTTTCTGAGAAGAAATCAATCTCACCAGATTTAAAAGCCTCTCTTTCAATACCTCTGTCTTTGTAATAATCATATCTAATTGTATTGAAATTATCTTTACCAATTTTAATTGGTATTGATGCACCAAAACCCCAATAATTTTGATCTAATTCATAAGTAATTGATCTTCCACTATCAAATGACTTAATTTTATATGGACCACTTCCAATTGGTATTTCCAGAGATGTTTCTTCAAAGTTTTTATTTTCCCAATAATGTTTTGGTAGTACAGGTAATTGACCAACAATTAATACTAATTCTTTATTCGTATTTGTTGTAAAATTAAATCTCACTTTATTTTCTTGTTCTTTAATAACCTCTTTTACATCTCCATAGTAGTATTTATAAAATGGGTGACCTTTCTCCATTAGGGTATTAAATGTCCAAACAACATCGTCAGCTGTAATTTTTTTTCCATCGTGCCAATACGCTTCGTTTCTTAATGTAAATGAAACCCAAGATCTATCATCTGGCCATTCAATCGTTTCTGCCAATAATCCGTATTCCGTAAATGCTTCATCACTTGATCCCGTTGTTAATGTTTCATACAATCCTCCAATTCCGGCTGCTGAGGTACCTTTTAAAATAAATGGATTAAAACTGTCGTACGTTCCAATGGCACTTCTTACTATTGATCCACCCTTTATTGAATTTGGATTAATGTATTCAACATTTTCAAAATCGCTTGAGTATTTTGGCTCACCATGCATTGCAATTGCATGTGAAATATTCGTATTTGCTTGTGCTTTTAATTGAAAAATTAGAGTAAACGTAAAGATCAATATGAGTATTTTCATATTCGTAATATATGTCTATTTATTAAAAATTAAAATAAATTTTAGTTTATTAATTTAATTATTTCATCATGAAGAGAGCTTGTACTGGAGGCAACTAAACTGCCATCTGAGTCTAGCGATATATCTTGTCCAAACTTATCCGTAATTACTCCACCAGCTCCTTCAATTACATTTACAAGAGCCATATAATCATGCACTTTTAATGTATCTTCTAAAACAATATCAATTAAACCTGAGGCTAACATCCCATACATATAACAATCACCACCAAGTCTATAGTATTTCGATTTTTCTTTGAGAAATTCTAATCCTTTTCTAATTTGAGGCTCATCAAAATATAATCCAGATGTAAAAAGATAGGCATCTTTGATTTGTTTAATTGCAGAAGTTTGAACATCTTTTCCATTACATTTTGTGTTTTGATTTTTTATTCCCATCCATCGCTCATTGTGTGCTGGACAATTAATAATTCCTAAAACTGGTTTTTTGTTATGAAGTAATGCAATTAAATTACCAAAATCTTTGTGTCCAGCTATATAACTTCTTGTCCCATCTATAGGATCTAATACCCATAAAAATTCAGAGTCTATTTTTTCATTTTCATACTCTTCACCTAAAATTCCATGATGAGGATATTCTTTTCTTATTTTCTCTCTTAATACTTGTTCTGTTTCTTTATCTGCTAAAGTTACAGGACTTTCATCATCTTTAATTTCTATTTGAATTTTGTTTCTAAAATAATGCATCGAAGTTTTAGATGCATCATCGGCTAAAGAGTTTGCAAATTTTGAAAACTCGTCTGTGTTTAAAATCATTACTTAAATTTATGGAAGTGGTGCTGGATTATCTGAGTGTTCTCTGAGGAAATAAACTAAGTCTGCTCTATCTTTTACTTTTTTCAAACCTGCAAAGTTCATTTTTGTTCCTTTTATATATTTTTTTGGCTTATATAAAAATTCTGCCAATTCTTCATACCCCCATTCTCCACCGTATTCAGCTAAAGCTTTAGAGTATGCAAAACCTTCAACATTTGCTTTTGGTCTGTTAATGATATTCCATAAGTGAGGGCCTACTTTATTGGCGCTACCCTTTTCATAATTATGGCATGTTGCACATTTCTTGAATAATTTTTCTCCATTATCAAGAGAAGCACTTGCTAGTAAAATAGAAATTGGTTCAATTACCTCTTCTTTTTTTTCTACTACTCCTACTCCAGTAGAATCCTCTGGAACATCTATTTTATAGGCAGTTTCTTTTTTCTCATCATGATCAATATCAATGACTAAATCTCCAAAATGACCGATAAGGGTAACAATTAAGACTGCTAATATGATAGATGCTAAAATTTTATTAACTTCAAGCCCAGACATGTATAAGTACATATACAGATTTTTTATAAGAAAGAATATATTTGTCGTTAGTATGAAATTTAAATTCTCTTGCTTAATTGTCGCATAAATTATGAAAAGCGTAGTAATTATACCTTCACGAATGGCTTCCTCTAGACTACCAGGCAAACCATTAATGGAGATAAATGGAATTCCAATGATACAACGAGTATGGCAACAAGCAATTCAGTCAAATATTGGAGAAGTCTTTGTTGCTTGCTCGGAAATTGAAGTGCATGATTTAATCGTAAATAATGGTGGCAAAGCTATTATGACAGATCCAAATCTCCCCTCTGGAACTGATAGAGTTCACTCCGCTTTTTTAAAGATAAAAAATAACAAAGACATTGATGTAATAATCAATCTACAAGGTGATATGCCTCTTATAAATCCAGAACATATTCTTAAAGTCATTGATCCAA
>CABYHW010000025.1 GCA_902518705.1 uncultured Alphaproteobacteria bacterium | reverse complement strand
ATCTAGATTATCAGTGACCGTTGATGATAAGCAGTATGGTGTTCCTTGGGGCTATTACCAATGGGGAATGTATTACAGAACTGATATTTTTGATAAAGTTGGACTAAGTGTACCAACTAACTTTGAAGAATTAGTTGCTGCATGTTCTACGCTAAGAGAAAATAACATTACACCTGTTGCTATTGGTACAAGATACTTATGGACTGCTGCCGGTTGGTTTGATTATTTAAATATGAGAATCAATGGCTATGAATTTCATATGGATTTAGCCGCTGGTAAAGTAAGTTATGAAGATTCAAGACTAGATATGGTTTTTGATAAATGGGCAGAACTTATAAATGCAGATTGTTATCTAGAAGACCATGCTTCATTTGGATGGGAAGATGGATTAACACCAATGATTAATGGTGAAGCTGCAATGTATTTGCTTGGTAATTTCATTACTGGTAACTTAAATACAGCTGGAGTTTTAGATCATATTGATTACTTTCAGTTTCCTAAAATAGTTGATGGTGTTCCTTTATCAGAGGATGCTCCAACAGATACAATTCATATCCCTGCTGGTGCTAAAAACATAGAGGATGCAAAAAAGTTTTTAGGATTTTTATCTAATCCAGAAGCAGCAACTAAATGGGCTAATGCTAGAAGCTTTTTAAGTCCAAATTCTAATGCTGAACCTCCAAGTGATAGATTCCAATTAAAAGGTGTTAATGTATTAAATAACGCTTATGGAATTGCACAGTTCTTTGATAGGGATGCTAATCCTGACATGGCAAAAACTGCAATGGAAGGTTTCCAGGAGTTTATGGTTAAACCTGACAGAGAGGCAAAGATTAGAGCTCGAGTTGAAAAAGAAAGAGAACGTATACACGGACCTCTTTAAATAAAAATTATCAAGAGGCGTTAATTACGCCTCTTGATTTTAATAAAAAAAAATTTATGAAAACTAATGACTTTTTGGGAACGTAATCAATTAAAATTAGCACCTTTTCTTTTTCTTTCACCTGCTGTTGGTTTGTTTCTTTTATTCGTAATATATCCTATTGCTGACTCTATTTGGGTAAGTTTTCATGAATGGTCTGGTGTAAATAGATACGCTGTAGATGATGAAGGAAATTTGAAAAACTTTAAATGGGTAGGTCTAGATAATTATATTTATTTATTCACTAATGATGATGAGTTTTATGTATCTGTTTTTAATAATATAAAATGGTTTTTCTTTAGCTTAATAGCAATACCATTTGGAATTCTATTAGCTTTATTTTTAAACCAACAAATACTTGGTATAAGATGGGTTAAGTCGTTCTTTTATTTTCCTTTTGTAATTAATGCTGTTGTTATAGGTATAGTTTTTACTTGGTTCTATAATCCTAAGTATGGTTCTTTAACCTACTTATTAGGTTTTTTTGGTATGGAACCTTTTCCAATTTTATCAGATGAAAATTATGCTACATACGGTATTATAGTAGCTTCATTATTTCCTGGAATTGCTTACACAATGATCATTTATATTACCGGTCTGACTGCAGTAAGTAAAGACATGATTGAAGCTGGTCGAATTGATGGTGCTTCAGGTTTCACAATGTTTTGGAATATAATTCTACCACAATTAAGGCCAGCAACTTTAATTGCAGTAGTTGTAACAATTGTAGGAGCATTGAGAAGTTTTGATTTAATTGCAGTCATGACTGGTGGTGGCCCTTGGGGAAGTACAAATGTTCTAGCATATAAAATGTATGAGGATTCACTTTTTAATTTTAGAATGGGTTATGGAGCATCCACAGCAGTAATACTATTCATTTTGATGGATATTTATATTGCTTGGTTTTTGTATAGATTATTTAAGCGCGAAAGTACTGAAAAATAATGTTTCCAACACCTATTCAGAAATATTCAATCCCTGTAAACATTTTATACAGAGTGGCATTAATAGTAACATTATTTATATGGCTAATGCCCCTGATAGCAGTAATGCTAACATCAATAAGAACATATGACGATATTCTAGCCGGTAATTATTGGGGTTGGCCAAAAGACATTGCAGCAATTGAAAATTATTCAGCAATTTTTGAAGACGGGAGAATGGCGAGATATTTTTTAAACAGTATGATTATTACCTTACCTACAGTTTTTGGAACTTTGCTTTTGAGTTCCATGGCTGGGTTCTCTTTAGCAATGCACAGATTTAAATTAAATATTTTACTTTTCTGTATGTTTATTGCGGGTAACTTTGTCCCTTTTCAGATCTTAATGATACCAGTCAGAGGGTTGACTGTAGATCTTGGTATTTATAATACCTATTATGGATTAATTATATTTCATATTGCATTTCAAACTGGTTTTTGTACATTTTTTTTGAGAAATTTTATAAAAGAATTACCATTTGAGTTAATTGAAGCTGCAAGGGCAGATGGAGCAACAGAATGGATGATTTATAGAAAAATTATTTTACCTCTTATTGTACCAGCCCTTGCGGCACTTGGAGTGCTTGAATTTACTTTTATTTGGAACGATTATTTTTGGGCTTTGATTTTATCTCAAGGAGATGGCGTTAAACCAGTCACTGTAGGATTAGATAATATGAGAGGTCAATGGGTTGCAAACTATAATTTAATTTCCGCAGGTTCAGTCATTGCTGCACTTCCACCAGTCATAATGTTTTTTTTAATGCAAAGACATTTTATTAACGGACTTACATTTGGTGCAGTAAAGGGATAAGGTTTTTTTAAAATTAATTGAATACTATCAATTTTTTTCACTGTTTCATTGAATTAATTTTTATAATGTTTAATTAGAAATATAAATGTCATTAATTTCATTACGACAACTATTGGATCATGCAGCAGAAAATAATTATGGTGTTCCTGCGTTTAATGTAAATAATCTTGAGGCAATAAGAGCTATTATGGAAGGGGCTAAAGAATTAAATAGTCCTGTAATTCTTCAGGCATCCGGAGCAGCTCGCAAATATGCAGGTCCTATTTTTGTTAAAAAATTAGTAGAAGCTGCAATGAATGAGTTTCGAGATATACCTACTGTTTTACATCAAGATCATGGAGGTTCTCCAAAAGATTGTGCAACTTGTATAGATTTAGGGTTTACTTCAGTCATGATGGATGGATCACTCAAAGAAGATCAAAAAACACCTTCTGATTTTGATTACAATATAAGAGTTACAAAAGAAACAACTAATATGGCTCATGCTCTTGGTGTTTCTGTAGAAGGAGAAATTGGTTGTTTAGGTTCATTAGAAACTGGAACTGGAGAAAAAGAAGATGGTGTTGGAGCTGAAGGTAAACTTGATCATGATCAATTATTAACAGATCCAAATGAAGCATCTGACTTCGTTAAAGAAACAAATGTAGATGCATTAGCAATTGCAATAGGAACAAGTCACGGAGCATATAAATTTTCAAGACCTCCTACTGGTGATATACTAGCTATAGATAGAATTAAGGAAATTCACTCTAAACTTCCAAATACACATTTGGTAATGCATGGTTCATCTTCTGTCCCTCAAGACTTAATTAAAACAATTAATCAATATGGTGGAAAAATAAAAGAGACTTATGGTGTGCCAATTTCAGAAATTCAAGAAGGCATTAAGAATGGAGTAAGAAAAGTTAATGTAGATACAGATCTTCGATTAGCCGCAACTGCAGCAGTTAGAAAATATTTTTATGAAAATCCATCAGAGTTTGATCCAAGAAAATATTTATTATTGTCAAAAGATGCTATGAAAGAGGTAGTAAAAAGCAGACTTCAGGAGTTTGGAACAGCTGGCAATGCTTCGTCTATTAATACAATCTCTTTGGGTGAAATGGCGAAAAAATACAAATCTGGTAAATTTAAAGCAGTCATTAATTAGTATTTAATTATTGAAAAAAATAATTTTTTAATTCAAAATATCAATATGAAAAAAGTTTCAAAACTTGATGAATATTTATTTGATCTTTATGGATATGTAATAATTAAAAATGCTTTGAATAAAAAAGAATTAAGAGATCTTAACAAAATATTAGATAAATTAAAAAATATTAAAAACAAAGAGTGGTCAGGTTATGTTCATGGACATAACTATGGTGGTAAAGAAGGTTTAAACTTGCAACAAATTTATGAGGCTGGAAAGCCATTCGAAAATTTAATAGATCATCCATCCTGGATAAATCATATGATGCATTTTGTTGGCGGAAAAGGAACTTTTGATCAACATCATGGCCCTTTGTTTATAGATGAAAATTTTGCTAACATTCGAGGGCCTGGTGAAGCTATTGGAATTCATTCTGGTAATCCTGAGGGGTTACAAAGAAATCACTATAGATATCAAGATGGTAAATTTCATTGTTCACAAGTTAATATTCTACTTGCTCTTTCAGATATTGGTCCAGGTGATGGAGGTACTGTAATAATCCCGTCTTCCCATAAATCTAATATTGAACATCCCGAATTTAAAAAAAATAAAATGTTAGGTGGTGGTAAAGTTTCCTCAGCTGAAGGTATGACAGCAGCAAAAGAAGTGTATCTGAAAGCTGGTGATGGCCTAGTATTTGTTGACTCACTCTGTCATGGTTCAGCAAAAAGAATTAATAAAGGTGAAAGAAGAATAGTCGTATATAGATATGGCCCTTCTTGGGGTTTCTTTAGACATCCTTATAGACCATCGAAACAACTTTTATCCAGACTTTCAAAATTTCAACAAAAAATAGTAATGCCTCATCAAAATGTGTTAACACCAAATAATAAATAAAATGGAAAAAATAAAATGGGGCATAATTGGACCTGGAAATATAGCAAATAACTTTGCTGATGGTTTAACAAATTCTTACTCTGGACAGTTAGTAAGTATAGCAAGTAAAAGTGAAGATCGTCGAAAAAACTTTGGTGATAAATATGATATTCATTCTGATTTTAGATTTGAATCTTATGAAGATATTATTAATTCAGAGCATATTGATGCTATATATATTTCTACCCCACATAATTTACATGCTGAATGGACAATTAAAGCTGCAGGTAAAGGAAAACACGTTCTTTGTGAAAAACCTGGAGCTGTAAATTTAAATGAAGGAAAAAAAATTATAGAAGCAGTAAAAGAAGCTGGCGTATTTTATATGGAAGGTTTTATGTATCGGTGTCATCCACAAATTCCAAAACTTTTAGAAATAATAAAAAATAAAACAATTGGTGAAATTGAATCAATCGAAACTTCTTTCGGGTATGACACAGGTAAAACAATTCCTGACTCACGTATTTTTAATAAAGAATTAACTGGTGGAGCTATACTAGATGTTGGTTTATATCCAATTTCTTTTTCTAGATTAATCTCAGGGGTAGCAACTGGTGAAAAATTTTTAGAACCAAATTTTATAAATGCTGAAGGTAGAATAGGAGATACCGGGGTTGACGAAGTTGCTCACGCTAATTTAGAATTTAAAAACGGTATTAAAGCAAAAGTCTCAACTGCTATAAGAGAAAGTATGAAAAATAATGCTATTATTGTAGGTTCGGAGGGTACAATTGAATTACCTGATCCATGGATGCCTGGAAGAAATGGCGGTCCTTACCACGCAAAAATAATTATAAATAAAAATGGCCAGGAAGAAGTAATTGAACTTAAAGGCCCAGAACACCTTTTTTTCTTTGAAGCTGAATTAGCAAGTCAATGTATTGCTAAGGAAAAAATACAACCTCCACACCCTGCAATGACTTGGGAAGATACTTTAGGGAATCTTAAAGCTCTTGATACATGGAGAGATATAATTGATTATAAACTACCACAGGATGAAATATGAAATATGGACAAATAGAAGGTGTAAATAAAAAAATATCAAAACTCGTTATGGGTGTTGATAATCAAAATGATCTAAATGAAGCATCAAAATTATGGGATCATTGGATTGATGTTGGAGGAAATATTTTTGATACAGCATATACATATGGAGGAGGAAATCACGAAAAAGTTTTTGGTGAATGGTTAAAGCAAAATAATATCAGAGAAGAAATTGTTATCTTAGGAAAAGGAGCACATACCCCTAATTGTAATCCTGAAGCTATTACATCCCAATTAAATGAGTCCTTAGAAAGAATGAACACTGATTATGTTGATATATACATTATGCATAGAGATAATCATGAATACAATGTGAGTGAATTTGTTGATGTCTTAAATCAAGAAAAGGACAAAGGAAGAATAAAAGTATTTGGAGGATCAAATTGGACCTTAGATCGTTTTAAAAAAGCAAATGAGTGGGCAAAAAATAATAATAAAAATGAAATGTCCATATTAAATAATAATCTAGCATTAGCAAAAATGATAAACCCACTTTGGAGTGGCTGTTTATCTTCAAATGATGATGATATATTACATTATCTAGAACAAACAAAAAAATCACATATGTCTTGGTCTAGCCAAGCAAGAGGATATTTTTTAGATGATGAGATTACAAAAAAAATTGAAGAAAAAATTACCAATGATGAAACCTGGAGAGCACCTGGTGAACACTCCAGTGGTCCTCTTAGCTGTTACGACAGTGAAGATAATAGAGAAAGAAAAAAAAGAGCTATGGAACTAGCTGAAAAAAAAGGATGTAGTGCACATAATATTGCAGCAAGCTGGACTATAAATCAGTCTTTTCCCTCTTTTGCTCTGATAGGTCCCAGAACTATAAATGAATTAGATACTACTCTACCTTGTCTTGATATTGAACTGAGCCAAGAAGAAATTAATTGGTTGAATCTTCTCTAATATTACTATCAAATTGCGTTAATTTAACTGGTTGACTTTATTACGCATATATTGAATGACTTGAATAAATTAAATAATGGGAGGAAAAATGAAAAAATTTTTTTCAATACTTTTAACTTTATTTTTACCTCTATCTTTTACTAATGTTTCTAAAGCTGCAGGGCATATGGAAGCTGAAGTTATTCACTGGTGGACATCTGGTGGAGAACAGGCTGCTATCTCTCAATTTGCAGAAGCTTGGCAAGAGATGGGTAATACTTGGATTGATACTGCTATTACTGGTGGCGACAATGCAAGAGGAACAACTGTAAACAGAATTATTGGAGGAAATCCTCCAACTGCAGCGCAGTTTAATATTTCAAAACAATTTGTTGACTTAGTTGAGCAAGGTTTACTTCAATCACTTGAAGAAGTTGCATCTGCAGAAGGTTGGAGAGATTTTATTTATCCACCTGAACTAATCGAAACGTGCGAATTTGAAGGTGAATTTTATTGTGTGCCAGTAAACATTCACAGTTGGCAATGGATGTGGATTAACAACGATGTATACAAACAAGTTGGTCTTCCAGTTCCTCAAACATTTGAAGAATTTTTAGCTGGTGCTCCAACTATACAAGATGCAGGAATTATTCCTTTAGCACTTGGTGGACAAGGATGGCAAGAATCAGGAATGTTTGATGTTGTTGCGTCTTCAATAATGGGCTTTCCTTTAATGCAATCAATTTATAGAGATAAAGATGTTGATGCATTTAGAGATGGTAGATTTGAATCAGTTTTAAATACTTTCAGAGAACTAAATACATTTACTGATGAAGGATCACCTGGAAGATTGTGGAATGATACAACAGCAATGGTTATCGAAGGTAAAGCTGCAATGCAAGTTATGGGAGACTGGGCAAGAGGTGAGTTTGCTGTAGCAGGTAAAGAAGCTATGGTAGATTATTCTTGTGTTATTCCAGGAAAAGAAAAATATGTTGCACTTGGTGGTGATGTATTTGTATTCCCAAAAAACGACGATCCAAAAGTGAAGGATGTACAATTAGCTATGGCTAGTATGATGGTAAATCCAACAGTACAAGCTAAATTTAATAATGCTAAAGGATCATTACCAATGAGACTAGATGTAGATACTTCTGCAGCTGATGCTTGTATGCAAATGGGTTTAGATTTAATTCAAAATCCAGATGCAATTATGAGAGAAAGTGATGATTGGAATACACCTGCATTTACGAGTGCTTGGGATGATATCATTTCTGAATTCAGAAATGATCCTAATTACACTGTTGCTCAAGTGATGGATGATCTTGAAGGTGTTTTAACAAGTGGTCTATAACTTATAATTATCTTAGGGCAGGGTTTACCTGCCCTAATTATATAAAAAATTTATGCCTTTATCTAGAAACATTGCATCAATAATTGCATTACTTCCTATGATCATAATATCTTTAACAGTATTTGTAGGATGTATAATTTATTCTTTTATTTATTCTCTTACGAACTCTAAATTAATTCCTGTCACAAATT
>CABYHW010000024.1:5000-11296 GCA_902518705.1 uncultured Alphaproteobacteria bacterium | reverse complement strand
TATCATTAAAAAACTTAATAATTTCTTCAAATTTACTCAAAGGATATTTATATAAATCTATATCATCTTTATAAACATTTACCTTTTCAAAAAATAGCTGTTTTAATAGAGGTCTAATTATTTGATAAATCCTTGTTTTAGTTAATAGAAACTTTAATTGAAATTCTTCTTCAAAAGAATCCTTTATATTTTTTAGAGGTAAATTGTCTATTGAATTTTTATTTAAATTATATTTTGGTTTTGAAAAACCTTCGTATTGGGTTTTACCAAAAAATGGAATATCATTATAAGGAAACAAAAAAACTAAATTATGAATATTATTTTTTGAATACTTTGCATACAATTGATCGAATTTTATTTTATATTGTTCTGGAGAATACCCACTAATACCTCCATTAATAAATTGAATTTCATTGATTGAATTATCCAATTTTACTGCGAAACTTTTAGTTGAACTAACATAATAACCTTCTACGAATGAGTCACCTATTAATATTATATTATCTTTATCAAATGATGTTTTATTTTTAAAATTAATCTTGCTTACTAGATGCCCCTCATCATTGTAGTAATTCCAGTGCGCATACGAGTTGCTGGATCGATAATATCTAAAGTTTTTTTTTGTGTCCCAACCTAATCTATTATCAAATTTATATGCAGTAAGTAAATTGCTTTTATTTTTAATACCAATAGTTATTAGCAAAATTTCAATAAATAAAAAAGAAATGAAAATTGAAAGAATTGGGATTAAATATTTTAAATAATTTAACTTAAATTTTAATAAATAATTATTTAATATAAACCTCATAAATATTTAATCGAGTTTAAATTTATTTTTATAATCAATATTTATTTCATTTTTTTGATTACTTTTTTTTAATAAATAATTTCCACAAACTAAATAATCTAAATTTGTTCCCATAAAGCAATTAAATGCATCATGTGGACTTTCTACAATAGGCTCTCCTCTAATATTAAAAGATGTATTTATCAGAATGGGGAAACCAGTAATTTTAAAAAATTCCTCCAGTAGCTTATAATAAATAAGATTAGTTTTTTTACTTACCGTGTGAAGTCTCGCTGAATAATCAATATGAGTTATCGCAGGAATTTTTGATCTTATATTATTGATTTGATCAATTATATCAGTATCTTTTATTTTTAACTTTTTATTTATAAGAAGTTCTTTCCTTACTCTTGCTACCATTAACATATATGAGCTTTGACCCTCATAATCAAAATAATTACTTACTTGTTCTTCTAAAATTGAAGGCGCAAAAGGTCTAAAGCTTTCTCTGAATTTAATTTTTAAGTTCAGTTTTTTTTGCATATAAGGATTTCTTGGATCTGCTAAAATTGATCTATTGCCTAATGCCCTGGGTCCAAATTCCATTTTACCCTGAAACCAACCAATTGAATTACCTTGGGCTAATAATTTGCTAATTTTTTTTACTGTATTATCAATACCATCAATTTCTTCATATACTGCTCCAACTTTATTTAAAATATTTTTAATTTCTTTTTCTGAATACTCATTTCCTAAATATGAGCCTTGCATACTATCAGATGGAACCACTTTTCTAGAGTTTGCAGAATATTTATAATAAAAAGCTAGTGCCGCACCTATTGAGCAACCTGCATCTCCAGAAGCTGGCTGTATCCAAATATTCTTAAATTTAGTTTTTTGTTTAATTTTTCCATTAGCAACACAATTAAGTGCAACCCCACCAGATATACATAGGTTGTTACATTTTGTATCTTCATACAATTTATTTAAAATTTTAAAGTAAATTTCCTCAGTGACTTGTTGAATAGAAGCAGCAACATCTGCATGAAATTTATTTAATTTCTCTGTATCAGATTTTCTAGTTGCTTGACCAAATAAATTTTGAAATTTATTATTTATCATTGAAAGACCAGTTTCAAAATCAAAATATTTGATATTTAAACTATAGGAACTATCATCATAAATTTTTATTAATTTTTTGTATATCAAATTTTTATAAATTGGTTTTCCGTATGGAGCCAAGCCCATTAACTTATATTCACCACTATTAACTTTAAAACCCAAGTATTGTGTAAAAGATGAGTATAGAAGTCCTAAAGAATCAGGAAAATTAATTTGTTTTAACTTTCTGATTTTTTTGTTCTCACCTAACCAGAGCGAAGTAGTTGCCCATTCACCAACTCCATCAACAACGAGCACTGCAGCTTTAGTAAAAGGCGAAGGATAAAAAGAACTAGCTGCATGACTCAAATGATGCTCAGAAAAAAATATTTTTTTATCTATAATTTTATCTATCTTTGATAGATTTTGATATATCATTTTTTTCATGTATAATTTTTCTTTTACCCATATAGGAATTGCAGCTTTAAATGAGGTAAAACCTTTTGGAGCATTTTTAACATATGTTTCAATTAATCTTACAAATTTTTGGAAAGGTTTTTCATAAAATACGATAGCATCAAAATCATTTAATTTTAGTTTGTTAATTTCTAAAATTTTTAAAATACTAAATTTTGGAAAAGCATCATCGTGTTTAATCCTTGAAAATCTTTCTTCTTGAAATGCATTGACTATTTTTCCTTCTTGAATGTAGGCTGCTGCTGAATCATGAAAAAAACATGATATTCCTAAAATTTTAGACATAAAAAATTAAAATAGAGTATATAAAAAAGGTGCTACAACAGATCCTTGTGATAAGACAATTAAACCGCCGAGTATTATGATAGTTAAGATTGCTGGCAATAGCCACAACTTTTTATTCATAGATAGATATTTTATTAAATCTATAATTACTCTCATTTTTTAAAACTCTTTGTAAAAATCAATTTCTTGATTAACATTATTATTAAAATTAGTATTAGTAACTTTATTTTTTTTAAATAACTTATAATAAATTCCAGTAGGTGTAATTATAAATAAAAAAATTATTATAATAAATATATTTCCTACGATTAATGATAGAATTTTACCAAACCCCATCCAAAGATTTTTAAGGTATGTTATAATTTGAGGTTTTTTCCAGTAAGAAAAAAGCATAATTATAATTACTAAAATTAATGAAGAGCTTAAAATTAATTTTTTGTTTATAAATAAATAAATACTTACAAGCATAAATAAAATAGAAAAAAATCTTACAAATTTTTTGTTACTTAAAGTTTTTTGTGAAGTGAATTTTTTATTATCAAACATTAAACTGTAAAAAATTTAATTTGTTATTTGTATTCTATATTAATTTATAAAAAATAGAATAACTTTGATTTTATAAGTATTGATCTTTTTTAAAGTATGTATTTGGTAATTTATAATATTAGGGCAATTTTTTGGTTATATTGGAAATTTAAATAAATACGAAATATTTGTAATTTATAAAAATTAAACTTATTTTCTATTTTTTCAAAAGCTGATTCCTTAAATAAGACAATTCCGTTATTTTTATTGAAATTATCCCCAGAAAATAAGCATATTTTTTTATTTTTTATGGTTTGACAAGGAATTTTAATACTATTATAGGCTCATACTCTTTTCTTTGAAAAGGTCAATAATTTGCAATTTTCTTTTAAATTCGCATATTTTTGAATGCTCTTTGAAATGTTAATAAGATTAAAAGAGATACGTAGACAACAGTTCGTAAATTAATTTATTACGAAAGTTAAGTTGGAATACGTATCAACAAATATTTTTTGTTAATACAAGAAGTATTCCGCTTTAACGGACGTTCCGTAAATTTTGACTTCGGTCAATTTTACTTAACTTAAGAGTTTGATTATGGCTCAGAACGAACGCTGGCGGCATGCCTCATACATGCAAGTCGAACGAAGTCTTCGGGCTTAGTGGCGCACGGGTGAGTAACATGTGGGAATCTACCTAAAGGTTCGGAATAACTATGGGAAACTGTAGCTAATACCGGATGTGTCTGCAAAGAGAAAGATTTATCGCCTTTAGATGAGCCCGCACTTGATTAGCTAGTTGGTGAGGTAACTGCTCCACCAAGGCTACGATCTATAGCTGATTTGAGAGGATGATCAGCCACACTGGGACTGAGACACGGCCCAGACTCCTACGGGAGGCAGCAGTAGGGAATATTGGACAATGGGGGAAACCCTGATCCAGCAATGCCGCGTGAGTGAAGAAGGCCTTAGGGTTGTAAAACTCTTTCATCAATGATGATAATGACATTAGTTGAAGAAGAAGCTCCGGCTAACTTCGTGCCAGCAGCCGCGGTAATACGAAGGGGGCTAGCGTTGTTCGGAATCACTGGGCGTAAAGCGTATGTAGGCGGATCAAAAAGTTAGATGTGAAATCCCTGGGCTCAACCCAGGAACTGCATTTAAAACTAGTGATCTAGAATTTGGTAAGGGTTAGTAGAATTTCCAGTGTAGAGGTGAAATTCGTAGATATTGGAAAGAATACCAGAAGCGAAGGCGACTAACTAGGCCATTTTTGACGCTGAGATACGAAAGCGTGGGTAGCAAACAGGATTAGATACCCTGGTAGTCCACGCAGTAAACGATGAGTGCTAGTCGCTGGGACAATAGTTTCAGTGTCGAAGCTAACGCATTAAGCACTCCGCCTGGGAAGTACGGTCGCAAGATTAAAACTCAAATAAATTGACGGGGGCCCGCACAAGCGGTGGAGCATGTGGTTTAATTCGAAGCAACGCGAAGAACCTTACCAGACCTTGACATGGTATGTTTGAGTTACAGAATAGTAACTCTTCAGTTCGGCTGGCATACACACAGGTGCTGCATGGCTGTCGTCAGCTCGTGTCGTGAGATGTTGGGTTAAGTCCCGCAACGAGCGCAACCCTCATTTTTAGTTGCCATCAGGTTATGCTGGGCACTCTAGAAAAACTGCCGGTGATAAGCTGGAGGAAGGCGGGGATGACGTCAAGTCCTCATGGCCCTTACGGTCTGGGCTACACACGTGCTACAATGGTGGTGACAGAGGGCAGCAATATTGCAAGATAAAGCTAATCCCTAAAAACCATCTCAGTTCGGATTGGACTCTGCAACTCGAGTCCATGAAGTTGGAATCGCTAGTAATCGTAGATCAGCGTGCTACGGTGAATACGTTCTCGGGCCTTGTACACACCGCCCGTCACGCCATGGGAGTTGGTTTTACCTTAAGCCGGTGCGCTAACCGTAAGGAAGCAGCCGTCCACGGTAGGGTCAGCGACTGGGGCGAAGTCGTAACAAGGTAACCGTAGGGGAACCTGCGGTTGGATCACCTCCTTTCTAAGGATATTGATAGCTAGTTCTCTAGTTATCCGGATTGTTGTCTATGTATCTCTTTTTTAAAAAAGCTACTACTGGGTGCTTATTTAATTAAAATTGGGCTGGTAGCTCAGTTGGTTAGAGCGCGCGCTTGATAAGCGTGAGGTCGGAAGTTCAAGTCTTCCTCGGCCCACCAATAAAAGGGGGATTAGCTCAGCTGGGAGAGCGCCTGATTTGCATTCAGGAGGTCAGCGGTTCGATCCCGCTATCCTCCACCATTAAGCTTTTTCTTATTATTTCTTTAAAATGTAAATATGTTTATATAACTGATCAAAAATTTTTTGATTAAAATACGTACAAAATTTTTCTCTGTACGTAATTGCAATCAAGCGCAAAAGGGCATTTAGTGGATGCCTTGGCATTAAGAGACGATGAAGGACGTGGCAGGCTGCGATAAGCTAAGGGGAGTTGTCAACACACTTTAATCCTTAGATTTCCGAATGGGGAAACCCAACTCTTTAGAGTTACTTGTTAATGAATACATAGTTAACAAGAGTTAACCTAGTGAATTGAAATATCTTAGTAGCTAGAGGAAAAGAAACATATTCCGTTAGTAGTGACGAGCGAAAATGGATCAGGCCAGCAATATTAATATAATAACTAGAACTTTCTGGAAAGTTAGACCATAGTGGGTGATAGTCCCGTACAGGTAAAAAATATTGATATTCTTGAGTAGGGCGGAACACGTGAAATTTTGTCTGAACACGGGAAGACCACTTCCCAAGCCTAAATACTCCTTAATGACCGATAGTGAACTAGTACCGTGAGGGAAAGGTGAAAAGCACCCCGATAGGGGGAATGAAATAGTATCTGAAACCGAATGCCTACAAGCAGTCAGAGCTTCCATGAGAAGTGATGGCATACCTTTTGTATAATGGGTCAGCGACTTAGTCTGTGCAGCAAGCTTAAGCCAATAGGTGTAGGCGTAGGGAAACCAAGTCTTAATAGGGCATTAGTTGTACGGATTAGACTCGAAGCGGGATGAGCTTAATATGAGCAGGTTGAAGGTGTAGTAA
>CABYHW010000024.1:0-2500 GCA_902518705.1 uncultured Alphaproteobacteria bacterium | reverse complement strand
TGGAGACGGTCAAAACGATCCAAAAGATATTAAACATTTAATTAATGTTTATAACCCTAAACAAAACATTCATTTAGTTTCAGGTATCAGAACTAAAAGGAGAGACTCTTATGTTAAGAAATTTTCCTCCTTAATTGCTAATAAAATTAGAAAAAAATATTTGAATGATAACTGTAGCGATACTGGATGTGCTCTTAAAATTTTCAATAAAGAAATTTATGAAAATCTAATATATTTTAATGGAATACATAGATTTCTTCCTGCTTTATTTTTAAGTATGAATAGTAAAAATATTTATATACCAGTTAATCATAGAAATAGAACTAAAGGTAAATCAAAATATGGAATTTCTAACAGGTTAATAAATGGTTTATTTGATATGTATAAAGTTAAAAAAATGATGAAAATAAATGAAGGCAAGTCATATAATAGAAATGAAAATTAGCAAAATTAAAAATTTATTTGAAGGTAATAATATCAAAATTATATTACTTTATATTTTACCAATAGCCATAATATTCTCAAATGCATTAGCTGATATTTTGTTGGTATTGACTGTTCTAATTTATATTTTTGAAAAAAAATTTAAATTTAAAATAGAAAATTTTGAATATTTTTTATTATTATTTTTCTTAATACCTATTATTTCTTCAATTATTAATTTAGATTATAATGCATTAATAAAATCAATTCTATATGTTAGATTTTTTATTTTCTATTTATTATTTAAAGATTTTCTAGAGAATAATAATAAAATTTTTTCTAAATACCTTTTTATAATTTTCATTTTGGTTACAGCTGATGTATTAATCCAATATTTTTTTTATTATGATGTATTTGGATTTCCTAAAGATGGAAAAAGATTATCAGGACCATTTAATGATGAGTTTATAGTAGCAACATATTTATTTCTTTTATTTCTTTTTATTTTTGATTTAATCAATAAAAATAATATTTACGAATTTATTATAATCAATTTAATGATATTCACGTTCATTATTATTGGTGAAAGAATAATTTTAATTACTTTTATATCTGTAGTTGGAAGTTATTATATTTTTAATAAATTTAAATTTACTTTTTTTTATTTGGTTTCAGTAATTTTGTTTTTTATATTACTATTTAATGTATTTAATCTTCAAGATTTTGCGGAAAATTTCTTTTTTAGATATTATGATTTTATAAATCATATTACAAATTACAAAGAATCTGTTTACTATAAACTATTTCTATCATCTATTTTCATAATTAAAGAAAATTATTTATTTGGTATTGGATTTGATCAATTTTTCTCCAATTGTAATTTAATTATTGAAAAATATTCTTTACAAAACGTGATTTTTTGTTCCAATCATTCACATAACTATTATTTAGAAATATTAAGTGAAACTGGAATTTTTGCACTAATAAATTTTGTTATACTTTTATTATTTATCGTTTTACAATTATTAAATAATTTTTCATTTAAATCATTTTATTTTTTTTATTTTTTATTTTTTATCTTTCCTATTAAGACATATAGTTCAATATATTCTCAAACAGATGGTTTATTCTTTATAATAACTATAAGTTTTTTAGCCTATAAAATAAAATTAAATAAACCTATTTGATATCGACAGATTTATGTAAATATAAATAAAAGACTAAATAATTAATTGAAAAAATTATGTAGTAAAATCCAAGAAATTTCAGATCATTAACAAAAAATATAATTATCATTGTAGGTAAGTGAAATACAAAAAACATTATCAAAGAAGCCATTAGATGGTTTAAATTTTGGCTATATAATAAATATTTATTAATTTTTTTTAGTAGTAGGCTATGTAAGTGCAAATTATCTGGTTTAAATGGTGATTTCTTTGAAAATATCTTTCTAAAAATTGAAAAAAAAACTTCGAAGGCTGGATAAAATGCTAGTAACCCCATCTTAAAAGATGCCTCACCATTCATATTATTATTTAAAATTATTAAAGATGTAGCAAAAATAAAACCTAAAAGATAACAACCATTATCCCCAAGAAAAAATTTTGAAATAATTGAATTTAAAAAGAAATAACCAATTAGTGGAATTATTATAATATTAATAATTTCTATATTATAATCATTGAAAAAAAATAGTATTGAAAAAATTAAATATAGTGAATACGCAAATACATTCCCATTTATGCCATCAATAAAATTAATTCCAATTAAATAGACTGTTAAACATATTAAAGTAAAAGAAAACGAAAAATACAAATTTGAGAAAATTAACGATTGTAGATAATATATTTGAAATTGACTTATTATATATTCTTCATTTAAAATTAGGAAAGAAGTCAATAATATAAATAATAATAGTAATCTAAAAATATATTTTATTTCTTTTTTTAAATCACCCAATAAACCAACGATAGTTAAACAAAAAATATAAAATATATAAATAAATTTTTGATTATAAAAATCTAAGTTCAATAGTAAAAAAAAAATAATTAATATCCCCCCAGCTTTTGGAAGCTCA
>CABYHW010000023.1 GCA_902518705.1 uncultured Alphaproteobacteria bacterium | reverse complement strand
TTAATATTTTAGAAGGAAGAACAATATTTAATCTTTTTTTTGAAGATTCAACAAGAACAAGAACAAGTTTTGAAGTTGCTGCTAAAAGGCTAGGAGCAGATCTCATTAATGTAGTGGTAAAAGATAGTTCTATTAACAAAGGTGAGACCTTACTCGATACTATGACTACTATTAATTCAATGAATCCTGATGTTTTAATTGTCAGACATCCAGAGGACGGAATTAGTAAAAAAATTTCAGAAACAGTAGATGCTTCTGTAATTAACGCTGGTGATGGTAGTCATGAACATCCCACACAAGCGTTATTAGATGCACTTACTATTAAAAATAAATTTGAAAATTTTGCAAAATTAAAAATTGCTATTTGCGGTGATATTTTACATAGCCGTGTTGCTCGATCAAACATAATTATACTATCAAAGTTAGGTGCAAAAATAAATGTTATTGGGCCTAAAGAATGGTTACCAAAAAGTTTAAATAAACTACCTGTGAACGTTTATACAGAAATGAAAAAGGGATTACAGAATTGTGATATTGTTATGATGCTACGTATTCAAAAAGAAAGAATAGTTGGGAAAATAATGCCAAATCAAACGACTTATTTTAAAAAGTATGGATTAGATTACAATAAACTTAAATATGCTAAAAAAAATGCTTTCGTTATGCATCCAGGCCCAATGAATCGTGGTGTAGAAATAGACTCCAATCTTGCCGATGACGTCACGAGGAGCTTAATACAAGAACAGGTCGCTATGGGTGTTGCAGTACGAATGGCATGCTTAGACTTAATTATTAAAAACAGAGATGACTTTAGTAAGTAGTTTATCATTAATCATATTGTTTTATGTAATAGGATCATTACCCTTTGCATTGATTTTTACAAAATTATTTGGATTGGGAGATATTAGAAATGTTGGTTCTGGAAATGTAGGTGCAACAAATGTTTTAAGAACAGGAAATAAATTTGTAGCATTCATTGTTCTTTGTTTTGATATTTTTAAAGGTTTTCTTCCATTCATAATTTTACAAATATATTTTCATGAAATTTCTTTGTTGAATAAAATACTTCTCTGTCACTTTGCCATATTAGGTCATATCTATCCTGTTTGGTTAAAATTCAAAGGTGGAAAAGGCGTTGCAACATATATTGGCTTTTTATTTGGTTTTAATCCTTACATTGCAATTTTATTTTTATTAGTATGGCTTGTTACTGCTTTTGTTAGTAAATACTCTTCTCTTGGATCTTTAATTGGAATTTTAGTAGCTCCAACTTATTATATTTTTATTAATTTTAATTTTTATTTTCTAATTTTCTTTATTTATTTAACTTTAATTATTTATCTGAAACACACAGAAAACATTAAAAGACTCGTAAACAAAACTGAAAGTAAAATTAAATTATCCAAGTAAAAATATACTTTTTTTTAAAATTTCTTGACGAATTATCTTTAAACTGAAATTTGGGGCCAAAATTTATGAATGTATTAATTGTTGAATCACCATCAAAGGCAAAGTCTATTAATAAATATTTAGGCTCTGACTTTAAAGTTCTCGCAAGCGTCGGTCATGTCCGAGATTTATCAGCAAAAAATGATGCGATAGATACTGAAAATGATTTCCAAATGAAATGGGAAACAAGTGATCGTGGAAAAAAAGTGATAAAGGAAATAACAGATGCTGCAAAAAAATCTGAAAATTTATATCTAGCCACTGACCCCGACCGTGAAGGTGAGGCCATAGCTTGGCATGTAGAAAAACTACTTAGAGATAATTCATCACTTTCAAAATTAAATATTCACCGAGTAACATTTAATGAAATTACAAAAAATGCAGTTCTTGATAGTCTTAAAGAGCCAAGAGAAATAGATGAAAATCTAGTTAATGCTTATCTTGCAAGAAGAGCTTTAGATTTTCTTGTCGGTTTTACACTTTCTCCAGTACTATGGAGAAAATTACCAGGATCAAAATCAGCAGGTAGAGTTCAATCTGTTGCTTTAAGAATAATAAGTGAAAGAGAACTTGAAATAGAAAAATTTATTCCACAGGAATATTGGTCTTTACAAGGCGAGTTTAGAAATAAAGAAGATAAAATCATTAATTCTAGACTAACAGTTTATGATGGGAATAAAGTAGATAAACTTGATATTAAAAATGAGAGTGAAGCGACAAAAATATTTAATGATATTAAAAATTCTACTTTCACTGTTGGAAATATCACAAAAAAAGAAGCTAGAAGAAATCCCTACCCTGCTTTTACTACATCCACAATGCAAATTGAGTCTAGTCGTAAACTTGGTCTTAGTGCGAGTCAAACAATGCGTACAGCACAACGCCTTTATGAAGGAACAGACATTAAAGGAGAAACAACTGGCTTAATAACTTATATGCGAACAGACAGTGTCGTCATGTCAAAAGAGGCTATTAATCAAGTTCGAGGTTTTGTTACTGATAATTACGGTGCAAATTATTTACCAGAAGTGCCAAGAGTTTATAAATCGAAGGCTAAAAATGCCCAAGAAGCACATGAATGTATTAGACCAACAAATATTTACCTAACACCTAAAGATATTAAGCAATACATTACTTTAGAAGAATACAAGCTATATGAAATTATTTGGCAAAGAGCGGTAAGTTCACAAATGGCGAGTGCTGTATTAGATCAAGTAGCTGTTGATATTACAAACGAAGATAAAAAAATTGTTTTACGAGCAAATGGATCAACAATTAAGTTTCCTGGAATGTACAAAGTTTATCAAGAGGCTAAAGATGATGATAAAGATGAAGAAAAAGAAACAATTCTTCCTGCCATGAGTGAAGGAGAGAGTTTAAATTTAAAAGAACTTGAAAAGACACAACATTTTACCTCCCCTCCTCCTCGTTACACCGAAGCAAGCTTAGTTAAAAAACTTGAAGAACTTGGTATTGGCAGACCGTCTACTTATGCTTCTATTATTAAAGTTCTACAAGATAGAGATTATGTAATTTTAGACAAAAAACGTTTTAATCCTCATGATAGAGGAAGAATAGTATCGATATTTTTAGAGAAATATTTCAATCAATATGTCGAATATGATTTTACCGCTGATCTTGAAAATCAACTTGATGAAATTTCTGATGGTAAGCTTGATTGGAAAGAGGTTCTAAGAAAATTTTGGGAAACGTTTAAACAACTTTGTGATGAAACTGTAGGTAAATCAAACAGAGAGGTTATTGATGTTCTAGATGAAGCCTTGGGTCCTCATTTCTTTCCGCCAAACGGAGCAGATGAAAAAAGGAAATGTCCAACCTGTGATAATGGAAGACTAGGAATTAAAGTTGGCAAGTTTGGAGGTTTTATTGGTTGCTCTAATTATCCTGATTGCAAATACACAGTTCAGTTTAATCAACTAAATGACAAAGATGGCGCTGCTCTTAGTGGACCAAAAGAAATTGGTATTTATCCTGAAACAGGAGAAATGATTACTCTTCGAAAAGGTCCTTATGGATTTTATATGCAAGTTGGTGAAGGGACAAAAGAAAAGAAACCAAAAAGAGTTTCTATTCCTAAAAATTTTGAACCAGATGAAATAGGATTAAACACAGCAATCCAACTACTTGGCTTACCACGTAAATTAGGATTTCATCCGGAAACAAATAAAACGGTAAGTGCCGGTATTGGAATGTATGGACCATATATTTTGCATGATAAAAAATATAAAGCTCTCGAAAAAACAGATAATATTCTTGATATTGAACTTGAAAGAGCCATTGAATTAATTGCTAAACCAACACAGAGAGGTAATGCGACGTTAAAAACATTTGGAGAGCATCCAACAGAAAAGAAAAATATTACTGCCCATGATGGAAAATTTGGACCATATGTAAAATGTGGAAAAATAAATGCTTCAATTCTTGGTGATCAAACAATTGATAGCTTAAAACTAGAAGATGCTATTAGGTTAATTGATGAAAGAAAAGCTAAAATGGGTCTCAAAAAAAAGAAAAAAACAGTTAAGAATTGAATTAAGCTCAAATAGTTTTAAATAGAGAATATGGCAAAAAATATATCTCTATCAACAATTAAAACTTTCAAAAATAAATTTCTAAGAAATAATAAAAATACAGCATCAAGAAATGCATTAATTAAAAATGATTTAGCTAATGTTGCACTCAATTGGGAAAACTTTAGTCAAATCAATCATAATTTTTCTAATCTAATAAAAAAAGAACTACCTGCAACAAACCAAATGGCATCAGGTAGATGTTGGGGATTTGCAGGATTAAATCTTATGCGTTTGCAAGTTGTTGATAGCCTTGAATTAAATACATTTGAGTTTTCACAAAATTATTTCATGTTTTGGGATAAGTTAGAGAAAGCAAACTATTTTTTAGAGAATATTATCAAATCAAGAGATGAATCATATGAGAGCAGATTAATTACTCATCTTTTAAAAGCACCTGTGCAAGATGGTGGACAGTGGGATATGTTTGTAAATTTAATTAACAAGTACGGTGCAGTTCCAAAAGATGTAATGCCTGAAACAAATCATAGCAGTAAATCTGGTGCTATGAATTATATTTTGACTCACAAATTGAGAGAGTTTGCTTCTATACTAAGAAAGAAACCAGCTAAAAATTCTGCAGCCCTAAAAAAAGACATGATGGAAACAATTTATAATCTACTAGCAATGTTTCTTGGCCAACCACCAGATGTTATCAATTGGTCTACTCGAAATAAAGATAACAGACACATTGTCATCTCAGATATGATGCCAATTGATTTCTGTAAAAAATATGCTGATATTAATATTAAAGATAAAGTTTGCTTAATCCATGCACCGATGAGCAATAAAAAATTTAATACAATGTATACAGTTGAATATCTTGGTAATGTTGTTGAAGGACAAATTATTAAATATCTTAATGTAGATATTAAAGAATTAAAAAAATCTGCAATGGACTCAATTAAAAACAATGAAGCTGTGTGGTTTGGTTGTGATGTTGGGAAACGTTTTAGTCGTGATATGGGTGTACTTGATATGGGCATTTACGACTATGAAAATGTCTTCCAAACTTCATTTAAAATGAATAAACAGACTCGTCTAGAGTATGGTGATAGTGAAATGACTCATGCCATGCTTTTAACAGGTGTCGATATTAAAAAAAGAAATTCAACTAAATGGAAAATTGAAAATAGCTGGGGAATAAAAAGTGGCAATCAAGGATATATGATGATGACCGATGAATGGTTTGATGAATATACCTATGAAGTTGTCATTGATAAAAAATA
The DNA here is from genome assembly GCA_902518705.1 of uncultured Alphaproteobacteria bacterium. Taxonomy (GTDB): domain Bacteria; phylum Pseudomonadota; class Alphaproteobacteria; order HIMB59; genus CACPNW01. The sequence continues at coordinate 7,023 of CABYHW010000023.1, read as the reverse complement.
TCTAAACAAAAGACTTTTAAAATACTTAGATATGGAACCAGTAGCGCTAGCACCTTGGGATCCAATGGGTGCTTTAGCTAGATAAATTGAATAAAGAAAACGCATCTAAAATTTGGAAACTAATTCAAGAAACAGGTGATTTTTTAAAAGGAAAATTATCTGATCACCCCAATCATCCTAAGGGCAGAAATCCTTATGCTCATGTTGCTTTAGAGGTAAAAAATCATTTTGGGATGACCTATAAAGATATACCTGATGAAAAATTTAATGAAGTTATTAATTATCTTGAAGAAATAAAATCTAATCCTGAGTAGCTGTTCTTTGATTACCTTGAATTGGTAAGAAAATAATAAAAATTGAAACTATAGCCATCATTATTGCATTAATTAAAAACAAATAAGTAAACTCTAAAGTTATGGAATATATTTCTGAAATTAAGAATACCGAAATTGGTCCTGATCCAAATGCAAGAATAAACTTAATTCCGTATACAACACCATGATACTTTTGGGGTGTAAATTTCCCAAGTAGGAGATTTTCTGTAGGCAAAATACTTGCATTAAATACAGCAGCTAGAATACATAACACTACTAAAGAGTAACTAGATATGTAAGCTATTCCTAGGTAGCAAGGAAACTGAAGAAATATACCAATTAAGTAAATAGTTTTTAAATTAAATCGATCAGCAAGTAAGCCTCCAACAAATGTTGTAGCGCCAGAAATAAAATAGATAATTGCTATCATAAATCCAATTTGAATTGAGCTTGTGTTACCAATTCGTATTTCAAATACTTTTGGTAAGGCTGTTTGTGTATTGTGAAAAGATAATCCAAGAGCAAACATTGATAATAGCATGATTAATGCAATTAAAATCATCTCATTACGAGAATGATCTTGATCATCATTTTTAATAAAATAATTTTTGTAAGATATTTTATCAATTAAGATTAAGTAAATAAGAACAAACCCAATAATAATTGATATTAAACCAGGTAATATAAAAGCTAGTTGCCAATTTAGTAATTCTGTCAGAGTACCAGCTACAAATGCTCCAGAGCCTATCCCTACCCCACCAAAAATACCATTTACACCAAGTGCTCTTCCCTGTTTGTCAGCTGCATGAATCACCCAAGGAATGCCTACAGGATGGTAAATTGAACAGAAAAGTCCAAGAAGTGATAAGGAAAAAAATAAAAAAGAAACTGATGTGCTTAAACCACATAAAATGGAGGCTAATCCCATACCAATAAACATAATTGTCATTGTTCCTGAACGGGACCATTTATCACTTAACCACCCGAAAGGGATTGCCCCTAAACCAATTAGTAGAGCTCCTAGAGACCATAATCTAATTAATTGATCGTAAGAAATATTCCATTCTTTTTCTATTGTCAGAACGATTACAAAATAAAATGCTGCAAACATATGCATGAGAGCATGGCCTATTGAGGAAAATAGGAGTGTATAAAAAGTATTATTCAAACTCTTCGTAATTAATAGAAAGAGAATTTACACAGTATCTTTTGCCGGTAGGTTCAGGGCCATCATCAAAGACATGACCTAAATGGGAATCACATTTGGCACACATAATTTCAATACGCACCATTCCATGAGATCTATCAGTCTCTGTTTTAATTGCTTCAGGTGATATTTGTTCAAAAAAACTTGGCCACCCACAATAAGAATCATATTTTGTTGAACTATTAAATAATTCATTACCACAGCATTTACATTTAAAAATACCACCATTAATAATTTCAAAATTTTTACCAGAAAAGGGAGGTTCTGTTCCCTTTTGTCTTGTTACATAATATTCATCTTCTGTGAGAAGAGATTTCCATTCCTGATCAGTTTTGACTATTTTGTTCATTTTTAAATCTTATATTAGATAATATAATTCCTGTAATTATAAAAAAAACACCAACAATATGAAATATTTTAAAACTTTCATTTAAAAAAGTTATTGCCCAAATTGCAGCAAAGACAGGTATGAAGTGTAAAAATAAACCAGCTCTGTTTGGTCCAATCAAATATACACCTTTATTCCAAGCAAAATAAGCAGCGATACTTGCAAAAATAGCAACATAAATAATAATGAAAAAATCATAGGATGATGAAAGTAAAAAGGTACCATTAAAAGATTCAAAAAGATAAAATGGAATAATAAAAAATAAACCAATAATAATCATTACTTCTAAACTTGCTAATTGTGGAATTGATGTATCCATTTTTTTTAATAGCACGGAATATAAGCACCAAGATATTACAGCAGCAAACATCCATATATCTCCAATAGTAAAATTTAGTGTATATAAATTATTTAAATTTCCTTTTAAAATTATTGCTAAAGCACCTAATAAAGATAAAATTATACCAATTAATTGCAGTTTTGAGATTTTAGTTCGAAACATTAGCCAAGAAAAACCAATCATAATTACTGGTGCAGTAGATGCCATTATAGTAGAATTTAAAACTAAAGTAGTTTGTAATGAAATATATGTAAATGAGTTAAATATTGTAACACTTAAAATACTCAATGTAGTCATCAGTAAAAAGTTTTCTTTGTAATAATTTAAATTTTCCAAAATGCTTTTAAGAGTGAAAGGTAATAGTAAAAGCAAAGCTAAAGACCATCTAAAAAAACTTAATTTAAAAGGTGAAAGATCAGTTATGTGGGCAACTTTTCCAAAAAAAAAATTTCCTGACCAAAATAAAGAAGAGGCTGTTAACAATATGATTGCTAACATTAAGTTTCTTGACATTTATTTATCCACAAGAGTCATGAGGGATGAAGTATCAAACCTATTGCCACCATTTTTTTGAACTTCCTCATAATATTTATCAACAATTTTTGTAACAGGAAGAATAGCACCATTTTTGTCTGCTTCATTAAAACAAATTGATAAATCTTTACGCATCCAATCAACTGCGAAGCCATAATCAAATTTACCTTCAAGCATAGTTCTATATCTATTTTCCATTTGCCACGATTGAGCAGCTCCCTTTGATATAACGCTAAGAACCTTTTCCATGTCCACATTCGATTTTTTACCAAAAGCCATTGCTTCAGATAGACCTTGCACTAATCCCGCAATACAAATTTGATTTATCATTTTAGCTATTTGACCAGATCCAGATGGACCTATAAGCTCAATGGCTTTGCCATAAGATGTGAGAACTGGTTTTACAGTATTATAATCTTTTTCATCCCCGCCTATCATAATGGAGAGAACACCATTTTCTGCACCCGCTTGACCACCAGAAACAGGAGCATCAAGAAAACTTAATTTTTTATCTTTAAGTTTTTTATAATAATTTCTTGCTATCTCCGCAGATGCTGTTGTGTGATCAACAATAATTGATCCCTCAGTTACATTTGAAAGAATTCCACCTTCACCTTCCATTACTTCAATAATATCTTCATCACGTCCAACACACATAAAAACAATTTTAGAATTTTGAGAAGCTTCGCCAGGAGTTTTAGCCATGCTACCTTTATATTCTTCTACCCATTTTTCTGCTTTAGTAGTTGTTCTATTATATACAGTTACATTATAACCATTATTTTGTAGATGACCTGCCATTGGATAACCCATTACTCCTAAGCCAATAAAAGAAACATTTTTAATACTCATGAATATTCTCCTAATTTTTCTAAAATTTTTAAATTCAAATCTTCTGAATTACTTACAATTAAATTCTTATTCTTTTTTGTAAAGTCATATTTATTTTTATCAAAATCTATGTCGGCACCACCTGCTTCTCTGACAAAAAGAATACCTGGAATATGATCCCAAGGAGATAATTTAGATAAAATAGCAAAATTTCTAATCCCAATACCTATATCAATATATTCAAAGCCAATACATCTATAGGAGTTAACTTCTTTAAAAATATTTTTATATATTTTTAGCTTATCTTTAAATGCTGGTTCCCAATACTTTGTACTTATAGATCCTATAGTTTCTTCAATTATATTAGTCCCATTTGTTATAATTTTATTATTATTAATATAAGCACCTTCATTCACAATAGCTGAACACATAATTTTTTCTAGTGGCTTATATATCCAAGAACGTAAAATTTTTTCTTTAAATGTTAAGGCTATCATAATTGCAAATTTATCCCTACCATTAGCAAAATTTGTTGTTCCATCTATTGGATCAACAGTCCAACAATATGCATCTTCATTATAAAACTTTAATATATTTTCATTTCTAGAATATTCTTCTTCACCTATAAAATTAGAGGAGGGTATAATTTTTAATAAGTTTTTTTTTAATTCATTTTCAGCTTCTATATCTGCTGCTGTTACTAAATCAGATCCATTCTTATAATTAATATCACTGTCTGATAAATTTTTAAATTTTGGCAAAACAATATTTTTACTTACATTAAAACAAATATCCTCTATGTCTTCTTGCTTTATATTATCCATTTATACATGCTTCAGTATACATTTCAGCTAGTTTCAATGTGATGTTGCCAATTTTACCGTTATTGATTTTTTTATTATCAATTTTTAAAATAGGAGTAATAAAACTTCCAGAGCTTGTTAAGAATACTTCATCAGCATTAATTAATTGTTTTTGGGTAAATTGTTTTTCTATTAGTTTAAGTTTAGTTTTTTTTATAATTTTTAAAAGAGATGTTCTAGTTACTCCTTTTAAAATATCGGAATTAGCTGGATGAGTTATTAAATTATTTCTTTTTATAATCCAAATATTAGAAGATGTACCCTCAGTTACTTTTCCATTTTGAATTAAAATTGCCTCATAGGCATTTTTCTTTTTGGCCATATTTGCTGCTATAATATTTGGAAGTAAATTTACTGTTTTAATATCACGTCTTTTCCATCGAAGATCTTGGTATGTAATTGTATTTACCCCTGTAAAATTTTTTCCAGGTAAATTAAAAGTTTTATTTCTTGTGTATACAATGAATGTTGGGGTTAAATTTTTTTGATATTTATGTTCTCTAAATTGAGTACCTCTTGTAATTTGTAAATATATTATACCATTTCTTGTTTTATTTTTCTTTATTAGATTGAGGAAAATATTATTTATGTTTTTTTTATTAATTATAAATTTAATTTCTAATTCACGAAGAGAATATTTTAATCTCTTAAGATGATAATCTAAATCAATTAAATTTTTATCTAAAACTGCGATAACTTCATAAACACTATCTGCAAATTGTAATCCTCTATCCTCTATATGAATTTTTGCAGATTTAAAATTTACAAATTTGTTATTTATAAAAGCAAAATTTGGCATTAAATTAAACTTTTGATAAAAGTTTTTCTAGTTTTTTTATGCAGTTTGTTTCAGCAAAAAAAACAACATCATCATTTTCTTTAAATACAGTTTGGCTATTAGGGATTATAATTTTTTTATCCCTTACAATAGAACCAATACGTATACCTTTTGGTAATTCTAATTCTTTAAGATTTTTATTACAAAGAAATGATTCTGACTGAATATCTGCCTCTATTACTTCACCAAAACCTTCACCTATAGAATAATCATTTCTTATTTTTACGCCTCTAACCTTTTCTAAAATTTTAGAAATTGTTATTATTTTTGGATCTATAGTCATATCAACACCTATATTAGATAACAAAGATGAATAATTACTATTATTAATCAAAGTTATTGATGTTTCAGCCCCTGCTCTTTTTGCTAATAAAGATGATAGTATATTAACTTCATCGTCTTCCGTAATTGATATACAGTAACCTGAGTCTGATATGTTGACCTCTTCAAGTATCTGATTGTCCAATCCATCCCCACATGTCACAGTAATATTTTCTAAATTTGATGCAAGAAATTCTGCACGTTCTTTATTAGCTTCAATAAGTTCAGTTTTTATATAAGTTTCAGAATTTTCTATTAATTGAGCAAGTGAAAAACCTATATTACCACCTCCAATAATAACAGCTTTTTTTGCCTGCAATTCTTGATGACCAAATTCAGATAACACGTCTGTCAAATTATCAGTTTCAACAACTAGAAAGATGGTATCTTTTTTTTCAATTTTTGTAGAAGAATTTACTGTAAATTTTTGATCTCCTCTAAAAATAAACATAATATTTGCAAGATATTCTGGGAATTTTTGAGAGAGTTCTCTTACAGTAAGACCAGAATGTAAAAAATTTTCTTCACATTTTAAACCAATTAATTTTAATTTTTTATCTGACAATTCAACCATATCTATTGTTCCTGGAGAAATCAATCTCCTGAATATACCTTTGGCAACCTCTTGTTCAGGAGAAATGATTGCATCTATTGGAAAATTTTCATCATTATATAAATTTTTCCAATCATTTTTTAAATAATCTTGCTGTCTAATTCTTGCAATTTTCTTTTTTATTTTGAATAAGGAGTGGCCAATCTGACAAGTAACCATATTAGTTTCATCACTTTTAGTAACTGCAATCAGTATTTCACAGTCATTAGCTCCTGCAATCTCTAAAACAGATGGCATACTAGGAATACCATTTATTGTTTTAACATCCAAATTTTCAGAGACTTTACTTAATCTATTTTCATCTTCGTCAATAACTGTTACTTCAAAATTTTCATGTGATAGTTTATCAGCTATGCTATATCCAACATCTCCTGCGCCACAAATAATTGTCTTCATTAGTTTGTTACTCTACTTTTATATCTAGTGATTTAAATTTTCTATAAAGAGCAGTTCTCTCCATTCCTGTAAATTCAGAAACTTTTGTTATATTACCATTAAATCTCTTTATTTGCGATATTAAATAATTTTTTTCAAATTCTGATCTTGCTTCTTTGAGTGATAAATCCAATGAATTTGTTGAAGAATTTGACGCACTCTCATCTCCCATTTGTAATGCTAAATCATCAACTTCTAATTCTTTTATTTTCTGATCCTGATTAAGAATTAAACTTTTTTCTACATAATTTATTAGTTGAGATATGTTTCCTGGCCAATCATACATCTGCAACTTAGTTAAAGCACTAGAAGAAAATTTAAAATTTAAATTTCCTCCAC
>CABYHW010000022.1 GCA_902518705.1 uncultured Alphaproteobacteria bacterium | reverse complement strand
ACAGCTTTTAGAACATACAATAATTCATTGTTTTGATTATCTTGATCATATGAGTATGAATTTAGAGTTTGATTTATAGAATCAATAAATGAATTTAGATCATCGGATGAATATAAATCTAGTAAAATTCTGGTATAAATACTTTTAGAGTCTACTTCTTTAGCATTTTCGTACAATTCTATCCAATTAATCGCGTTATCAAAATTATAGTTGTAAATATAAGCTGAAGCAATTTTTGGTCCATAAATTATATTTTCAGAAGTAGCCTCAATAGAACTCAACATATTTATTGATAATTTATAAGCAATTTCTTCTAAATTATTTTCTTTTGCAAAATCCCAAAATCTAATTAACATATTTAATCTATCATTAGGGAATATCTGAATGTTAACTAATTGAAATAAAAAAGCCATGCTCAATTCTTTACTGCTGGAAAATGATTCTAAAGTTTCTTTAGGATTGTTCAATTGATCAGAATTAAAATCAGCTGCCATATATAATGCTGCTAAACTATCAACAGTAATTAAATCTTCTAAAAAACTTTCATTTGCTGCTTTAATTCTTAAATCAATTGGTGAAGATTGATTTAAAATTATTGGTATTGATAGATTTTTCTTATCAAGTTCATAAAAATCATGTGAAAAAGGAAGTTCTGCAATTCTAGTCATCGCACTGTAAAGAAAAATAAGTTCTTTATTAATTTTAATATTCTTTATTTCATTATTTTCACTATCTTGATCTGATGTATTAGTTATAATTGAGTATAAATTTTGAAAATAATTATCAATATTTTTTTCAGATTCTATTAAAATTGAATTTAATAAATTTGCTTCAGACTGATTATCGTTTAATATTAAACAAAATATATCAAGTTTCTCCAAAAAGAAAAAATTTAACTTTATACTTGAATTCAATTCTTCTTTAAAATTACAAGCTTCATTTAATTGAAAAGTTGATAAAAGATAATTCAATTTCACACTAGAATAATAATTTATATTTTTATCTTCACTTATTTGATTTTTTTGTATTAACTGATAAGCCTTGTTAATTTGACCAATCGATTGAAAATAACTAATTATTAAGAAAAATATTTCTTTATCTTTTTCAAGTTCAAGATTTAATTGAATATTTTCTAAAACTTGTATTATTTCTTTTTGTAAAGTCTTTGAGTTAATTTTTTGAAGGTTTTTAAAATAGTTATCTAAATCTTTTATTTCATTTTTTTGGAGAAAATTATCTTTTATGACTTCAACTTTTTTTACCTCATCTTCATTGGTTTCAATTTCAATGGCTGTATTTGAGTTCTCAACTTCTTCTTCAATTATTTCCTCTTTATTAAGATTATCTAATACCATTTGATCAAGACTCTTGCTTTCATATAAATCAATAACTTCTACCTCATTATTATCTTCTTCATTTGCATAAATAGAATTCGAAAGGAGAATAAAAAATATGATTAAAATATATTTCATTTTATATTTAAGGTATATTTCTCAGTTATAATGCTTGAGGGTGAGGGAATTTCAATCATATAAAGAACAGTAAAAACGATTATTGTCACTATTACAAAAATATATATAATGTGTTTATTTCTCATATATGCTAATAAAAAATGACTAATATATGTTTTTACCATTTTTTTAAGTCTTTTCTAATTTCAACAAAAATTTGTCAATAATAAGAAATAATAATAATATGTATGATCTAACTAATATTAAAAGGAAAAATATTTGTATTATGGGTCTAATGGGCTCTGGAAAATCAGTTATTGGAAAAGATTTAAGCAAATATCTGAATTTTAAATTTTATGATACTGACAAGGAAATTGAAATAAAGACTAAAAAAAGTGTAAATGAAATTTTTAGTAAATATGGAGAGTTATATTTTAGAAACCTTGAAGAGAAAATTTGTATTAAATTATTAAATAAGAATAATTGTGTGATATCGTTAGGAGGCGGAAGTATAACAAATAATGAAATTAGAAAATCAATTAAACAAAATTCCTATTCTATTTATTTGCAAGTTAAATTAAAAAATTTAATTATTAGATTGAAATCTTCAAAAAAAAGGCCACTATTAAATAAAGATGAAAATAAAATAGAAATATTGAAAAAACTCTTTGAAGATAGGCAAAAATTTTACGAAAAAGCTGATTTTATTGTAAATAATGACAAAGATAAAGTTCACGTACTCAATAAAATTAAATTTGAACTAAATTCATATGAAAAATAAATTATTAATAAATAATAAAAAATTAAAAACGACGATTTTAATAAAAAAGAATCATATTTGTAAATTCATTATCAATATTTCGAAAAAAAATGAAAAAGTATATTGCGTTGTAGATTCAAAAATTAAAATTGATTTAAATTTTGCAAAACAAAAAAATATAAAAATAATTTATATTCAATGTGGAGAAAAAATTAAAACTTTTGATGGTTACAAAAATCTTGCTGAAAAATTAATTAAAAGTAATGTTAACAGAAAATCTGTACTTATTGCTATTGGAGGAGGTACATTGGGAGATTTAGCAGGCTTTGTAGCAAGTACAGTCTTAAGAGGTTTAGAATTTTTTCTTATACCCTCAACTCTTTTGTCTCAAGTAGATAGTTCTATTGGAGGGAAAAATGGAATTAATACTATTTCTGGAAAAAATTTAATTGGGACTTTCTATCAACCAAAAAAAGTTTTAATTGATATTTCTATTTTAAATAGTTTACCAAAAAAAGAAATAAGGTCTGGATACGCAGAAATAGTTAAACACGCATTAATTAAAGATTACAAGTTTTTTTGTTGGTTAGAAGAAAATGCAAATAAATTATTAAATTTGAATAAATCTATTTTGGAAAAAGCAATTTATAAATCAATCATTATTAAACTTTTTTATGTCAAAAAAGATGAAAAAGAATTCTTGTCAGATAATAATTCTAGAGCAATGCTAAATTTTGGACATACAATCGGGCATGCTTTAGAAAGTCAGTATAATTATAATAAATTTACTCATGGAGAAGCAATTTCTATAGGCATGATAACCGAAGCAAAGATATCTAATTATCTTGGCATGCTATCTTTTGATGATTTAGAAAAAATAATAAAACATTTTAAAAAATGTAAACTTAAAATTTATGATAATGTATTAAAAGATAAAAAATTAATTAATAGACTGATTAAAGATAAAAAAAATTTTCAAAATAATATTAATTTTTCACTCATAGATAAAATTGGAAGCTCAATTTTTTATAAAAAATTAGATAAGAAGAAAGTTAATTACATTTTACAAAATATATAAATGACCAGTATATTTCTTCTTTTTTTATTAATATTCCTTGTAATCCTTTCAGGTTTTTTATCTGGTTCTGAAACAGCAATAACCGCAACTTCAAAAGCAAGAATTCTTTATAAGAAAAAGAGAGGTAGTAAAAGAGCAGAGTATGTATTAGAGCTACTGGATAAGAAGGATAATGTAATATCAACTTTACTATTATCAAATAATCTAGTTAATATTCTAGCATCTTCATTAGCAACAGCATTTTTTTATGATCTTTTTGGTGTTGAAGGTATTTTTTATGCAACATTAATAATGACTGTAGTAATTGTTATATTTGCTGAAGTTCTCCCTAAAACTTATGCAATAAATAGGCCCAATAGGACAGCTTTATTAATTTCTCCAATTATTTATTATTTAAATAAAATTTTATTTATTTTTGTATTTTTAATTAACATAATTGTTAGATTAATTTTCAGAAAAAATGAAAATGATATCTTAAATAAAGATCTTCAATCGGAGGAAGAGTTAAAAGGTGTTATAGATCTTTATAAAACATCAAATCCAGATTATGAGCAAGAAAAAGACATGTTACAAAGCATATTGCAGTTAAATGATATAACTGTTGAAGAAATTTTTACCCATAGAAAAAATATTTATTCAATAGATTCATCATTAAAAACTAGCGAAATCATAAGTAAAATTAATAGCTCTAGATATACCCGTATTCCATTTTGGAAAGAAAATCCAGAAAATATAATTGGATTATTAAATGTTAGAACTTTAAATATTGACTTAAAAAATCAAAATGAATCTAAAGAAATTATTTTTGATAAAATTTCTAATCCGTGGTTTATTCCTGAAACCACAAATCTTCTAGAACAATTGGTTGAATTTAAGAAAAGAAAAGAACACTTAGCTTTTGTAGTAGATGAGTTTGGTGAATTACTTGGATTGATAACATTAGAAGATATTATTGAAGAAATAGTTGGTGAAATTGTTGATGAAATTGATATTCCAGAAAACGATTTTAAAGTTAATAATTATGGTAAAGTTATAATTAATGGAGAAAAAAATATTAGAGATCTCTATAAAAGTTTTGATTTAGATCCGCCGGAAATTGAGTCATCCACAATAGCTGGTTATATTTTAGATATATCAAAAAAAATACCATCATATGGAGAATTATTTAAAGATAATTTTTTTACTTACAAGATTTTATCGCACTCTAAAAAACAAATATCTAAGGTTGAAATTTCAAAAATTAATTAATTTTAATTTCTAAAGAATGTAAACCACTTTTAAATTCTTCTTCAAGTAAACTATTGATAATCCTATGAATATTTAATCTATTATATGGGGAATTATCTTTTCTTGTCAAAATGATCATGATATGAGTTTCACCACTACCGGTAAAATTATTATGCCCTTTATGCAAATTTGAATTGTCAATAATTTCTAATAAAAAATTATCAAATTTATTAGATAATATTTTATCAATTCTTTGCTTACGATTCATTATTTTTAAACTATATAATACGTGTGGGAAAACATAAAATAGATATTAATAGAAATAGCCTCTCTTGGGAAAAAACATTTTTTAGAAAATGTGATAACAAAGATTGTAAAAATGAAGGTAAATTTAAAGCTCCAAAATCAAGAGTTTTGTTAAATCAATATTATTTTTTTTGTATGGAACATATAAAGGAATACAACAAATCATGGGATTTTTATAAAGGATTATCTGTTAATGAAATTGAAAATTCAATGAGAGAAGATATTATTTGGAACAGGCCATCATGGCCATTAAAGGGAAATTATAATAAAGTTATGGATCAAATTAATAATTTTTTTAATGAAGAAATAAACGATTTAAATCCAAATGAGCGAGGGAACAATTACTTCAGAAATAAGCTAGTTGATGAAAATCTTACAAAAGAAGAAGGCAATGCTCTATCATTATTTAATCTAGATCTTCCATTGACATTGGATAAAATTAAAAAAACTTACAAAAAACTAGTGAAAATATTTCACCCTGATGTAAATGGTAACGATAAAAAAGCAGAAGAGAAATTTAAGGAAATAAATAACTCATACAAAATACTTTTAAAAAAATTTAAAAATGACTGATAAAAAAAATATAGAAATTTCTACTAGTATCAAAATTGACCCTAAAGAATTATTTGGAGTTTCCTGTGAGTTTGATATTTTTAAATTTAAAGAAAAGAATGAACATGTTCCTGAAATAGATACAACATATATTTTTGATCCAGCGACAACCCTTTCAATACTTGCTGGATTTTCTTCAAATAGAAGAGTTCTGATTCAAGGATACCATGGTACTGGCAAATCTACTCATATTGAACAGGTAGCTGCTAGGCTTAATTGGCCATGTATAAGAATTAATCTAGACAGTCACATCAGTAGAATAGATTTGATAGGCAAAGATGCTATTATACTTCAAGATAATAAACAAGTAACTGAGTTCCAAGATGGAATACTTCCTTGGTCTTACAAAAATCCTGTAGCTTTAGTATTTGATGAATATGATGCAGGAAGACCTGATGTAATGTTTGTTATTCAGCGTATTTTAGAATCAGAAGGTAAATTAACTCTACTTGATCAATCAAGAGTGATTAAACCTCACAAATACTTTAGATTGTTTGCTACATCAAATACTGTTGGACTTGGTGATACATCAGGTTTGTATCATGGCACTCAACAAATAAACCAAGGTCAAATGGATAGATGGAATATTGTTTCAACTTTGAATTACCTTAGTAACGATCAAGAAATAAATATTATCTTAAGTAAAGTAAAAAAACTGAATAATAAGGATGGCAAAGACATTGTTAAATCTATGGTAGCTACTGCAGATCTTTCAAGATCAGGGTTTATTAATGGTGATATTTCAACTGTTATGAGCCCAAGAACTGTTTTAACTTGGGCAGAAAATTATCTCCTATTCAATGATATAGAATATTCTTTTAAACTATCTTTTTTAAATAGATGTGATGAAATGGAGAGACCTATCTTGCAAGAATATTTTCAAAGGTCATTTGGAATTGATATTACGGATGCTAAGGTAGTTAATGTCAAAGAATAGTGAAATTATTGAAGATTTTAAAAAGTCTTTAAGTGCAACAATAAAATCTATAGGAAAAAAAGAAGATCTAGAGATTAATTTTGTTAAAGAAAATCCCTCAGTTATTGGTAATATAATTAACTTAACTGAACCAAAAATTGAAAATTTCAAAAATAATCTAGAATATTTAAGAGCTGAAGCGGACTCTTTTGCACTTGAATTCAGATTACATTCAAAAGACATACATCAAAACTTCTTAAATAAAGATGAGTTGTCAAACGAGCTAATTAATACCTTAGAACAGGCCCGAGTGGAAGCTATCGGTAGTAGTGAATTCAAGGGAATACAAAAAAATCTAAAAAATAAGTATATTAGAGATCTTAAAATTGGAAATAATAAAAAAGACCAAAATTTATTAATTAAAGCTTTTAAGAATGTAGCATTTGAAGAAATTGTTGGTGTGGATTTAGGAGAGAATAATAGTAGTTTTAAAAATATTGTAAAAGAAAAATTAAAAAAAGATTATTCAAACTTCTTTAAAGATTTAAAAAAATGTCTACATGATCAGGAAAAATATACATCTAAAATAGTTGAAAAACTAGAAGAACTTGGATTGTTTAATAATAGTGCAAACAATACTCAGACCGACGAAATTAATCAAAACGAAGAAGATCAAGAAAATGAAAATGAAAATAATGATGATCAACAAAATGATGAACAAACTGAGTCAAACATTGAAATGCAAACAAGCGAAACAACTGTTGAGCAGTCTGTCTCATTAGAAGAAAATGATGATATAGGAGAAGAAAGTGGTGATACAGAGCTAGATTATTTGCAAGATAGAAAAATTTTTGAGAGTGTAGAAAATTATAAAGTTTATAATTATAATTTTGATGAAATTATTAATGCTGAAGAACTTTGTGATATTAAAGAATTAGAAAAACTTAGAAGAAATCTTGACCAACAAGTGTTTTCTTTTCAGCCATTAATTGTTAAAATTGCAAACAGACTTCAAAGAAAACTTTTAGCTCAGCAAAATCGTCATTGGGATTTTAATATGGAAGATGGTTTTCTTGATACATCAAGATTGGCTAAAATAATCGCTAATCCAAATAATAAATTAAGCTACAAAATAGAAAGGGAAATTGAATTTAAGGATACTATTGTTAGTCTTCTAATTGATAATTCTGGCTCAATGAGAGGTAGACCAATTACTGTTGCAGCACTCTGTTCAGATATTTTAGCAAAAACATTGGAAAGATGCTTAATTAAATCTGAAATATTAGGCTTTACAACCAAAGCTTGGAAGGGCGGTAACTCAAGAGAAAAATGGATAAAAAATGGAAAACCTTCAAATCCAGGCAGATTAAATGATCTAAGACATATTATCTATAAATCTGCTGACTCACCATGGAGGAGATCAAAGAAAAATTTAGGCTTATTGTTAAAAGAGGGAATTTTGAAAGAAAATGTCGACGGAGAAGCTTTATTATGGGCTTATAATAGATTATCTTATCGTAAGGAAAAAAGAAAAATTCTTATCGTTATAAGTGATGGTGCTCCAGTTGATGACTCAACACTTTCTGTAAATCCTGGTAATTATTTAGAAAAAAATTTGAGAGATATAATTGGTGAAATTGAAAAAAAAGATGAAATTGAATTAATTGCTATAGGAATTGGACATGATGTTTCAAGATACTATAGTAAAGCTGTTACAATTATGGATGTCGATCAGTTAGGTGAGGTATTACTAAATCAATTATCTACAACTTTTCATTTAGATAATTAAGAATTTAACCATTTCTTTTTTGCATTATCAAAGTCATTGTTATCAATTGAGCTTCTAACTTCTTTCATAAGATTATTCATAAAATATATATTATGATTAGTAAGTAGTTGTAATCCTAGTAATTCTTGTGCAGAAAAAAGATGATATAAATATGCCAGTGTAAAGTTCTTACAAGTATAGCAGTTACATTCATTATCTATTGGGTTTAAATTATTTTTATATTTAACATTTTTTAAATTTATTTTTCCCTTTTTACCTTTTACTAAAGCTGATCCATGTCTAGCAATTCTAGTTGGACTTACACAATCAAATGTATCGATTCCATCTGCAACAAAATCCCATATATCCCTTGGATCGCCAATACCTAGCAAATGTACTGGACGAGTATTATCTAATTTAGAAGAAGTAAAATGAACTATATCTTTCATTTCATCTTTATTTGATCCTAAACTACCACCAATAGCAGTTCCAAAAGTATTAATTTTTTTTGTATTAAATTCAATGCTTTCTTCTCTTAAATCTTTGTAAACCCCTCCTTGAATAATCCCATACATTTCTTGACTACCAGCTGAGCCATTTTTAGGATTAAAATTAAGTTTAGAGTTAAATGCATTTATGGACCTTAAAGACCATCTATGACTTCTTAACATAGAATCAGATGTATATGTTTTATCTACATTATATGGAGTGCATTCATCAAAAACTAAGATGAAATCTGCTCCAAGATTTCTTTGAACCTCTATTGATTTTTCAGGAGATAACATATGAGTAGAACCATCTATGTAAGACTTGAATAATGCGCCCTCTTCATTCAAATTTATTAAAGTTTTTTTATTTTTTGAATTTGTCTTACGTCCTTTTATTTCATCAGCAACTGAGCCATATCCAAGAGAAAAAATTTGAAATCCACCACTATCTGTTAACATAGGTCCATTCCAACCCATAAATTTATGAAGACCTCCATGTTGTGCTATTAGTTCACTACCTGGCTGAAGCATTAAATGGTATGTATTGGATAGTATAATTTGTGTATTATTTTTTTTTGCTTCAATAGTAGTAAAGGATTTTAGTGCAGCTTTTGTTGCACAAAAAATAAATGCTGGAGTTTCAATATCACCGTGTGGTGTAGAAATTTTTCCTGTTCTTGCTTTATTATTTTTATTTGTTTTTTTAACTTTCCAAGAAAAGTTAGTCATTAATTTTTGGGACAAAAAACTTAGCTATATAAATAAAAGGAGTGTCAAGCAGAGCTATAAATATTCTAAGAAGATAAGTGCCTAAAATATAAATCATTATGACATTATACACACTTACTGGTTCAGGATTTAATAAAATCCAAGCAAATATACTAAAGACAGTGTTATCAACCAAAGAGGAGGTAATTGTAGATAAATTGTTTCTTAACCAGAGAGAATTGCCTGATAAAGCTTGTTTCAAATAGTTAAAGAACCAAACATCAAAATATTGACTTATTAAATAAGCTATCATACTAGCTATAAAAAATCTTGTCATTGGAGTAAATACATTTGATAAACTCTCTTGTACCCAATCTGTATCTGATGGTTGAAAACCAATAGTAATTACCATTAACAAAGTCATAAATAAGAATGCACTGAAACCGATTAAAATATTAATTCTAGCTTTTTCCTTGCCATAATATTCAGATAAAATATCAGTACATAAAAAGGTTGATGCAAAAAGGATAGTTCCTAACGCAACCGGTTCGGGTGAATAAAAAAAGTCTACTGTTTTTAAAACTTGAATATTTCCTC
Source organism: uncultured Alphaproteobacteria bacterium (assembly GCA_902518705.1). Classification (GTDB taxonomy): domain Bacteria; phylum Pseudomonadota; class Alphaproteobacteria; order HIMB59; genus CACPNW01. The sequence goes on along the minus strand of CABYHW010000022.1, from coordinate 3,360 downwards.
CAATTACAGCTAGTGCAGAATAGATAAAAATACCAATATATCCAAATATCCTTAAAAAGATAAGAATAGAAAAAAAACAAAAAAGTAGCATTATGAACCACATTAGTTCAGTGCTAAGAGAATTAAGTATTGTTGTTAGTTCAAAGAAAAATCCCATTATAAAAATTTAATTAGATTTTGATAGAATAGTTTTTTTCAATTTTTTAGCTTTTAAGGGTAATTTAGAGTTTGGTGTATTGATGAGGAATTCATCTAATCCACCTTTTTTTTCTACTGTGCGTATAGTACTAACTGCAACTTTAAGTTGAAATTTTTGTCCCAATGCTTCGCTAACAAAAGTAATATTCTGCAGATTTGGTTTAAAACGTCTTTTTGTTCTATTCTTAGCATGACTAACATTGTTACCCGTTTGAAAGGATTTTCCAGTTAATTCACATCTCATTGACATAATGAGGATGCATGTAAATATAAATATTACTTTGTCAAGTATTCTAAATACAAAATTTATCTATAATATAAGTTGGGGTTATTCGATGATTTTTAATTAAATTATTTATTTGATTTAAATCTTTATGAATACCTGATTTTACTAAAACACTATCTATTTCAAAATTATTAGCACCTTGAATGTCATGAAATAGTGAATCCCCAATAGCTACTGTTCTTTTTTTTTCTAAATTAATTTGTTTTGTAGTTTCTGTATATATGCTTACATCAGGTTTGCCTTTTATAATAACATTTCCACCCATTTTTTTATATATTTCACCAATAGCACCCATACAGAAGATATTATTGTTACTATTACTTTCAACTGTTTCAAAGTCGGGATTTGCACAATACATTGTTATTGCTTTTTTATAAGCTGCTTCTAGTAATGGAATGTAGTCTATTGGTTGTAAATTTATAAATGGAGTACAAGCTAAAATTAAATCTGCTTCTTCTACTTTTTCTACAAAATTAAAATTTAAACCATCTCTAAAATCTAGACCATCCTCTTTTTCTTCATCATAAATATGAAAACAATTTTTTTTATTTTCATCATCTAAAAATTTTTTTTTAAGTAATTGCCAAATCATTTCTCCACTTGTGACTGTATTTTTAAAAGAATTTTTTTTAAAACCAAGCTGTGGTAATCTATCTATAGATGATTTTGATCTTTTTGATGAATTTGAAATTATAAACAAATTTTTATTATTACTATCTAGAATATTAATAGTATTAAAAGCATGATCATATCCAAATGTTCCATCATGCATTACACCCCATTGATCAATTATAAAGTTGTCATAATAATTAATAATTTCTTCAATTGATTTTATTGTTTTCACTACTAAACAGATTTACCAATAACTTCAGATACATTTTTATATCCATCAGTTTTAATAAGGTCAATCAAATCACCTTTCATACTATTAATTAAATTTGGACCAGAATAGACCAAAGCGGTATATAGTTGAACTAATGAAGCGCCAGATTTAATTTTTTCATAACAGTCCCTTCCACCTGATATACCACCCACTCCTATTAGTGGTATTTGACCATTTGTTAATTCGTACATCTTTTTCAAAATTATATTTGAACTATCATATAAAGGTCTGCCACTTAAACCACCTTTTTTTTCTTTATTTATAGAAATTAAATTGTTGTCTCTTTGGATGGTACTGTTTGTAAGTATTAATCCATCCACATTGTTAGCTAAAGAAATTAAAGCTATATCTCTAAGTTGATCTTCATTTAAATCAGGTGAAATTTTAATTAATATTGGCTTGGTATTAATATTTTTTATTTCATCTCTTTTGTCTATAATTTTTTTAATTAATTTTTCTATCTTTCCTCTTAATTGTAGATCTCTCAAACCTTCAGTATTTGGTGAGGAAATATTTATAGTTATATAACTTGCTAAATCACCTAACTCTTCTAAGCAAATTAGATAATCTTCAATTGCTTCATTTGAATTTTTATTTTTTCCAATATTTACTCCTACAATTTTATTATTTAAGTATGATTTTTGGTATTTAATTAAATTTTTTTTAACTTTTTTAATACCCTTATTATTAAATCCTAAACTATTGATGATGGCTTTATCTTCTTTTAATCTAAATACTCTAGGTTTAGAATTACCACTTTGAGGTTTCGGAGTAATTGTACCAACTTCAAGAAAACCAAAACCAAATGAAAACATTGAATTCATAACTTCAGCATTTTTATCAAAACCCGCAGCTAGTCCTATAGGATTTGGAAAATCTAAACCCATTAAATGTTGTGAAAGTATAGAATCCTCAATATTTTTTTGTCTTAATTTGAAATATTTTAAAAAATTAATTGTAACAGTATGAGATAACTCGGGTGGTAATAATCTTAATATTTTTAATGAACTATTGTACAATAAATTAATTATCTATTAATTTTTTTAGATAATCAATAGTTTCCCTTAAACCAAATAATTTAAAAAATGATCCTAGTCTCGGACCCTGATCCTGACCAAGCATAACTTGATATACAAGTTTAAAAAAATTTTTTAAGTTTTCAAATTCGTGCTTTTTTCCTACTTCGTATAATAAAGTTTGAATATCTTCAGATGAACTATTTTCAGTAACCTCATTTTCTAAAATATTAATAATATCAATAAATACTTCCCTATTACCGCTATCAATCTCTAAAAATTTCTTTTTAGGCAAAATAAAATCTTCATAGTAATTTAGTGCAAAGTCTATGAGGCGATCAAATTCAGGATTGTTATCAGCATTAATATTATCATCATATTTATTAATAAAAGACCAAATTACTTTTTTATCTTTGGAATTAGAAACGTTTACTAGGTTAGTTAAGGTATTAAAATTTATTTCTGATTTAAATTCTTTAGGTTTTCCTGAATGAATATGCCAAATTGGGTTATCATACTGTTTATTTTTATCCAATTTAGAGTAAGAGTTATAATGAGAGAGGTAGTCATCTACAGTTTTAGGAATAACATCAAAGTGAAGTTTTTTTGCTGATTTTGGTTTTTGGAACATATAAAGTGCAAGACTCTCAGGAGAAGCATAACGCAACCACTCATCAACACTAATACCGTTGCCGACTGACTTAGAAATTTTTTCACCCTTTTCATCTAAAAACATTTCATAAATTAGATTAGTTGGTGGTTTTTTATTTAATGCTCTACAAATCTTGGATCCTAAATCAACACTTTCTGTTAGATCTTTACCACACATTTCGTAGTCAACATCAAATGACATCCATCTCATTGCCCAATCAACTTTCCACTGTAACTTACATTTTCCATTAATTACTTCTGTTTCTACTAGCTTGTCTAAAGATGGATCTTTGTAAATAATTGTTTTTGTATCCATTTTATATTCT
>CABYHW010000021.1 GCA_902518705.1 uncultured Alphaproteobacteria bacterium | reverse complement strand
TCTCTTGTTTGATTTGAAATTTTTTGTTTCTTATTTAGCATGATTAATTGTTTATCAGTCAAATAATTATGATTTTTATTTACAAGTCTTAATTGATTTAAAGAATTATTTTTTTTAAAAGATACATCAAATGATCTTGATGTTATTTCTAAAAATATTTCACCATTATAATTTTTAGGAATTTTTTCGTATTCTTCTGCATAATCAACAAGTGATCTACAAAAAATATCTAATCTGCCAGTACTACTTTTGGGGTTGCAGTGACCAAAAATATTATTCTTTAAATTAAGTCTTTCATTAAGTCTAACAATATAAGTTTTGTTTTTTCTAAATACAAATTCTTTGCTTAAATTTATTTTTTTAATAGCTAAATCTTTTAATTTATCTCTAACTTTTGAATTGTAAGATAAGAAACTATACTTAATTTCATAGCATTCTTCACTTAATGACAAATCTATACTTGATGGCTGTATTTGACTATCTTTAATATTTTTAGCAATTATAAAATTTTTATTAATTAAATTTATATAGTCTTGATATACTAATGATCCTTTCATTATTTTACATTCTGAATTTTATTTACAAGTTTTAATAGGTCACTATCTTTAGAATTTTTAAAATTTTCTATCTCAATTTCAAAGACTTCTTTTTCAATATCATTAATTGATAAAAATAATTTAAAGAATTCTAACCATTCTTTTTTATTTAATTTTTGTGCTAACTCAAAATATTTTATTAGAACATTTTTGTTATTATAAAACTTATATAAAAGATTCTTATTACTTTGAAAAATTTTCTCTGTTTGATAACTAGATAATTTTTCTATTTCTATATTTTCAAATATTCTAATTTGAGCATAATCATTTAAAGGATATTTCTCTAAATTTTTTTTATAAAATTTTATTGCTTCTTCAGTATATCCATAAGAAAATAATATATCTGCTTTAGTTTCTAGTAAAAAACTATTCTTATTTTTTTTAATTATTTTATTTAAATTCTGAAGAGACATTTTTAAATTTCCATTTCTAGCTATTTTAATTGATTCTGCATAAGTTTTAAAAGGTTCATTCAATTCACTTAAAACTTCTTCATTATCACTATAACCTACAAACTTTGCTTTTATGTAGTTAAATCTTTCATTGTAACTTTCATTAAAATTAATTTCTTTAGTATCTTTAAAGTTTTTGATTAATAAAATCCTATCTTCAAAATATGGGTGGGTGCTAATTCTTTGCTTATCTTTTGAAAAACCTTTATCTAATAATTTTTGCTCTATTGTCTCTAACAAAATTTGAATAGATTTAGAGTTAGTATTGAGTAAATTTAGCGTTTTTAATGCGTATAAATCTGCTTCAATTTCTTGATCTTTACTAAAAATAATATATTGATTAGATAAAGCGGCAGAAGTTAAAATACTTCCTTGTAAAAATTGTGGGTTTTGAGTTATTGTTGATCCAGCTATTACAGATAAAAGACTTAATGTATTGAATTTTTTACTATTTTCTATTGTTTTTTTTCTAAGAGTAATATGGTTCAGATCTATATGTCCAACTTCATGCGCTATTACCGACAATAAAGCAACATAATCTGAACAATAAATTATTAAGCCAGAATTTATATGTATTACATTGTTAATATCTACAAAAGCATTTATCTCATTACTATTATTTATTTTAAATCTAATTTTCTTATTTATTTCATTTACTTTAATTATATCTTCTAGAATCTGATTAATAAACTCTTCAGTTTCATAGTCTAGAATTTGTGAACTGTAACCACTTTTTACAGAAAAAATAAAAAATAAAAAAAAAAATAATGTGCTTTTAAGACCACCATCCAGTTTTTTCTTCATCTTTTTTTATCTCATTCTCAGTTAAATTTACATCTTTTTGTATATCTGTTTTTTTATCATTATTTATTTCATTATCATCTAAATTAATTTTCTTAATACTCTTTTTTGTTTTTTTTGTTTTTATTACCTTCTTTTTTTTAATTACTTTCGTCGTTTTATTCTTCTTTTTTGTATTTATGTTTTCAATACTATTGGATTGATCATCTTCATCAATTTCAATTACAGGGTCATGTAAAGAATATTGTGGATTGAAATAAAAATTAATTTTAGATTCAAACTTACTTTCTAAAGAATAAATTTCACTTTTTTTATTATTTAATAAATTTTCTGCTAGTCCACTATTACATTTAACATTAATTGTTGAATTTTTATTATCTGATATTTTTTCTTTAATAACCTTTATTATTTGATTAATTATGGAAGAAGAATTTAAAATTAAACCTGAACCCTTACAATAATTACATTTCTCAAAAGATTTATCTATTAAACTCGATCTTAATCTTTGTCTTGATAATTCCATCAATCCAAACATACTTATTCTTCCAAATTGAACCCTTGCTCTATCTCGAATTAAATTTGTTTTAAGAGCTTTCTCTACTTTAAAGTTATTTCTGAAGTCATCCATATCAATGAAATCAATTACAATTAACCCTCCCAAATCTCTTAGTCGAAGCTGTCTAGCAATTTCAACTGCTGCTTCAAGATTGGTTTTTAAAGCTGTGCTTTCAATATTTCTCTCAGATGTATTTTTGCCAGAATTTACATCAATTGCAACTAGTGCTTCAGTTGTATTTATTACAATTGAACCTCCAGATAAAAGTTTTACATTTAAACTAAACAATTCATTAATTTGACTCTCAATATTATTTTCTGCAAAAAGAGAATTTTCTACTGATTTGAATTGTTTTATTTTTTTTGAAAAACTTGGAACAATTGACTTAGCTATTTTTTTGACTGTTTCATAGCCTGTTTTTCCATCAATTAATATTTTTTCAACATCCTCGGTAAACATATCTCTAACTGTTCTTTTCAATATGTTACCCTCTTCATAAATTATTTTTGGCGCTTCTGAATTTAATGTAAGTTCTCTGATTTTATTCCACTGCGAAATCAAAAAACTTATATCTTTCGATATTTCTTTTTTATTTCTACCAATTCCAGCTGTTCTTACTATTACAGACATATTTTCTGGTATTGCAACTGATGATAAAATTTTCTTTAATTTTTTTCTTTCTTCAAGATCTCCTATTTTTCTTGATATACCATCATTGTTCATACTATTTGGCATAAGAACACAATATCTTCCAGCAAAAGAAAGAAAAGTTGTCAATGCCGCTCCTTTAAGACCTCTTTCTTCTTTATTAATTTGAACCAAAATTATCTGTCTTGGTCTAATAACATCCTGTATTTTATATTTTCTAAAATAATTTAAGTATTCTTTTTTAGGCGATAGTTTTTTAAATTTATTTCTTTTAGAAATATTTCTATTATTTTTTTCTTCATTAATACCAATAACTTCTTCTTTAACAGTAGTATTTTCTCCTTCATCATTTGTAAATTCCTCAGTCTTTTCCTCTTCATCTTCTTGTTCATTCTCCAAATTTTCAATATTTTCTTCATTATACTTAAATAATTTTTCTTTAAGTTCTTTTATTTCCTTTTCATCTGAAGAGGGTATTTTAAAATAATCTGGATGTATTTCAGATAATGGTAAAAAACCATTTCTATTTCCACCAAATTCAACAAAAGCAGCTTGTAATGAAGGTTCAATTCTAGTGATTTTTGCTAAATAAACATCACCCTTTGTTACGTTTTTTTTATCAGACTCAATTTCAAAGTCATCGAGTTTTCCATCTTCTGTAACAGCAATCCTTGTTTCATTATCATTAGTTGTATCAATAAGTATATTTTTTGACATATAGCCGAAACTCCATAAAAATTTAAATTTTGTAATATCATAGTGTGAATTCTTGTATAAAATTGTGTATTGTCATATTTTTAACTATTTCACAATGTAGTTTATTTAAAAAAATAATTTATGAAATATATCAAATATTCTATATTTTTAACAATAATAGTTTCAATTATTTTTAGTTGCTTATTTTTCTATGTTTTGTGGAGATTTTCTCCAACTCTACCATCATATGACACTATTTTGAATTATAATCCAAATTTATCTTCAAGAGTCTATACTTCTGATGGTGTCCTTCTAAAGAGTTTTTATAAAGAAGAAAGAATATATACACCTATAGATAGAATTCCAATAAAAATTAAAGAAGCTTTTATTTCTGCAGAAGATAAAAATTTTTATGAACATTCTGGTATTGATATTTTCGCAATATTTAGAGCATCCATTAAAAATATTTTAAATTTTTCATCTGATAAAAGAGTTGTAGGCGCTTCAACAATTACACAACAAGTAGTTAAAAATATTCTTTTAACTAACGAAGTAACTTTTGAGAGAAAAATCAAAGAAATACTTTTATCTATAAGGATAGAAAATACATTATCTAAAGATAAAATATTAGAATTATATCTTAATGATATTTATCTAGGATATGGTTCGTATGGTATTGGTACCGCAAGTCTAAATTATTTCAATAAATCAGTCTATGATCTAGAGCTTGACGAGATCGCTTTTTTAGCAGCTCTTCCAAAAGCACCAAATAATTATAATCCAAAAACAAAATTAGAAAAAGCAATTGAGAGAAGAAATTGGGTTTTAGAAAGAATGTTTAAAAATGGCTTTATTAATGAAAAAGATCTTAATTATAAAAAAAAACCAATAATTATAAAAAATAGAAAATTAGATTATTATATAAAAGCTGATTATTTCTATGAAGAAATAAGGAAAGATCTATTTAAAGATTATGGAGAAAAAAAATTATACTCTGATGGTTTAATTATAAAAACATCTTTAAATGCTGATATACAAAAATTTGTTGATGAGAGTCTGATTGAAGGATTACAATTTTATGATAAATCTAATGGCTGGAGAGGCCCTATAATTTCATACAATAATAAAGCTAATTTTTTTAATCAAAAAGAAAAATTAGAAAAATATAATCCATTTTTAAACTCGTGGAAACTAGTATTTATAACAAAAGTAAATGAATACTCTTTGCTATCAATTGATTTAAACAAAAAAAAATACAGAATTGATTTAAATTTAAATCCTAATAGTTGGTTATCTAAAAAAAATTTTAAAAAAGGAGATGTAATTTTAATTGAAATAAAAGCAAATAATCCAATTATAAGACAAGTTCCAGAAGTTAATGGAGCTATTATTGTAATGAACCCGCATAATGGACAAATACTCGGACTTTCAGGTGGGTATAGTTTTGGATTAAGTCAATTTAATAGAGCTACTCAAGCAAAAAGACAGCCAGGTTCAGCTTTTAAACCATTTGTTTATTTAACAGCTTTAGAAGAAGGATATACTCCTTCAACGTTAATTTTAGATGCACCATATGTAATTGATCAAGGACCGAATTTACCAAAATGGAAACCAGCAAATTATACTGATGAATTTTATGGACTAACAACAATGAGAACTGGAATAGAGAAATCAAGAAATTTGATGACTGTAAGATTAGCAGATAAGATTGGAATGGAGAAGATAATAAGATTGGTAAATAATTTTGGAATTAATGATGGGATAAATAATAATTTGTCAATGTCACTTGGATCAGGGTTAGTTACTTTAATCGATATTACTAATGCATATGCAATAATAGCTAATGGAGGAATTGAGATCAAACCAAGCCTGATTAAAAGTATTTATAATAAACATGGTAAAAAAATATATATTTCTGAAAATAAATATTGCACAAATTGTACATTAAAAGATTTAACTAATATAAATACAATTCCTACTATTGTAAAAAATAGTAAGTCAATAATTGATCCTAAATTAACTTATCAAATAACTTCAATGATGGAAGGTGTTATTCAAAGGGGAACAGCAAAAAAACTTAAATTATTAGACGTTCCAATAGCAGGTAAAACTGGTACAACTAACGATAATAAAGATGCTTGGTTTATTGGATTTACTCCTGATCTGGTAATAGGCGTCTATGTAGGCTATGATATACCAAAAACATTAGGGTACAAACAAACTGGATCATCTGTAGCAGTTCCCATATTTAATAATCTTGCAAAAAAAATAAAAATAAATCAAAAAAAAATACCCTTTAGAGTTCCATCAGGGATAAGCTTTGTTAAAATTGACTCTAAAACAGGTGAGCCTTCAAATTCAGAAGAAGCAATATTAGAACCCTACATAATTGGTACTGAGCCTTATATAAAAGGGATAAATATAATTAACACTATAGATAATATTAAAAACAATTCCATTTCAGGTACAGGTGGTTTATTAGAAAACTGATGTTAAATAATATTGAAATAATTGAAGAGAACTTGAATAAGATAAATTATAATTATGATCTTATAAGGAGGGGGGTTTGACTTTAACTCATTAAAAGAGAAATTAATTATTTTAAAAAAGAAAAGTTCAGATCCAAATATTTGGAATAATAATCAGGCTAAAAAAATATTTAAAGAGCTTAAAGTTGTAGAAAATAAACTTAATGATTACGAAAATTTAAAAAAATCAATTACCAATTTAAATGAGTTTTTCACTCTATCAAAGAATGATAATGATCAAAAACTATTAGATGAATTATCTGAGGAAAGCATTAAAGTATTAAAAAATGCTGAAAGAATCAGATTTATAAATCTTATGAATGATGAAGCTGATTATTTTAACGCTTTTCTTGAGATACATGCAGGTGCAGGAGGAACAGAAAGTCAGGATTGGGCTCAAATTTTACAAAGAATGTATGTAAGATGGGCTGAGTCACAAAATTCTAAAGTTACTTTATTACAGGAAACAAGAGGAGAAGAAGCAGGAATTAAGTCTTGTATAATAAAAATTTCAAATGAATTTTCATATGGATGGTTAAAAAAAGAAAGTGGAATTCATAGACTTGTAAGAATTTCTCCATTTGATAGCAATAAAAGAAGACATACTAGTTTTGCAAGTGTATGGGTTTATCCAGAAATTGATGATAAGATTGAAATCAAAGTAAACGATAATGAAATTAGAATTGATACTTACAGAGCTTCTGGCGCAGGTGGTCAACACGTAAATAAGACAGATAGCGCAGTTAGAATAACACACTTACCTACTAACATAGTAGTTCAGTGTCAAAATGATAGATCACAACACAAAAATAAATCTAACGCATTAATTATGCTTAAATCAAGATTATATAATTTAGAAATACAAAAAAAGAAAGATAAAGAAAATGAAACAAATAAAGAAAAAAAAGATATAGGTTGGGGTAATCAAATTAGATCTTATGTTTTACACCCTTACAAACTCATTAAGGATTTAAGAACTGGACATGAAACATCAAATGTTAATGATATTCTTGATGGAAAAATCACAAAGTTTTTAGAATCAAATCTAATTTTATAGCTATGAAGAAATAATATTAATTAAACCAATCCTTTTCTTTCCAATAGATATTTTAATCTTATTTTCATTTATCAAATCTCTTAATGAAAAATCTGCATTATTATAATTTTTATCGTTAACTTTAACTCCATTAGATTTAATTAAACGTTTTATTTCACTCCTACTTTCTATTAATTTAAGTTTTTGAACTGCATCAATAATTGTAAATTTTTTATTTTCTATATCTAAAACATTAACTTGAATATTATTGATTCTATTGTCTAGCTTCTTTGAGTCAAAAACATTATTAGCAATATCCATTGCGTCTTTTGCTTGATCTTGTCCCCTAGCAAGTCTTGTAACTTCAAAAGCAAGTATTTTTTTTGCTTCATTAATTTCTTCATTTTTTAATTTTGATAATTTTTTAATTTCACTTAAATCTAATTTAGTGAAAAGATGTAAAAATTTTGACACATTTTTATCATCTATATTTCTCCAAAATTGATAAAAATCAAAATTTGACAGTTTTTCTTCATCTAGCCAAACAGCACCATCTGCTGTTTTTCCCATTTTTGATCCATCATTATTAGTTATTAAAGGTGATGTTATTCCAAATGCTTTATTTTTATTAATTTTTCTAATTAGATCTATACCATTAATTATATTTCCCCATTGATCAGAACCACCCATTTGAAGTTCACAATTATATTTTTCATTTAAATAATAAAAATCATATGCTTGAAGCAGCATATAATTAAATTCTAAAAAACTAAGAGGCTGCTCTCTATCAAGCCTATTCTTTACTGAGTCAAATGTAAGCATTTTATTTAATGTGATCTTTGACCCAATGTCTCTTAAAAAATTTATATAATTTAATTCAGATAACCAATCATAATTATCTATAACAATAGAATTTTTTTTTAAATTAACAAATCTATTAAAAATTTTTTTTATTTTATTTATATTTTTATCAATTTCTGTCTTTTGTAAAATTTTTCTTGATGAATCCTTACCTGATGGATCTCCTACTAGTGTTGTACCGCCTCCTACTAAAGCAACTGCTCTATGATCATAATAATCCAACCAATGGAGAAGCATTAATTGCACAAGACTCCCAACATGCAAGCTATCACTTGTTATGTCAAAACCGATATATCCAGATATTTTTCTCTTTTTCATAATTTGATCAAGATTTTCTAATTCTGTAGATTGATATATGAAACCTCTTTGATATATCTCTTCTATAAACTCGGATTTGAAAGACATATTGGTTATTTATTTAGTCTTTCCATAATATAATTTTTAATTGATTTTTCAAAATCTGTTGAAAAATTTTCATAAAAATGATCTGCACCTTTTATTGGATTGAAGGTTATATTAACTTTTTTTTGTTTTTGTAATTTTTCTACTAAAATCTTTGTAGAATCAAATGAAGCAATATTATCTTTATCTCCATGAACTATTAGTCCTGATGATGGGCACGGTGCCAAAAAACTAAAATCTTTAAGATTAGCTGGAGGCGATATGCTTATAAATCCATTAATTTCTGGTCTTCTCATAAGCAACTGCATAGCAATCCAGGCTCCAAATGAAAAACCTGCAACCCAACAGATTTTTGAGTTTGTATTATATTGTTGAAGCCAATCAAGTACACAAGCCGCATCACTCAATTCTCCTTCTCCTTCATCATGTATTCCCTGACTTTTTCCAACACCTCTAAAATTAAATCTAATAGTTGAGAAACCAGACTCTATAAATATTTTATATAATTTAAAAACTATTTTGGAGTGCATTGTGCCACCTTTTGATGGGTCAGGATGAAGAATTATAACAATTGGCGATGTGTCATTGTTATTGTGAGAGTATTTTGCCTCTATTTTACCTTCGGGCCCAGGAATTAACAAATCTACCATTTGATAAAGCTAATATTGAAGTTATATGATTTTGTAAATATAGATGTTTTAAATATATGAATTCTCTTGGTTTTGATAAGTTAGAAAAAGATACTAAAGTAGTAGTTGCTATGTCCGGGGGTGTAGATAGCTCTGTTGCGGCTGTAATGCTAAAAAAACAAGGCTATGATGTAACTGGTATTACACTAAAATTATATAATAATTCTAACACATCCAAGAGTAAATCATGCTGCGCTGGTATTGATATTGAAGATGCTAAAAATGTAGCTCTAAATAATGATTTCAATCACATAATTTTAGATTATCAAGATAAATTTTTTGATGGAGTAATTAACAACTTTGTTGATTCATATGCAAATGGTGAAACTCCTTTACCTTGTGTTAGATGTAATGAAACAGTTAAATTTTCAGATTTACTTAATGAAGCAAAAAAAATTGGAGCTGATGCACTAGCGACAGGTCATTATGCAATAAGAAAAGGATCTTTAAATAATGCTAGTTTGCATAAAGCAAAAGATTTTTCAAAAGATCAAAGTTTTTTTCTATTTGCTACACAACAAGAACAATTAAATTACGTTAGATTTCCATTAGGTGATTACAAAAAAAAAGAAATAAGAAAATTAGCTGAAAAATATAAACTAAGTGTAAGTGATAAACCTGATAGCCAAGATATTTGTTTTGTAACATCTGACTCTTATAGAGATCTTGTTAAAAATCTAAATCCAAATGTAAATAAAAAAGGTATAATCTTAGATGAAGATAATAATATTCTTGGAACTCATGAAGGTATTAGTAACTATACAATTGGTCAAAGAAAAGGTATTGGCATAAGCGGTTCAAAAGAAGCCTTGTACGTAACAGACATAAATAAAGATCAAAACACAATTACTTTAGGCACAAAAGAAAAACTAAAAAAAAATGTTATTAATTTTAAAAATATCAATTGGTTGGGTGGTAATATTTTACCTAAAAGACTTGATTGCTCAGCAAAAATACGATCAACTCAAGAGGATTTGCCTGGTATTCTTGAAATAAATAGTGATCACGGAACTTTTACATTTGAAACTGAATTAGATAAAACTTCCCCTGGACAAGCTTGTGTTTTTTACAAAAATGACCAATTACTAGGAGGTGGTTGGATTACCGCCTAAATTTAAAACGAGTTCTAAATTTGGTTAATTTTTGTTGAATTAACTGGATTTTTTTAATTAATGAATTAGATGAACTATTGTGAACTCAGAAACTTTAAATACATTAAATACATATACTAAAAATAAGTACAAGTATGGCTTCGTAACTGAAATAGATGACGAAAAGCCTAAAAAAGGCTTAAACGAAGATACGATAAAATTCATTTCATTGAAAAAGAATGAACCAGATTGGATGCTTGAATGGAGATTAAAAGCATATTCTAAATGGAAAAAAATGAAAGAGCCCAAATGGGCAAACCTCAGTTTTCCTGAAATTGACTATCAAGATATTTATTATTATTCAGCTCCAAAAGGTTTTGAAAAGAAACCCAAAGATCTCAGCGAAGTAGACCCAAAACTTATAGAGACGTACAATAAATTAGGTATTCCTCTAGAAGAGCAAAAAGTTCTAGCTGGTGTTGCTGTAGACGTCGTATTTGATAGTGTTTCAGTTGCTACAACTTACAAAGGTGAGTTAGAAAAGCTTGGAATAATTTTCTGTTCAATTGGTGAAGCTATTCAAAAATATCCTGATTTAATAAAAAAATATTTAGGTTCGGTGATTCCACCTGGTGACCATTCTTTTTCAGCATTAAACTCAGCTGTGTTTACTGATGGATCTTTTGTTTACATTCCTGAGGGTGTAAAATGTCCAATGGAGTTATCTACTTATTTTAGAATTAATGCAGAAAATACAGGGCAATTTGAGAGGACTCTAATTATTGCTGATAAAGGTAGTTATGTTAGCTATCTTGAAGGATGTACTGCTCCTAAAAGAGACGACAATCAGTTGCATGCAGCTAATGTAGAATTAATTGCTTTAGAAGATGCAGAAATAAAATATTCAACTGTTCAAAATTGGTATCCGGGAGATGAAGATGGAAAAGGTGGTATTTATAATTTTGTTACTAAAAGAGGTCTTTGTGCAGGCAAAAATAGTAAGATATCATGGACTCAAGTAGAAACTGGCTCTGCTATTACATGGAAATATCCTAGCTGTATCTTAAAAGGAGATAATTCAATTGGTGAATTTTACTCTGTAGCAATAACAAATAATTTTCAACAAGCTGATACAGGAACAAAGATGTCTCACATTGGTAAAAATACCAAAAGTAAAATAATATCAAAGGGTATATCTCTTGGTAAATCTCAAAATACTTACAGAGGTGAGGTTTCTTTTTTAAGAAAAGCAGATAAAGCTAGAAATTATACTCAATGTGATTCTTTATTAGTGGGGAATCAATGTGGAGCTCATACAGTCCCTTACATTGACTCAAAAAATAATACAGCAGTTATTGAGCATGAAGCTTCGACTTCTAAAATAAATGAGGATCAACTTTATTACTGCAGACAAAGGGGTTTAAGCCATGAAGAAGCAGTTTCATTGATAGTCAATGGTTTCTGCAAGCAAGTTTTACAAGAGCTTCCAATGGAATTTGCTGTTGAAGCACAAAAACTAGTATCTATTTCTCTTGAGGGAAGTGTAGGGTAATATGTTTTTAGAAATCAAAGATTTATCTGTAAAAATAGAAAATAAAAATATTCTTAAAGGTCTTAACTTGAATATTAATAAAGGTGAAGTGCATGCAATTATGGGTCCAAATGGAAGTGGTAAAAGTACATTAGCTAACGTTCTGGCAGGTAAAGAGGATTACGAAATCTTAAATGGCAAAATTAATTTCAAAGATAATGATTTATTTGATTTAAATATTGAAGAAAGAGCTCAAGAAGGAATGTTTTTGGCTTTTCAATATCCAGTTGAGATACCTGGAGTAAACATAACACCATTTTTACATTCTGCTATTAATTCAAAAAGAAAACGTATGAACGAAGAAGAAATTGATAATTTATCATTTGCTAAGCTTTTAAAATCTAAAGCTAGTGATTTAGGTATAAATATTGATATGCTTAAACGATCAGTCAATACTGGCTTCTCTGGAGGTGAAAAAAAACGTTACGAAATTCTACAAATGAGTATTCTTAATCCAGATTTAGCTATTCTAGATGAAACAGATTCAGGCCTGGATATAGATGCTCTAAAAATCGTTACCGATGGGGTTAATAAACTTAAAACTAAAAATAATTCTTTTTTAATAATTACTCATTATCAAAAACTTTTGGATTATATTAAACCAGATTATGTACATGTCATGGTAAATGGTTCTATTGTCAAATCAGGAGGATCTGAAATTGCAGTTGAAATAGAAAAAGATGGATTTCAAAAATTTCAGTAATGAATATCCAAGATAATTATATAAAAAATAAAAAAAATATTTTTTTTTCAGAAAACAAAGATATTGAAACTTATAGAGAAAAATTAATAAATGTTTTTGAAAGTGATAGACTTGATAAAAAAAATAATGAAAGTCTTAAAAATATAAATCTTAAAAATTTTATTGATTTTAATTATAAGTATCTTATCTCTGAAGAAACATCAGTAATAAATAATAATCAGGAAAATAGTTACTCAATTGTCTCAGTAAATGGACAGTGTTCGAGTTTTAAAGATGATAAAATTGAAATTACTAAAATTTTAGATGAAGATTACAATGATTTTTCTAAAAATGATACAATTGAAAATAATGATCATTTTGTAAATTTAAATTCATTATTTTTAAATAGTGGTTTTAAGATTGTTATAAAAAAAAATAACAACATAAAAATTAAAATATCAAACATCATAACTGATGATGATTTAACCATTTTTCAAAAAAATAATTATATTTGTGAAGAGGGATCATCCCTAAATCTTATTGAGGAATATGAAAATAAAAATAATTCTACATTAAATTTATTAAATGTAATTAAATTGGAAAAAAATTCTCAGTTAAAACATTTTCTAATACAAGACAATTCTTCTAACCATAATTTAATAATTACTAGCCATTCTACATGCAAAAAAGATTCTAATTACACTCAAAAAGTATATAATTTTTCAGAAGGTTACGTAAGAAATTTTCATTATTCTGAACTAATAGAAGCCAACTCAGAAGCTGATTTACAAGGAATATTTTTTCTAAAAGATAATAATACCTCTAACAACAAAACATTTGTTAAGCATTTAGCTGAGGATTGTAAAAGTAATCAAGTTTATAAAGGTATTTTGAAAGATCGATCTAAAGCAACTTACTTTAGCAACACTCACGTTGATCAAGTAGCGAAAAAAACAGAGGGATATCAGCTAAGTAAAGGCATACTTTTATCTGATAATGCATCATACTTTTCTAAACCGGAATTAAAAATCTACGCTGACGATGTAAAATGCAGTCATGGTTCTACAATTGGGCCAATAGATGAAAATGCTATTTTTTATCTTCGATCTAGAGGTATGAGTAGAATTGCAGCAACCAAAATATTGATATCATCATTTATTAATGAAGAATTAAGTAGTATTGATAATGAACAAATGTCTGAAATAATACAAAAGAAACTAGTAAGATACTTAAGTAAAGTGAAATGAATATTTCAAATTTAAAATCAAGATTTCCCGTATTCAAAAAAAATCCTAACCTAGTTTTTTTAGATACCGCAGCTTCAGCATTAAAAGTTGATGAAATGATTGAAGCCACCAATAATTGTTACACAAATGAATATGCAAATATTCATAGAGGTAATTATGATTTAAGTGCAAAGTTAACAAAAAAATTTGAAGATGCTCGAAAAAAAGTTGCAGATTATTTAAATACATCTGAAAACAATATTATTTTTGTTAAAAGTGCTACTGAGGGAATCAATTTAGTTTCCTCTTGTTTGTCAAAAGAGTATCTAAAAGATGGAGATGAAATAATCTTAAGTTTTCTTGAACATCATGCTAATTTAATTCCTTGGCATTTAATTGATAAAAAAATAAAAATTAATCCTTTAGGACTAGATGTAAATAGCGAAATTAATTACGAAGAATTAAAAAATAAAATTAATTCAAAAACTAAATTAATTACATTAACCCACATGTCAAATGTTACAGGATCAATAACGAATTTTGATAAAGTAAAAGAAATTGCAAATAAAAATAATATACCGTTATTATTGGACGGTTGTCAATTTGCTCCTCACAAAAAAGTTGATCTAAAAGATTTAGATCCTGACTTTTATGTTTTTTCTGCACATAAAATGTATGGCCCCTCAGGTCTTGGTGTCCTGTATATGAAAGATAAGTGGATAGATGAATTTACTCCTTACCAAGGAGGAGGACAAATGATTCATGATGTAGATATTGATAAAAGCACATATGCAAATGGGTACGAAAAATTTGAGGCAGGCACTCCTCCTATTGCACCAGTTATAGGTTTCACTTCTTCATTAAATTTTATGAATGAAGTTGATCCAAATGTTATTTATGACCATGAAATGAAACTTCATAATTATGCTTATGAAAAACTTTCAAAATTCAATAATATTAAAATATATGGATCAAATAAAAATAAAGGTGCAATCATTTCTTTTAATATTGCAGGAGTACATAATTCTGATTTAGGCGCAATGTTGGATAAAAAAAATATAGCAATAAGAACTGGACATCATTGTTGCCAACCTCTTATGAAACATTTTAATGTTACTGGAACTTCTAGAATTTCATTTGGAGTATATAACACAAAAGATGATGTTGATTATTTAGTAGACAGCATTCATGAAATAACAAAAATCTTAATATAACTAATGGAAGAAAAACAACTAAAAGATTTCTTTCCAGATAAAAACACAAGCTATATAAAAAAATTCAACAATTCAAACATCACCTCCAAAATTAATGAAGATCAAGTCATAGAGTGCATTAGGACTGTCGTTGATCCTGAAATACCAGTCAACTTATATGATTTAGGTTTAATATACGAAATCAAGATTAATGATAATAATGACATTAAAATTAAAATGACCCTAACTAATCCAAATTGCCCTGTTGCAGGAACTATGCCTGAAAGTGTAGGAAAATCAGTTGAAAAATTATCAAACCTAAATTCTATAGAAGTTTCTTTAGTTTGGTATCCAAAGTGGCATAAAGATTTAATGTCTGAAGAAGCAAAACTTGCTTTGGATATTTTTTAATTTAATTTATAATAAAGTTATGAATAATATTTTATCTATAACTTCAAAGGCATCAAAACAAATTAAAAAAATAATGTCCAATGCTCCTAATGGCATGGACTCTGTTGTGATTGGAGTAGATAAGTCTGGTTGTAGTGGATATGCATATAAATTAGATTTTGGTAAATCATCTGAATTTAAAAATTTTGAAATAATTGATCAAGATGGAGTAAAAGTATTAATTGATCCAAAAGCTACAATGTTTCTATTAGGATCAGTAATGGATTATAGAGAAGATAAACTAGCTTCTAGATTTGTTTTTGATAATCCAAATGAAAAAAGTACTTGTGGATGTGGAGAGTCTTTTAGTGTTTAAAATTCAATCTTTGGCGGAGTAGCTCAGTTGGTCAGAGCGCACGGCTCATATTCGTGATGTCGGGGGTTCAAATCCCTCCTCCGCTACCATAAAAATAAAAAAACTTATGAAGGACTTTATTTTTAATTCAAAAAAATTTCTTTTCATTAATTTTTTTTTATATCTTTTATTGAAAGTTTTTATTTTTTTTTATAGCGATCAGTCTGTTTTTTTTTCAAACGATTCAATAGTTTATTTAAGTTTATCTAATCAAATTAAACAATTTGGTTTTATAAATTATATCTTTTCATCAGATGAAAGTACATACTTCAGAACACCTTTA
>CABYHW010000020.1 GCA_902518705.1 uncultured Alphaproteobacteria bacterium | reverse complement strand
TAGTTATGTCTGTAAATCCCCATTGTTCATAGGCATGAACTGCTTTTGAATTATCTTTTTCTTGAAGAGCAAAGTATAAATCTATTACACCCTGAATGAAATTACCATTAAATATTCTCATACATCCGAAATCATAAATATTAATACTAAGATCTTTTTTTTGAACAGAATAATTTCCTAAATGTGGATCTCCATGAAGAACACCATATTCAAAAAATGGTTTATACCATGCTTTATACATATTTGATGCTAATGTATTTCTTGTTTCTTTAGATGACTTTTTAAAATTTAAAATAGGCTCTCCATCAAGCCAACTCATGGTCAGCAGTCTCTTTGTAGATAATTTGTCATAGGTTTTTGGTACGTGAACAAAATTTATGTTTGAAAAAATATTTCTAAATACTGACATTAATTTTTTTTCTCTTTCATAATCTAGCTCTTCTTTTAACCTGTCAGTAATCTCTTTATATACTTCATCAGTTTTAATAGCTTTATTATACGACTGATAAATTGAAAAAATCATTTTTAATTGCGAGAGATCTGCACTTACTGCTGAAGTCATGTCAGGATATTGAAGTTTACAAGCTACTGTTTCATCATTTTTTACTTTAGCTTTATGAACTTGCCCAAGTGAAGCTGCTCTTGTCGCTTCTTTATCAAACTCTATAAAATTTTTTTGCCAATCCTGTTTTAATTCTGCTGCCATTCTTCTTTTAACAAACAACCATCCCATAGGAGGAGCATTTGATTGTAAATGCATAAGTTCTTGTGCATATTCATCAGGAAGTAGATCAGGTATTGTTGCCGATAATTGTGCCACTTTCATTAATGGCCCCTTAATACTTCCAAGGGCAGCTCTAATTTCAGAGGCATGTTTTTCTTTGTCTAACTTAACCCCTAAATATCTTTGACTTGCAAGCTTTGTAGCTAATTTTCCAACCACACCACCTACTTTTGCATATCTAGTAAGTTGTTTTGTTAAAGATTTTGCTTCTTTATCTTTCATCAATTTCATTCTTCCAATTGGTCAATAAGACTCTCAATAACATTAACACCTTTTTGCCAAAAATCTTTTTTCTTCGGATTTAATCCAAAGGGTTTCAAGAGCTTATCATATGTATTACTTCCACCGCTTTCTAACAAAGTAATATATTTGTCTTCAAATTTGGGTAGTTTACTTTCGTATACATTAAAAAGAGAATTTACAAGACAATCTCCAAAAGCGTAAGCATAAACGTAAAATGGTGAATGAATGAAATGAGGTATGTAGCTCCAAAAATATTTGTAATCATCATTAAATTTTATTGAAGGTCCTAAGCTTTGCTTTTGTACATCAATCCAAATTTTACAAATCTCATTAACACTTAATTCTTTAATTTTTCTTTGGTCATGTATACGCTTTTCAAATTCAAAAAATGCAATTTGTCGTACTACAGTATTAAGCATATCTTCAACTTTATTTGCTAAAAGTCCTTTACGCTCATTTTCTTTCTTAGTTATAGATAGAAGAGATTTAAAAGTTAACATTTCTCCAAAAACACTTGCAGTTTCAGCAAGAGTTAACGGTGTTGAAGAGTTAAAATAAGTTTGTTTTTTTCCTGCTAAATATTGATGAATTCCATGTCCTAGTTCATGAGCAAGAGTTGCTATATCTCTTGCTTTACCCTGGTAATTAACAAGTATAAATGGATGAACTGATGGAACAGTAGAAGCAGCGAACGCACCAGGAGATTTTCCCGCGATTACTGGAGCGTGTATCCATGAATTATCAAAAAATTTATTTACAATATTTCCAGCTCTCTGATCAAAATTTGAATAAGCATCAGATACAATTTGTCTAGCATCTTTCCAGGAATAAATACTCTGTGATTGAAAAGGAAGAGGTGCATTTCTATCCCAATACATCAATGATCTCTTTTTAAACCATTTGGCTTTTATTTTATAATAGCGATGAGCAATTTTTGGATAATTTTCTTTTATTGTTTCAGTCAATGCCTCTACAACTTCATCTTCAACTACATTTGACAAATTTCTAGAGCTGACTGGGCTTGGTAATCCTCTCCACTTGTCATTGATTGATTTATCTTTAGCAAGATTATTGGTAATGGATGTGAACAAACTAATATTGTCTTTCAAAACACCAGATACAACCTCTGCAGATTTTTTTCGATTTGATTCTTTTTTATCAGAAAGAAAATTAAAAATTTCAGCACTAGATAAATTTTTACCTTTAAATGGAAATTTAAGTGACGCAATTGTATCATCAAATAATCTTACCCAAGCTGATCTAGAAGTAATACTTTTTTCTTGAAGTAATTTTTCTGTTTTAACATCTAATTGATATGGTTTAAATTTTCGTATATTTTTAATCCAGTTTTTATAAGGTTCTAATTTCTTATCAGCATAGATTTTATTTAATTTTGCATTCGAAACTTCATTTAACTCAAGACTAAAGAAAACTATTGATGAAGCTATATTAGTAATTTGTTCCTGCATTTGTTGGTAAAAAATTTTATTCTTTTCATTATTACCGTCCTCTGCAACTAAGAGATGTGCATATGACATAATTTTATCAATTTTTATATCAATGTTTTCTAATTCAATGATTGCTTTTAAGAGTTGACTGGGACTAAGATTAGTAATTTTATATGTGTATTTTTTTTCAAATTTTTTTGTAATTCTTCTGAGTTGATTTAAATCATTATTTAGATTCTTCGCTTTTGGAGATTCATATAAATCTTTGAGGTTCCAAACTGGCAGTTTTCCAAGCGTATTTTTTGTTAAATTTTGATAATTTTTTTGTTTCATATTTGACTATTTCGATATAGGTCTATTATCAGAGCTTTGTAGGGAGGATTAAAAGTATGATTGTTAATTTTGATGAATTTAATAACATACCTAGTGTTTTTTATTATCAATCAAATGATCTGAAAGATCAACCTTATTTGTGGAAAAAAGAAAATGATAAATATGTTTCTTTAAGCTGGCTACAAGTAAAGGAGCAGGTTGAAAGTTTGGCAACATATTTAATAGATCTAGGAATTTTAGAGGGTGATAGAGTATTAATTTTATCTGAAAATAGACCTGAGTGGCAAATTACTGATTTAGCAATAATGTCTATTGGAGCAATATCTGTGCCTGCTTACACTACAAGTACAACAAATGATTATGAATATATAATTAAACACTCAGGTGCTAGATGCGCCATTGTATCTTCACACGAATTAATGAAGAAAGCTCTACCTGCAATTGAAAAAAACTCTCATTGTCAAAATGTAATTAAATTTAATGATGACAATGAAACTTATTCAGAAGTTGTAAATATAATATCTTATAATAAAATTATAAATGATAATTTAGAAAAGAGTAAAGCTTCTAATAAAATAGAAGAGTTGTCAAAAAATTTTAACAGAAAAGATACAGCATGTATTATATATACCTCTGGGACAGGGGGGAACCCTAAGGGAGTAATGTTGAGTCACGGAGCTATGTTAAGAAACTGTGCTTCTTGTGATAAATTACTTGAAAGTCTTACTAAAGATTTAAAAAAAGAGATTAGATATCTTTCTTGGTTACCATTATCCCATTCCTATGAGCATACTTTACAATTCTTAGAAATGGGGCAAGGTGCACAGATCTATTACGCGGAAAGTATTGATAAACTATTAGTGAATATGGCTGAAGCTGCTCCACATTTTATGACTGCTGTTCCAAGATTTTATGACTCTTTACACACACGTATTTCACAAGGACTTAAAAACCAAAGTAAATTAAGTCAAAGATTCTTTGCAATTACATTAAATCTAGGAAAGAAAAAATATTTTGATGAACGCATGAGTTTCTTTGAAAGAATTATGAATGGATTAATGGATAGAATAGTAAGAAAAAAGGTTAAAAAAAGATTTGGTGGAAGTCTGAGAGCATTGATATCCGGAGGCGCAGCACTAAATTTTGAAGTTGGATTATACCTAAGCGCCCTTGGCCTTCCACTACTTCAAGGCTACGGACAAACTGAAACTGCTCCTGTTATTTCCGCAAACCCTCCTGAAAAAATTAAATTAGATACTGTTGGAAAAGTTCTTCAAGGAAATGAAGTGAAAATTTCTGAAGATGGAGAAATTTTAGCTCGTGGTGAACTAATTATGAATGGTTATTGGAATGATCCTGAGTCAACTAATAAAACTATAATAGATGGATGGGTTCATACAGGTGATATTGGTGAATTTGATGAAGAAGATTATTTAAAGATAACGGATAGGAAAAAAGATATTATTGTAAATGCTGGTGGTGATAATATTTCTCCTTCAAGAATAGAGGCAAAACTAGATATTGAACCTGAAATTGCTCAATCAATGTTATATGGAGATTTCAAAAATTACCTAGTTGCAATCCTAGTACCTAATAAAGATTTAGCTTTAGAATGGGCAAAAGAAAATAATCTTGAAGGTGATTTAAATAAAATAATTCAAGATTCTTCATTTAATAAAAAAATGAAAGAAGTTGTAGATAAAGTCAATAAAAGCCTTTCAGGTATTGAGCAAATAAGAAAATTTATTTTAATTGATCACGAGTTTACAATTGAAAATAATATGATGACACCTTCCATGAAAGTAAGAAGGTTTAAAGTTAAAGAGATGTATGGAGAAAATTTAGAGAAACTATATTAAGTTTCTCTTTTATCGAATTTTTCTTTTTGTTCAGAAATAATTTCAGTTTGAAATTTTGTTTTCCACTCTGAGTATGGCATACCATAGATCATTTCTCGTGCTTCATCGTATGAAATTGAAATATTTTTCTTTTCTGCAGCACTAACATACCATTTTGAAAGACAGTTTCTGCAAAAACCTGATAGATTCATTAAATCAATATTTTGTACATCTGTTCTATTTTTTAGATGATGAATCAATCTTTCTGCAACATCAGCAAGTAATTCTCTATCAAAGTTTTTGGTCATATTACGTAAATAAATTATATAAATCTTTTTTTGTGCTATATATATAAAAATTAATGAAACGTAACAGAAAAGCTAAAATTTTAGCTACGCTAGGACCTGCATCATCAGATAAAAAAATAATAGAAGACTTATTTACTGCTGGATGTGATGTTTTTAGATTAAATTTTTCACATGGCGATTTAGAAACTCATAGAAAAAATTATGATAATATTAGATCTCTTGAAGAAAAACATAATCATGCGTCATGTATATTAGCTGACTTACAAGGACCCAAATTAAGAGTGGGCACATTTAAGAATACAAAAGAAAATTTAGTCAAAGGTCAAAGTTTTGTATTAGATCTTTCAAGTGAGCCTGGAGATAATAATAGGGTTAACTTTCCTCATGAAGAAATTTATGATTTTTTAACACCTAATACTATTTTATTAGTAAATGATGGAAGAATAAGATTACAAATTGTTGAACAAAAAAAAGATAGTTTAATTACAGAAGTTTTAAATGATGCTGAAATTTCAAATAACAAAGGTGTAAATATACCTGATGTAATTCTTCCTATAGACGCCCTTACCAAAAAAGATAAATCTGATCTTATGAAGGCATTAGATATGGGAGTTGATTGGGTTGCACTTTCTTTCGTGCAACAAGCAGAGGATATAAACAAACTAAAAAAAATAATTAACAATAAAGCACTCGTAATGGCAAAAATTGAAAAGCCTTCAGCAGTAAAAAATATTGATGATATTATAAATGCAGCAGATGGTATTATGATAGCTAGAGGTGATTTGGGTGTTGAAATGCCGACAGAACAAGTGCCAATAGTTCAAAAAAATATTATTAAAAGATGTAGGCACTTTGGTAAGCCAGTTGTTGTTGCTACACAAATGCTTGAAAGTATGATTGAAAATCTTGTTCCAACTAGAGCTGAAGCATCTGATGTTGCTAATGCTATTTACGACGGAACAGATGCTGTAATGTTATCTGGTGAGTCTGCTGTTGGAGCACATCCAAAAGAAGTAGTAAGAACTATGAATAAAATAATAGAAAATGTTGAGAATGATAAAAATAATTATGATTTACAAATTACTCAAGAAAATATTGATGATGTTGATAATACAGATGCAATAACTTTAGCAGCTTACTCAATTGCAAAAAAATCAGATGCAAAAGCAATAATTACATTTTCTGTAAGTGGAAGAACAACGACTAGAATGGCTAGAGAAAGAGCACCAGTTCAAATTGTTGGTTTATCTCCAAATATTAATACTACAAGAAAAATGCAATTATATTGGGGGGTAAACTCCTGTCATACACAAGAAGATGCTCAAAATGCTCAAGACATGGTTAATATAGCTTGTTCAATCGCAAAAAATAAAAAATTAGTGAAACCAGGAGATAACGTGGTTATCTCGGCTGGTGTTCCATTTGGAAGCGCTGGAACTACTAATCTTCTTAGGTTAGCTGAAATAATTGCTGATAAAGATCTTAAGTAAGCTTATTACAAGCTTCTTTTATTCTGTTGCAGGCATCTTCCAGAATTGCATCACTAGTTGCATAAGATAATCTAAAATAAGGAGATAAACCAAATGCTGCGCCATGAACTCCTGCTACACCTTGATCTTCTAAAAGGTATGTCATGAAATCTTCATCATTGGAGATATGTTTTCCATTTGGTGTCTTTTTTCCAATTATGCCCTCACAATTTGGATAAACGTAAAAAGCTCCTTCTGGTTTTTGACATGTAATTCCATCAATATCATTTAATTTATTCAATACTAGATCTCTTCGTTTTAAAAATTTTTTATTATGCTCGTTTATAAAATCCTGCGGACCACTTATTGCTTCAACAGCAGCAGCCATTGTAATTGAAGAGGTTGATGTTGTGCTTTGTGATTGTATTTTGTTCATAGCAGCAATAATCTCTTTTGGAGCTCCACAATATCCAAGTCTCCATCCTGTCATGCAATATGATTTTGAAACACCGTTTAGTGTCAAACATCTGTCTTTCAGTGAAGGTTCAATAGAAGCAAGAGTATGAAATTCTACGCCATCGTAAACAATTTTTTCATATATATCATCACACATTATAAGAACATGAGGATATTTTTTTAAGATAAGCGCTAAGTCTTCTAACTCTTTTTTTGAATAAACTGAACCAGTTGGATTACTAGGACTATTTAACATTAACCATTTTGTTTTAGAGTTTATATTTTTTTCTAATTGTTCTGGTGTAATTTTAAAATTTTGTGATTGAGGGCACTCAACTATCACAGGCTTCCCTTCTGCTAATAAAACAATATCTGGATAACTAACCCAAAAAGGAGCTGTTATAATGACTTCATCTCCTGGATTAATTGTTGCCATCATAGCATTATAGATAATGTGTTTGCCTCCAACACCACATATGATTTCATCTAATTGATAATCAATATTATTATCTTCTCTAAATTTTTTCTGAATTGCTTTTTGTAATTCTGGTGTACCTTTACCTGGTACATATTTAGTTTTACCCTCTTCCATCGCTTTACTAGCTGCATCTCTTATATTTTTTGGTGTGTTAAAATCTGGTTCACCTGCTGCAAGAACAATTACATCTTTACCTTCGTCCTTCAAAGCCTTGGCTTTGACATTTATACCTACAGTCATTGAAGGTTTTATTTTACTTAGTCTATCTGCAACAAAATTCATTTAAATTATAAAATGTTCAATAATTAGACTAGCACAAGTTAACAACAAAAAAATAGCAAAAATCTTTCTTAATACTAACTTATCTATATTTGATGAAACTTTTGCACCAATTCCAGCAGTAAATATACTAGTTAGCGATATAAAAAAAACTATTATAATATTTACGTAACCAAGAGAATAAATGGGAAGTTCATTTATATTTGACCCAGTATACATAAATGTAAGTGTTCCTGGGAAAGCAATTAAAAAACCAAAAACAGCAGAGGTTCCAACTGCTTCATGGATCTTTTTTGAAAACATTGTTAAAGTTGGAACACTAAAACTACCACCACCTATACCAATTGTTGCAGATAAAAAACCAATAGAAGAGCTTATTAAAAAATTAATTATATTTGACGATGGCATATCATTGCTTACAACAATTGGGCTTTGTTGAAACAGCATATTTAATGAAATCAAAAATGCCAAAATTACAAAAAGAATAACTAAACTCTGTCCTGAAATAGCACTTGCCGCAAGTGAACCTACGATTGATCCTATTATTATTCCTATTGCCCATTTTTTTACAATTATCAAATTTGTATTTTTAAGCTTAACATGGGATCTAATAGAAGAGATTGAAGTAAAACAAATTACACCAAGAGAAGATGCTACAGCAACATGCATGACAATTTCAGAGCTATAACCAAGATTAAGTAAAATAAAGTAAGTTACAGGTACAATTATTATTCCACCTCCAACTCCTAATAATCCTGCAATAAAACCAGAGACAAGACCTGTTAATAAAAAAATAAATACTATTGAAGTCAAATAAATTACCGTATTTTAAGTTTCATTAATGTAGTAAACAATTTAATATAAAAGTAAATAAGACTATGAAACATGTACATTGGATAGGAACAGGATTATCTTCTATACCAGGCATTAGAAGATTAGCTAAAAATTTAGATAATTTTACAGTATGGAATAGAACATTAGACAAAGCTATAAAGAGCATTGACCATGTAGATAAAAACAATGTGAATGCAAAACAGTTTGATATTGATTTATTATTTAACGAAACAAATCCAGGTGATATTGTTATTTCTCAACTACCAGCAAACAAACATTTAGAAATAGCTGAACTTTGTTTAAAACATAAATGTAATTTTGCATCTACTAGTTACCTTAATCCAGAAATAAATATGTTAAATTCAGATGTAAAAAAAGAAAATTTAGTATTTATCAATGAGGTTGGTTTAGATCCAGGTATCGATCATTTTTTTTCTCATTTACTTGTCAGTGATCTTAAAAAAATTTCGACTGAAAAAACAGAAGTTGTATATGAATCATATTGTGGAGGTTTTCCCGCAATTCCAAATGATTTCAAATATAAATTTAGTTGGTCTCCAGCTGGAGTAATCAAAGCCTTAAACAATGATGCAAAATATATAACAAAAGGTAAAATAAATACTGTAACTCCTTACAAATCTATTAGTTCTTATTCAATATCTGGTGAAAATTTTGAAGCCTATCCAAACAGAGATTCAACACCATATGTAAGTGAATACTTGTTTGATGAGAAGTGGAAAGTCAATGAGTTCGTAAGAGGAACTTTGCGACTTGATGGTTGGAAAGTGGCATGGAAAGATATTTTTTTAATGCTCGAAAATAAATCAGATAATATAGAATCTGAAATCAATAAAAAAAGTGAAGAATTATTAAAAGATAATAAATATTTACCTGAGGAAGAAGATCGTGTTGTACTTTCTGTAAAACTTAAAGCTTTTGAAAATCATAATAAAATTTTTGATAGTTCTTATTTTTTAAATGAAAAAGGAAGTGGTGAAAATACTGCAATGGGCAAACTTGTATCGATTACTTTATCAGCTGCGATTGATCTAATTTTGGATAATAAAATTGAGACTGGTGTTAAAACTGCACCACATAAAACAGAAGACATAATGTATTTTTTTAAAATTTTAAAAGATTATAAAATTAATATCCAACAAGAGAATGGATAAGCAATTAACCAATATTGGTATTATTAGAGAGTCTAGAAATGATGAAAATAGAACTCCTCTAGTCCCAGAGCATATTAAAAAATACAAAGAAAGCAATCCAAATATTAATTTCATTATTCAACCATCAAATAGTAGATGTTTTACTGATGAAGAATATGAATTATGTGGTGCTAAAATTAATGAAAATTTAAATGAATGCTCAATCATATTCGGAGTTAAAGAAATTGATCCAAATATTTTAATTAATAATAGAACATATCTTTTTTTTTCTCACACTTTTAAAATTAATAAACAACAAAAAAATATTGAAAAACATAAGAAAGATCTACTCTTATCAATTTTAAATAAAAAAATTACATTGATTGATTATGAAAATATCAGAGGTAAAAATGGTACAAGATGTTTAGGTTTTGGAAGATTTGCAGGTATTGTTGGTTGTTATAATACCTTAAATTTATTGCTTAGAGTGCTTGGAAAACAATCTCTTGCTAGTGCCTATAAAATTAATGATTATGAAAGATTAGTATTAAATTTAAAAAATTTATATTTTCCTAAAACTAAAATTCTAGTTACTGGTGATGGTAGAGTTGCGAAAGGAGTAATTGAACTTTTAAATCTAACAAACATTAAAGCCGTATCAAAAAAAGACTTTTTGGAAAAAAAATTTGATCAACCTATTTTTTGTAATTTAGAAACTAAAGATTATGTTACAAATAATTCATCCACTACTTTTAACCTTGAGCATTTTATTAATAATCCTCAAGATTATTCGAGTTCTGCATTACAATATTTAAAAGAAACTAATATACTTATAAGCGCACATTACTGGGACCCATCTTCTCCAAAAATATTTGAATATGAAGACTTAAAAGATTTACAAAATCTAAAAATTGTTGGTGATATTACTTGTGATATTAATGGCTCCGTCCCAACTACAATACGATCAACAACAATTGAGGAGCCAAATTATTGGATTGAAAGATATAATTTAAAAGAAATAGATGAAAATAATGATGGAATTGCTGTTATGGCAGTTGATAATTTACCATCTGAATTACCACGAGATTCAAGTACAGAATTTAGTGAAGGTATTATCAACAAAGTTCTTCCTTTTTTATTAAAAGAAGATGATGGAAGAATATTAAATGGAACAATTACAACAGATGGTAGTTTTTTAGAAAAGTACAATTATCTAAATGATTATATTAGAATTAATGAATAAAGCAGAAAAAAAACATCATCTATCTTCCGAAATCACAACACCTTTTAAAATTGTGAGTGATTTTAATCCAAGTGGTGATCAGCCTGAAGCAATTAAAAGTATTGTTAAAAGTCTAAATGAGGGAGAACAAGAACAAGTTCTTTTAGGTGTCACTGGATCAGGTAAGACATTTACAATGGCTAAAGTAATTGAAAAAGTCCAGAAACCTACTTTGATAATGGCTCCAAACAAAACATTAGCGGCACAACTTTATGGGGAAATGAAAAATTTGTTTCCAAATAATGCTGTTGAATATTTTGTAAGTTATTATGATTATTACACACCAGAAGCATATGTACCAAGGACGGATACATATATTGAAAAAGAATCTTCAATCAACGAACAAATTGATCGTCTAAGACATTCAGCTACTAGATCTTTAGTTGAAAGAAGAGATACAATCATAGTAGCATCTGTTTCTTGTATTTATGGTATTGGTTCAGTTGATGCTTATTCTTCAATGTCTTTTACTTTAGATAAAAATCAATCAATAAGTAGAGAGATTATTATCAGAAAGTTGGTAGAACTTTTATACAAACGTCGTGACATGGATTTTAGAAGAGGTAGCTTTAGGGCAAAGGGAGATATTTTAGAAATTTTCCCTTCTCACTATGAGGATATTTCTTGGAAAATTTCTATGTTTGGAGATGATATAGAGAGTATAAAACAAGTGGACCCACTTACTGGAGAGAAGCTCGGAGAACTTGAACAAATAAGAATCTTTGCAAACTCTCATTATGTAACCCCAAAGCCAACAATAAAAAAAGCAATTACGATGATTAAAAATGATCTAAAAAAACAATTAGAGATTTTTGAAAAAGAAAAAAAATACTTAGAAAGACAAAGGTTGGATGAGAGAACTACATTTGACTTAGAAATGATGGAAACTACTGGAAGTTGTAGTGGTATTGAAAATTATTCTAGATATTTGTCTGGAAGACAGCCGGGAGAGCCTCCTCCTACACTTTATGAATATATTCCAGAAGACTCTTTATTGTTTATAGATGAAAGCCATCAGACATGTGGTCAAATAGCAGGAATGTACAAAGGTGATTTTTCTAGAAAATCAACTTTAGCTCAATATGGTTTTAGACTACCAAGTTGTGTTGATAATAGACCTTTAAAAAGAGAAGAATGGGATGCAATGCGTCCACAAACTATATTTGTAAGTGCAACACCAGGAGATTATGAACTTGAAAAGACAGGTGGTACCTTTGTTGAACAAGTAATTAGACCAACAGGTTTAATTGATCCACCTATTGAGATAAGGCCAACTAAACATCAAATTGATAACTTAATTGATGAATGTAAAAAGACTATAGATAAAGGTCATCGTGTTCTAATCACAACACTTACAAAAAAAATGGCCGAAGATCTTACTGAATATATCAATGAAGAAGGATTAAAGGTAAGGTATCTTCACTCTGATATCGATACATTAGAAAGAATAGAAATTATTAGAGATCTAAGACTAGGAGTTTTTAATGTTTTAGTAGGAATAAATCTTCTTAGAGAAGGTTTAGATATTCCTGAATGTGCTTTAATGGCTATATTAGATGCTGATAAGGAAGGCTACCTTCGTTCTAGAACTAGTTTAATTCAGACTATTGGTAGGGCTGCAAGAAATGTTGAGAGTAAAGTCTTAATGTATGCTGATAACATTACCACTAGTATGAAAGAAGCAATCGAAGAGACAGATAGAAGACGAACAAAACAACTAGAATATAACAAAATAAATAAAATTACGCCAATCAGTATTAAAAAGAATATTCAAGAAATAATTGAGAACACAGCTGAACAAGATCATGTTACAGTTGAAATTGATAATGCTAAAGAATTAGTTGGAAAGGATCTTAATAAACATATTAAAAATTTAGAGAAAAAAATGAATGAATTTGCTTCAAAACTTGAATTTGAAGATGCGGCAAGATTACGAGATGAAATTAATAGATTAAAGGCAAAAGAAGTGGGTCTTTCTAATAAAGTTTTGCAATTTAAAAAGAATTAATGGATATTGTATTTTCAGAAACTAACCAAACTGGAATCATTAAACTAAATCGTCCTAAAGCTTTAAATGCTCTCAATTTAGAAATGGCAAAAAAATTCCATGACAAATTATTAGAATGGGAAGAAAAAGATAATATTTTAAGAGTATTGTTAGTTGGAGAAGGTAAACATTTTTGTGCAGGAGGTGATGTAAAATCTCTTGTTCTTGCTGGAAAAGAAAACTCTTTAAAACATGATTTTTTTAAAATTGAGTATAAACTTAATTATTTAATAAGCCAATTTAGTAAAGAATTTCTTTCAATGTGGAATGGTGTAGTGATGGGAGGTGGGGTTGGTTTATCAATCTATGGTGATCACAGATTGGCAACAGACAATTCAAAATTTGCAATGCCAGAATCTGCCATTGGTTTTTTTCCAGATGTTGGCGGAAGTTATTTTTTATCAAATCTTCCAGGTAACATTGGTAAGTATATTGGTTTAACGGGTGAGGTTTTAGGGTTAAATGAATTAATTTTTTTCGGATTAGCGACTCACTACTTTAAAAGTAATAAAATAGAAGATGTTAAAGAAAAATTTATTACAAGAGGAGAGATTTCACACGATAATTTTGAAGTAAAGAATGATACAATTCTAATTAAAAATATGAATTTAATAAATGAACTATTCAATGGAAATATTCAAACAATCATATCAAATTTAAAAAGTCATAACTCAGAGTTTTCAAAAAAAATTTTAGATATTCTTTTAGCTAAATGTCCAATGAGTCTTGCGATAAGTACTAAACTTATAGATGATGCAAAAGGTAAATCGTTAAAAGAATGTTTAGAAACTGAATTTCAATTAAGTCAAAAAATAGTATACCGTAATGACTTTGATAATGGTGTAAATTCAGTGCTAATTTCAAAAGATCATAATCCTATTTGGGAACCATCAACAATAGATGAAATAAATATAGAAGATCTAGATTTTTATTTTGAAACTCACACTGAAAATCTTTATCTATAATATTACAAATGAGTAATAAAATTCCTACTTCTGCAAAAGTAGTTGTAATAGGCGGTGGTATAGCTGGATGTTCTGTAGCTTATCATTTAGCAAAATTTGGATGGAAAGATGTGATCTTGCTAGAAAGAGATCAATTAACTTCTGGAACTACTTGGCATGCAGCAGGACTAATTGGTCAGATTGGTGCATCAGCAACCATTACAAAACTTAGAAATTATTCGTTAAATTTATATAAAGACCTGGAAAAAGAAACAGGATTAGCAACAGGTTTAAAGCAAAACGGCTCTTTAACTATTGCAACAACTAATGATCGATTAGAAGAATTAAAAAGGCAAGCTACTTTTGCTCAAAGATTTAATATAGAAGTTAATGAATTAGAAAAAAATCAGATTAAGGATATTTATTCTCTTATAAATACTGATGATGTTGTTGGTGGGATATTTATTCCAAAAGATGGTCAAGCAGATCCTGTTGGTATAACAAATGTTCTTGCTAAATCGGCAAAAATGTATGGTGCTCAAATATTTGAACATTGTTCTGTAAATAAAATCCTTACTAAAAATGGATCAATAGAAGGTGTAGATACAAAACATGGAAAAATTAAATGTGAGTATATTGTTCTAGCATCAGGAATGTGGTCTAGGCAGATAGCAAATGATATTAACGTTAGTATACCGCTATATCCAAATGAACACTTCTATATATTAAGTGAGCCATTAAAAGAAATTTCTAAATCACTTCCAGTTCTTAGAGATTACAATAATTGCTTATATCTAAAAGAGGATGCTGGAAAAATTTTAGTAGGAATTTTTGAGCCTAAAGCTAAACCTGCATTTACTGATACGTATAAAGTGCCCAATAATTTTTCTTTTGGAGAACTACCTGAAGATTTTGATCATTTTGAACCACATTTAAAAAATGCTATGAAAAGAATACCAGCCCTTGAAAATGTAGGTATAAGAAAATTCTTTAACGGTCCTGAAGCTTTTACTCCAGATACAAATTATCTTTTAGGAGAAACACCAGAGGTAAAAAACTTTTACGTTTGTTGTGGATTTAATAGTATTGGTATTCAGAGTGCTGGTGGCGCAGGTAAAGTAACTGCAGAATGGATGATGAACGGTGAGGTTAATGACGATCTTTACTCATTAGATATTTCAAGATTTGAAAAATTTCACTCTGAAACAAAATTTATAACTGAAAGAGTTACTGAATCATTAGGAGATTTATATGCAATGCACTGGCCTTATAAACAACATAAATCCTCGAGAAATATTAAACTTCTTCCTTTTCATGATGATTTGAAAATAAAAGGAGCATGTTTTGGCCAAGTGGCCGGCTTCGAAAGACCAATGTGGTATGCCCTAAATGGCAAGAAACCAGAATATGAGTATAGTTATGGCTATCAAAATTGGTATGATGCAGCAAAGTATGAAACAATAAACACAAGAAAGAATGTTGGTTTATTTGACTTAAGTGCCTTTGCTAAATTTGAAATTAAGGGAGTCTCTGCCTTCAGCGATCTACAACGATTGTGCTGTAATGATATTAAAAATAATCCCGGTCATATAACTTATACGCAAATGCTTAATTCAAATGGTGGCATTGTTGCTGATTTAACAGTTACTTGTATTGATAAGGATTCTTTTCGTGTTGTTACAGGTTCATCTGTGAGAGAACATGATAAAAAACATATTTCAGAAAATCTAAGTAAAAACACAACTTTAATTGATATCACTGAAAGTTTAGCTTGTTTTGGTGTTTTTGGGCCCAAAAGTAGAGAAATTCTAAAAGAAATATTTGGAGAAGATTTTTCAAACGACAATTTTAAATTTGGAACTGCTAAAGAAATATCATTGAAAAATAATAAATTAATCTTCCAAAGATTATCTTTTGTTGGTGAACTTGGTTGGGAAATTTATGTTCCTATAAATATATCTAGAGAAATTTATTTAAAGTTAGTTAAAGTTGGAGAAAACTATAACCTTTCGCATGCTGGAGCTCATGCACTTGATATTATGAGAATGGAAAAAGGATATTTGCATTGGGGTCATGATATTTCACCAGCTGAAAACCCATTTGAAGCTGGATTAGAATTTACTGTTAAATTAAATAAAAAAGCAGATTTTATAGGTAAAGAAGCTTTAAAAACAAAAAATAGAATTAAGAAGAAACAACTAACAAATTTTATTTTAGAAAAATCTACTCCAGGAAATCCACTTTTATTACATGATGAGCCAATTTATTATAAAAATAAGATTGTGGGAGAAACAACTTCTAGCAATTATTCGTTTTATTATAAAAAAAATATGGTCTTTGGATACATAGATTCAGAAATAGATTTAAAAAAATTAAATGGCAGCAATTTTGAAGTTGAAGTTGCTAAAAATAAATATGTTATGTCTATTCAATTTAATCCATTGCATGATCCTGAAAATAATTTTACAAAAATTTAGTTTTTTACGATC
>CABYHW010000019.1 GCA_902518705.1 uncultured Alphaproteobacteria bacterium | reverse complement strand
ATTCAACCTCTATGATTTCTGAAGCAAGTATATCTGGTAAGCCAATTTATGTTTATCAATTACCAATGAAGAGAAAAAGTAAAAGATTTATAAGATTCCATGAAGAATTTAAAAAAATGAATATAACAAGAGATTTAAATACTTTACATAAATTAGAAAACTGGACATATACGAAACTTGAAGAAAGCAAAAGAATTGCTGGAATTATAAAAAAAAGAATTATAGAAAGGAAAAATGAATCTTGAGAACTTAACTCATTCAGATTTTCCCTTTAATCACTGGGTATTTAGTAATTGCTTAGAAGAAGGTGCATTAGATGAAATTTCCTTTAGTAATATTCCATCAGGAGATAGAATGTACGATGGAACAAGAGCTGCCGATCATACGGGACAGGGAGTTGATGGTAAATTAAGACTTTTTTTAACAAAAGATAATTGTCAAAGTTATCCATATTTAACAAAATTAATTAAATCTTTACAAAGTATAGAAATGGTTAATAAAATATCAAAAATAATTGATAAAGATTTATCAAATTCATATGTCAGACTGGAAGTAATTGGAGATAAAAAAGGATTTTGGCTAAAACCACACAAAGATATCTCAGAAAAATTAATGACGATGATGATTTGGGCAAACCCATATAATGAATCATCAAATTTAGGTACAGATCTGTATGATAAAAATTTTAAATTAGTAAAAACAGTTGAGTATATTCATAATAGTGGTTATTTTTTTTCTTCAGGAGATGATACATGGCATGGATTAGAATTAAAAGAAATTCAAAAAGAGAGAAGATGTATTCAAATAAATTATGTTACTTTTAATACAGATTGGCCAGTTGAAAAAAGTGACTAGTCTATTAATTTAATCATATATGACTGTAAAAATAGAAAATGATGTCTTAATTATAGGATCTGGACCAGCAGGTTATACAGCTGCAATCTATGCGGCAAGAGCAAATTTAAAGCCACATTTAGTTTCGGGTTTAGAACCAGGAGGTCAACTAACGATCACTACAGATGTAGAAAATTATCCAGGATTTGAAAATGTTATTCAGGGTCCTTGGCTTATGGAACAAATGAAAGAGCAAGCTGTAAAAGTAGGAACAATCTTTCATAACGACATTGTAACTTCAGTTGATTTTGAAAAAAATCCATTTATTTCCAAAACTGAATCAGGGAAAGAATTTGTATCCAAATCAATAATTATTGCAACAGGTGCTCAAGCAAGATGGTTGAATTTGGAAAGTGAAAAAAAATTTAAAGGGTTTGGAATTTCTGCTTGTGCAACTTGCGATGGTTTTTTCTTCAAAGATCAGCAAGTAGCAGTGATAGGTGGAGGAAATAGTGCAGTAGAGGAAGCAATATTTTTGACTAAATTTGCCTCAAAAGTTTTACTAATCCATAGAAGAGATAGTTTGCGAGCTGAAAAAATTTTACAAGAAAGACTTTTTAATAATAAAAAAATTGAAGTAATTTGGAACAGTAAAGTTTCTGAATTTGTTGGAGATGAAAATCCGAATGCATTGAAAAAACTTATTTTAGAAAATACATTAGATAGCAGCAAAACAACTATAGATGTAAATGGTGCATTTATAGCTATAGGACATGATCCTGCTACTTCACTTTTTATAAATAAGTTAAAAATGGATGAGGAAAATTATATAATTACTAAACCTGATAGTACAGAAACAAGTATTAAGGGAGTTTTTGCAGCTGGAGATGTAAAAGATAAAATTTACAGACAGGCTGTTACTGCTGCTGGTATGGGATGTATGGCTGCTTTAGAAGCTGAAAAATATATAGCGGAGAGTTAATTAACCCTGTCTTGCTTTCATTCTAGGGTTTTTCTTGTTAATCACATAAATTCTACCTTTTCTTCGAACAACTTTACAATCCTTATCTCTAGTTTTGGCAGTTTTTAATGAACATTTAACTTTCATAAAAAGCGCTTTAAATTCTGGGATTTGTTTTGTCAAACATATATTGTCTGAATTAATATGAGAAAGTTATCTTACCCTGGAAGATCTAATGTTTTAGCTCAA
Source organism: uncultured Alphaproteobacteria bacterium (assembly GCA_902518705.1). GTDB lineage: Bacteria > Pseudomonadota > Alphaproteobacteria > HIMB59 > CACPNW01. Next base: position 14,736 of record CABYHW010000019.1, on the reverse strand, counting down.
AATGGTATGGTGGCAACATCAAATCCATTAAGTTCTTTGGTAGCAATTAATGTACTTCAAAAAGGTGGAAATGCCGTTGATGCTGCTATCGCGGCTTCAGCTGTTCAAGCTGTAGTATGTCCTAGTGCAACAGGAATTGGCGGAGATTGCTTTGCAATCATTTCGATGAATGGGAGGAAACCAATTGCTGTAAATGGGTCTGGAATTGCTCCGAAAAAAGCAAATTTACAGTTTTATAAAGATAATAAAATTAAAAATATTGGTTTAACAAGTCCACATTCAGTTACTATTCCTGGAGCAGTTCATGCATGGTGTTCTATGCATGAAAAATTTGGAAGAATTGATTTTAAAGAAGTTTTAAATAGTGCAGAAAATTTTGCTAGAAAAGGATTTCCTGTTCATGAAGTTGAAGCTATTGCATGGAAAGAAAATGAAAAAAAACTTAAAAAAAATCCTAATTCTAAAAGATTATTTTTAAATAAAAATTTCAGTTATAGTTATGGTGAAGTTTTTAAGAATATTCCTTTAGCAAATACTTTAAGAGTCATCTCAAAAAATAAAATTAAAGGATTTTATCAAAGTGAAATAACTAAAGATATGGTTAAGACACTAAATAAACTTGGAGGACTGCATACGGAAGAAGATTTCTATAATCAAAAAACGTTATTTTCAAAAACAATTACAAATTCATATAGGAATTTAAAGATCCATCAATGCCCTTTAAATAGTCCTGGATTAGTTGTCTTGATGATGATGGCAATGACTGAGAAATTAAATATCAAAAAATACAATCCTTCAAGTTTTGAAAGGTATCATCTTCAAGCTGAAATTTCAAAAATATGTTTTGAAGTTAAGGAGACCATATTTGGTGATCCAAATTTTAATGATATAAATATCAAAGATTATTTAAGTAATGAATATATAAGCTCTTTATGTTCTAGAATTAATAAAAATAAAATTTACTCTTCAAAAAAGGGCTATGTAACATCTCATCCTGAAACAATATACTTAAGTGTTGTAGATAGAGATTTGAATTCAGTATCTTTTATTAATTCAATATGTCATGGTTTTGGAAGTGGAATTACAAGTAAAAAAACAGGAATTCTTTTTCAAAATAGAGGTGTAAATTTCAGATTAGAAGATGGTCACCCCAACTCTATTGATAGTCATAAAAGACCACTTCATACAATAATCCCTGGGCTAATAACTAATAAGAATGATGAGACACTGTATTCTTATGGTGTTATGGGAGGACAATATCAACCAATTGGTCAGTCTCATTTGATTCAAAATATAATCGACTATAACATGACAGTACAAGAAGGGTTGGATTTACCTAGAGCATTTGCTCTAAATGGTATCCTAAATGTTGAGAATTCATTAGATGATAAAATTGTAAAAAAATTAAAAAATATTGGTCATAAAATTAAAATAAATAAAAATGCTATTGGCGGTGGTCAATGTATAAAAATAGATAGAAAAAATGGAGTGCTTATTGGCGGGTCAGACCCACGAAAGGATGGTATGGCAATAGGTTACTAAACTACACTTTCCCAAAAGTATCATTATACTGATTATTTACTCTTACAAATGTCGTACACTTACTAAGTTGCTTTAATGATGAAGCGCCTACGTACGTACAACTGCTTCGCACACCTCCTAATATATCTCTAATTGTACTTTCTAGCGAATTCTTCATTTGTATTTTAACTTTTTTACCTTCAGATGATCGATAATTTGCAAGACCACCATAATGTTTCTCATTTGCCTCTTCAGAACTTGATCCATAAAACTCAATGAACTTACTTCCATTTTCTTCAATTATATTACCTCCACCTTCCTTGTGACCTGCTAACATTCCCCCAAGCATAACAAAGTCTGCACCAGCACCAAATCCTTTTGCAACATCACCAGGACAAGTACAGCCTCCATCAGCAATAATATGGGCTCCTAATCCGTGTGCTGCATCAGCACATTCCATCACAGCACTTAGTTGTGGATACCCTACTCCTGTTTGTATTCTAGTGGTACAGACACTTCCAGGACCGATACCAACTTTAACAATATCCGCCCCACTTAATACTAATTCTTGAGTCATATCTGCAGTAACAACATTACCTGCAATAATGGTTTTTTTTGGATATTTTTTTCTTACTTCTGAAACAAAATTACTAAAATTTTCTGAATAACCATTTGCAACATCAATACAGATAAATTTAAATTTTGGATACTTTTTTAAAATTGAATTTAACCTATTGTAACTGTCTTTACTTGTACCGCAACTAAGAGCAATTGAATCAAAGAAAATATTTTTTTTACAAATAGTTCCTATTTGATTAATATCATGCTGTTTTGTTAAAGCAGTCATTAGTTTGTGAGAACTTAGTTTTTTTGCAACATCTATTTCACCAACACCATCCATATTAGAGGCTATTATTGGAATTCCTTTCCATGATGATCTTGAGTGTTTAAAAGTATATTTTCTATTTAAATCAACATCTTTCCTACTTTTTAAAGTACTTCTCTTTGGTCTAAAAAGAACATCTGAGTAGTCAAGTTTAATTTCTTCTTCGATTCTCATAAATACATTCGCATATTTGTATTAAATAATTTAGAAATTAAAACAAATATAAATTGTTATCTATGAACTTAAATACGTTAATAAATGCAAATAAAAGAAAGTTTGATATTAAATTTAAAAAACTTTTAATAAATAAGCTAGACAAATCAAGTTTATCAAATGCAATCTTTTATGGCTCTATGAATGGAGGAAAAAGAATAAGGCCATTTTTAGTAATGGAGTCTGCAAAAATAGCAAAAATTTCATCAAATGATGCCTTTATCATAGCCTCATGTATTGAATGTATACATTCGTACTCCTTAATTCATGATGATTTACCATCAATGGATGATGATGATTACAGAAGAGGTAAATTAAGTACTCATAAAAAATTTAATGAAGCTACTGCAATATTAGCTGGTGATGCTTTACATGATTTAGCATTTGAATTGATCTCAGGAAATTTTAAAAATAAAAATGTTATTTCTAGATTAAATTTAATAAATTATCTTTCTTTGTGTATTGGACATAAAGGATTAGCTCTTGGTCAAGCTTTAGATTTAGAATATGAAAATAAAAAGTTATCTAAAAATAAAATTTTAGATATGTATTCTAGAAAAACTGGCAAGTTATTTGAATTCTCTTTTTCTGCACCTTTTGTATTAAAAGATAAAAGTAAAATAGATATTCAATTTGCAAAAGATTATGGAATGTTGTTTGGTTTAATATTTCAAATTATAGATGACTTAATCGATGAAATTGGAACTTTTAAGAAAATTGGAAAAACACCAGGCAAAGATGTTGAGCAAGGCAAAAGTACCTTACTAAAATTAATTGGTGAAAAACAAGTTACTGATTTGTGTAATAATAAAATTAATACTTTTATAAAAAAATATAAAAATAAAATAAATCAAAATCCTATACTAGTAAAAATGCTAAAATTTGGAATAGATCGACTAAGTTAAAAATGTACTATTTTTTTTGCTAAATATAATCCAGATGTAGCTGATACAGCTGTTAATGAACCACCCCAGAACATATCAACGAAAGTAACAGTTGGTGACCATCCTTTGAGTACTGCCATATTTGTTAAGTTATATGTGCCATATGCAACCAAACCAAATATGAAGCCAGTGTACAATGTTTTCATTAAGTTACCAGAATCAACACAAGGTTGAATTACAACCAAAGCCATACCAAAAACATATAATATGTAAAAAAGAGCAGCAGCCCACATTACAGGCTTGTCAGCTAATAAATTACCTATTAGAGGTCTATAAAAAGACTTTGTAGCAAAACTTAGCCAAATTACGTCTATTATTAAGAAAATCAATGAAGCAATTAAGGTGGCTACTAGTAAACATTTTAACATATATACTATAAGTATATCATATTATTAAATTTCAAGAATATTTATTAAAATTTCTATGGTGGGTGTGACAGGGATTGAACCTGTGACCCCTGCCGTGTCGAGGCAGTGCTCTACCGCTGAGCTACACACCCAATAAGTATTATTTTATAAAAATATAGTATTTGAAATATAATGACTTTTAAAGGTAAAGCAATAATTGAAAGATCGTATGAGATTTTTAAATTATACTTAATTTAACCTTTTTTAATCATTAATTAAGTAAATAAATTATAAACATATTGATCAATTTTTTATTAAATAATATTCAGAGTTTAGAATTATTCATACAATTGAATATTAATATTAGGAGATAAATGAGGGTAAAAAAAAACAATTTTACAGAAAATGAAATCTCTAAAGCTCTAAAAATTTATAATTATTTTATTGAAAATTCATTCTCTAATTTTGAAGAAAAGAAATTATCTAAATTAAAATTTAATTTATTATTAAAAAAAATTAAAAAAAATAAATTACCATTTATTTTAGCAATTGAAGAAGATGAAGTTATTGGATTAGCCTTTGTAAATAAATTTAGAGAAAAAAGTGGATATAGATTTTCATATGAACATTCAATCTATGTTGATCCAGATTTAATTAATAATGGTTATGGTAATAAAATACTAAAAGAACTTGTTAAAATATGTAAAAAAATTTTAAAGATTAAAAATTTGATAGCAGTGATTGGTGGTAAAAATAATTTTGCTTCTATAAAAATACATAAAAATAATGGATTTCAATATATTGGAACTATAAAGAAAGCTGGTTTTAAAAAAAATAAGTGGATTGATTCTATTTATATGCAAAAAAGGTTATGAAAAAAGTAAACACTAATAATTTTAAAAAAACACTTAGTAAGTTTTCAACAGGAATTACTGTTGTATGTGTTAAAAATAATAATTCAATTTATGGGAAAACTGTTAACTCATTTAACTCTTTATCTCTTAAACCTCCTATGGTTCTGTTTTCTTTAGGTAATTACTCGTCCTCAATAAAGAAGTTTTCAAAAACTAAATTTTTATCAATAAATATTCTATCTAGTAAACAAAAAAAATTATCTGACAATTTTGCTTTAACTGAGCCTAATTTAGAAGATATAAAATTTATTGAAGGGAAAAATAAAACAGTAATTATACCAAATTGTATAGCAAATCTTGAATGTGAGCTAATAGAAAAAATCAAAAAAGGTGATCACATAATATTTATATGCAAGATATTGGAATTACAATCTAATGATAAATTGAAACCACTAGTATATTTTAATTCAAAATATTTTTAGGTGTTTAGAATTTTAAGATATCTAATTTTAATTTCTTTAATATCATCAGGATATTATTTGTTTATTTATGAATACTTAAACATATCAGAGAAATATATTTTTGAGGAAGAAATTATAAAAAAAGAAAAAGTAGAAGATAAAAAAGAAATTATTCAAGAAAAAAAAGAAGAAGAAGTAGCAACATCTAATATAAAAAAAAATATTGATAAAGAACAATTTGTTGTGAAAAAAATTGAAATTTTACAAGGTGATACTTTTGTCTCTATTTTGGAAAATCTAAACTTTAAGCAGAAAAAAATTTATGAAATCATTAGTAAGATCGAAGAAACTTATGATTTAAAGAAAATTAAAACTGGAGAAATTATAAGTGTGTTTGAAAATAATTTTGCTGAAATAAAAAAAATTGAATTTTTTAAAAACAATGAAACTATTATCTCTGTTAATTTAGATAAAGAAATAAATCTAAATATAATAGAATTAACGAAGAATTCATTTATTGAATCAAAAGAGTATACAATTTCAGAATCATTATTTTCAGACGGTATTAAAAATGATGTATCATCAGATATTTTAGTTAAAATTATACGCCTTTTTAGTTTTGATCTTGATTTTCAAAGAGATATTAGGGTCGATACAGTTGTTTCAATATCCTATGAATTTGATGAAATAGTTGAAACAGGTAGACTAGAATATAAAGATATTAAATATGCTTCGATAATAATTGATGGAAAACAGTTAGAATATTTTAAGTTTATTACAGATGATGGTTATGTTGATTATTTTAACAGACAGGGAAAAAATGTTAAAAAATCAATTTTAAAGACACCATTAGATGGTGCAAGAATTTCATCAAATTTTGGTATGCGAAAACATCCTATTTCAGGTTTCAATAAAATGCATAAAGGTGTTGATTTTGCTGCACCCACAGGAACACCAATTTATGCTGGAGGGAATGGAATTGTTGAATATGTTGGAAGGAATGGAGGATATGGGAAATATATTCGTATAAGGCATAATAATGGATATAAAACGGCGTATGCACATCTGTCAAATTATAAGAAAGGTATTTCTAAAGGGGTAAGAGTAAACCAAGGTGAAGTTATAGGCTATGTAGGTAGTACAGGAAATTCTACAGGACCTCATCTTCATTATGAAATTATTTATCAAAATAAACATATAAATCCGTTAAAACTAAAACTTCCTTCTGGAAAAATACTTAAAGGTAAAGAATTAGAAAAATTTAAAGAAGAATATAAAATAATATATGCTGATCATTTGAGCATGTTATACGAATAACTACTTTGTTGATCTTGTTCTTTTTTCTTTAGATGGTTCAGCTATAAATGGAATAGATTCGATGGAATCATCTTCTACTTTATCATTATCATTTACTTCGATAGTTTCATTATCAGTATCTGAAGTTTGTTCATTTGAAGTACTTTGTTTTTGGTCATCAAAATTTGAGTTTTCTTCAATATTAATACCTAGCTCAATCATTATTCTGTAGTAGTGATCAGTAAATTGATAATAGTATTCAGATTGAATTCTATCACCTGATCTTGATGCTTCTTTAGCTAGTTTTAAGTACTTGTTATATTGCTGGGATACATTTCCTCTATTTCTATTATTGAAGTTTTTATATCCACCAGGTTTCTTAAAACTGGTTCTTCTATTACTTTTATAAGCGGTTCTACCGTTCTTTTTATACATATTGTTTGGAAATTAAAAATTTTTAATAAATTATTAATATTTCATTTATTTATACAGTTCATTTTATTTATTTCAACTTATATCTTGGAAAAACTTAAAATTCTCTCGATTCCTTGAAGATCATTAACTATTTTATTCAAATTTAATCCAGAATTTTCAAAAATTTCTTCACAATCTTGTCTCTGATTAATGCCAATTTCACATATAAAATAAGCACTTTTATTCATTAAATTTTTAATATTTTTTGAATATTCTCTGTAAAATTTCAAACCATCATCTCCTCCAACTAAGGCTAACTTCGGCTCAAAATTTCTAACTTCTGGATCAGCATTATTAAACTGTTCGTTTGTAAGGTATGGTGGATTAGATACAATTAAATCAAACTTAGAATTTATATTTTTATAATCTATCATCTTAAGTTGGATTTGATTATAACAATTATGTATTTTTAAGTTTTTTTCAGCAACTTCTAATGCTTCTTTAGATATATCTATAGCTGTAATAGATGCATTTTTAAATTCCTTTGCTAGTGATACTGCGAGGCATCCTGATCCAGTACCAATATCTAATATTTTTAATTTAAGGTTTTTATTTCTATAAATATTTAATGCTTCCTCAATTATTAATTCTGTTTCAGGACGTGGATCTAAAACAAAATTATTTACATAAAAATCATTTTTCCAAAAAGGCTTATTTTTAATAATTTTAGCTATTGGTTGTCTATTAATTCTTTTTTGTAGATAAGATTTAAATTTAACAATATCAATATTGTCTACATTAAGATTACTTAAAATAATTTCATCATTTTTTTTTGAAGCATGTTTAAGTAAAATTCTTAGATCTAGTTCTGGACTAGTTATATTTTTTTGTTTTAATTTAATTAAACTCTCTTTAATTAAATTATTCATTTTTCATGTTTGCTAGCTTTGTACTCTCTTCTTCAGCAATTAAAGGATTTATCAACTCATCTATTTTACCCTCAAGTATTTCTGAAAGATTATATAATGTAAGATTTATTCTATGATCAGAAACTCTTCCTTGAGGAAAATTATAGGTTCTTATTCTTTCAGATCTATCTCCAGAACCTACTTGATTTTTTCTTTGCTCAGATCTTTCTTTGTTTTTTTCTTGTATTTGATTGTCTAGTAATCTGGATCGTAAAATCTTTAAAGCTTTAGCTTTATTTTTATGTTGAGATTTTTCATCTTGTTGAGAAACTACTATACCTGTTGGAATGTGTGTAATTCTTACGGCACTATCAGTTGTATTAACAGATTGTCCTCCTGGTCCACTTGATCTAAAAACATCAATTCTTAGATCCTTATCAAGAACTTCAATATCAACGTCTTCAGCTTCAGGTAGAACTGCTACAGTAGCAGCTGATGTATGTACTCTTCCACTACTTTCAGTTGTTGGAACTCTTTGCACTCTATGAACACCAGACTCAAATTTAAGTTTTGAAAATACATTTAATCCTGAAATATTACAAATAGCCTCCTTTACTCCTTTTAAACCTGTTTCTGATATTGATAGAATATCAAATTTCCATGAATTTAAATCGGCATATCTCTGATACATATTTAATAAATCAGAAGCAAAAAGTGATGCTTCATCACCTCCGGTACCGGCTCTAATTTCTAAAATTGAATTTTTAGAGTCATTTTCATCTTTTGGAATTAGTAACTTTAATAATTCCTGTTCAAGATCTTTAATTTGATTTTTTTTTTCAATGAGTTCCGTTTCAGCTATTTTACTAATCTCTAAATCATTATCTTTTACTAACTCATCAAGATTTAATATATCTTTTTGTAAATTGTTGTATTCTTGGATTTTTTCTACAATTGGGCGAAGCTCTGAATAATCTCTGTTTAATTTAATTAATTCATTTGAGTCAATATCATTCATATTGTTTAATGAATTTTCTATTAATTTAAATTTTTCTAAAATTATTGAAAATTGTTTATCTAGATTTATCATTCAAATGATTTAATATTTGATTAAGCTTTAATTCTTTTTGTTCACCAGTCGTTAAATTTTTAATAGTAAAAAAATCACCATTAAACTCATTTTCACCAATAATAATTATATGTGATGCTGAAGAGTTATTAGCTTTTGTAAATGATTTTTTTAAGTTGTATTTATAATTCCAGTAATATGAAATTCTATTTTCAAATAAATATTTTTGTAGATGAAGAAAATAATCTGTAAATTTTTCATTTGTTACTGCTATATGAATAGTTGAGCTTGTTTTTTTTTCAGAATCCATTAACAGCGCAATTCTTTCAATACCTGCAGCCCATCCAATACCGGGTATATCAGGGCCTCCTAATACTTTTATCAAACCATCATATCTTCCACCACCTAGTAATGTGTCTTGACTTCCTAAATTATCTGATTTGTATTCGAATACCGTATTGCAATAATAATCAAGACCTCTAACGAGATTAGCGTTTTCTTCAAAATTAATTTCTAGTATATTTAATGATCTTTTAAGATCTTCGTAGTGCTTTTTAGCTTCATCAGTTAAGTATTCATATATTTTAGGTGAAGATAGTGAAATTTCTACATCTTCCTCATTTTTTGAATCTAATATTCTTAATGGATTAGTGTCAATTTTTTTAATACTTTCTTCTGATAATTTTTTTTTATGGATATTGAAATATTTTGTAAGACTTTTTTTAAAATCAATTAATGTTTTTTTATCTCCTAAAGAATTAATATGAAGTTTTATTTTAGATTTAGGTAACAGTTCATTTAAAATATTATTTGACAGAGAAATTAACTCAACATCAGCAAGAAAATCTCTAGTTCCAAGTATTTCAAAATTAATTTGATTAAATTGTCTATATCTACCCTTTTGGGGCCTTTCCCTTCTAAACATTGGACCAATTCCAAAAATTTTTAATGGAAGATCGTTTAATAGATTATTAGTAATCGCCGCTCTTATCATAGGCGTTGTGTACTCAGGGCGTAATGTTAAATATTCATTGTTTCTGTCTTCAAATGAATACATTTCTTTCAAAACAACATCAGAATGTTCGCCAAGAGGTTTTGCAAATAAATCACTAAATTCAAAAATTGGTGTCTGGATTTCTTTATACTCTTTTAAATTAGCATTTTTAGAAACAATATTAGAAATAAAGTTAAATTTATTTATTTCTTCACCAAATATATCATGTGTGCCTCTTACTGATCTTAATTTCATATTAATTTCTAAGTTCTATTTCTTTAGTTTTTTTCCTAATAAGATCTTCAAGATAATTTTCTAAATCAACATTTTTTACAACATTATTTTTTTTACCATCAAGATAAATCATATGTGTATCATTTCCACCACCAGTTATTCCAATATTTGTCATAGTTGCCTCACCTGGACCATTAACAACACATCCAATTATTGAAACTGTAATAGGAGTGGCAATATCATCTAATCTTTTTTCTAAATTTTTTACAGTTTTAATTACTTCAAATTGTTGTCTAGCACATGAAGGGCATGATATAATTTTTACACCTCTATTCCTTAATCCTAAGCTTTTTAAGATTTCAAAACCAACCCTTACTTCTTCTTCTGGTTCATCCGATAATGATATTCTAATTGTATCCCCTATTCCTCTCAAAAGTAAATTTCCAACTCCAATTGAGGATTTAATTGAACCAGTTCTCTTTCCACCTGCTTCCGTAATACCTAAATGTAATGGATAATCACATAATTCAGCTAATTGCTCATATGCTTTTATAGACATAAATATATCTGAAGATTTCACACTGATTTTGAAATTGGTAAAATCATTATCTTCAAGTATCTTTATATTTAATTTAGCACTTTCAACTAAAGCTTCTGGATTAGGCTCAGAAAATTTTTCTAAAATTTGTTTTTCTAAACTTCCTGCATTAACACCTACTCTAATTGAGCAATTATTATCTTTTGCAGCTTTTATAACTTCTTTTATTCTTTCAATGCTTCCAATATTACCAGGATTTATTCTAATACAAGAAGCGCCATTATTTGCCGCTTCAATTCCTCTTTTATAATGAAAATGAATATCTGCAATAATAGGTACGGGGCTGTGTTTGACAATTTCTTTCAAAGAATGTGAAGATTCTTTATCTGGAACAGAAACGCGAACTAGATCAACTCCAAGTTTTGCTGATCTTTCTATTTGAGCAATGGTATCTTTGGCATTAGAAGTCAGAGTATTTGTCATTGTTTGAACTGCAATTTGGTTATTACCCCCAATACTTACATTTCCAACTTTTATTACGCGCGATTTTCTTCTATTAATTTGTTGATACGGTCTTAGCATCTATTTAGTTTGTAAAATCTTTATATAAAACAAAAGAGTCTAATATATCACCGTATTTGCCTATCTTTCCTCTGACTTCGTTATCTATAAGTACTAAAATATTACCTGCATTTCCTGCAGTAATATTGTAATTCAATTTTAATTCATATGAAAATTCTTCATCTTTATCCATTAACTTGCTTAAAATGATATTATCCTCTTTATCTCTTAATTGAAGCCAAGTAGGATTTAACATTTTTAATGTAGCAACAGTAGTCACTTTTTCATTAATTCCTATAGATGCTACAGCGCTAGAAGTATTCATCAAATCAGTTTTTTTGATATCACTACTTTGAGATAAATTATCAAAAGTATTAGCTTTTTCAACTATAGGCTCCAAACTTTCAGGTATATTTGGAATTAAAGCAAAGTTAATTTCATTATCATTTTGATCAACGAATAAAAAATAAAATGACGTAAATATAACCAAAATTATAGAAGCAGCAAAAAATTTTTCTATTTTAAAAAAATTGTTTTCTACTATTGGAGTAATATTCTTTTTCTCTTCCTTGATATTAAATGATACTTCATCTTTAAATTTTTTGATAATTGTATCAGTATCTAATTCAAGAAAGTTTGAATAAGACCTTAGATGTCCAATATTAAAAATAATATCTGGATTATTTTTTATATTATCATTTTCAAGATCAGTAATGATACTTTTAGAAATTTTTAACTCAATTGATATATCACTAATTGAAAGATTTTTGGAGTTTCGTCCAATTGATAAAATTTGACCTACTGTTTTCATTTACTTTCCTAGATTATATGCCTCATGTAGAGATTTTACAGCAATTTTTGTAAATTTTTTGTTAATTAAGACACTTATCTTTATTTCAGAAGTTGAAATTGCTAATATATTAATTAAATTATCGGCTAATGTTGTAAACATTTTCTTTGCAACCCCAGATTGGGACATCATTCCCATACCAATTACTGAAATTTTAGAAATATTGCTATCGGTTTCAATAGATTTAAAATCAATTAAATTCTGATTATCTTCTAATATTTTTTTAGAATTATGAATTTCACTGTTTGGAACAGTAAAGGTAATATTTGCAGTTACACCATCTTGTGATGTATTTTGAACAATCATATCTACGTTAATATTATTATTAGCTAACAATCCAAAAATTGTTGCAGATATACCAGGTTTATCAGCAATACCAGATAAAGTTAGTTTTGATTCATTATTGCTATAGCTTACTCCACTTACTATTTCTTTTTCAATTAATTTATTTTCATCTACAACAAGAGTACCACTTTCTTTTGTAATTGAAGAAAGTACTTGCAAGGTAAGTTTATTTTTCATTGCTAATTCAACAGAACGAGTATGAAGTACTTTAGCTCCAGTAGAAGACATTTCTAACATTTCTTCAAATGCTAACTTATTTATTTTTTTAGCTTTAGGTTCCAGATTTGGATCAGTTGTATAAACACCATCAACATCAGTATAAATATCACATCTATCAGCATGAACAGCAGCCGCAACAGCGACAGCGGTTGTATCAGAGCCACCCCTTCCTAATGATGTAATATTTCCGTTTATATCAACACCTTGAAAGCCAGCAACTACTATAACGTCATAATTTTTTAAGTATTGGTCAATTCTAGCTTTATCGATGTTTAATATTTTAGCTTTTTGATGGTTACTGTCTGTTATAATTGGTATTTGCCATCCGAGCAATGGAACGGATTTAATATTTCTTTTTTTTAAAATTGCTGAGAGTAGCCCAACTGAAACAGCTTCACCAGAAGTTAAAATTAAATCATTTTCAATAATTTCCTTTGATTCAATGTCATCTATATATTCTTGCATTTTATTTGTAACACCTGACATCGCAGATAAAACAACAATCAATTTTTTATCATTTAGTTGATTTTCAACAATGTTTGCAACATTATTAATTTTATTAATACTACCTACAGAAGTACCTCCGAATTTCATTACTACAAGTTTCATTGACTTAAATATTTTTTAAATTATTTCAGCTATTATAATTATTGTTTCTAACAAACAAGATATATGATGAATATTAAATCAAAAAACGAGGAATTTGCATTATTCAATCAACTTTCTGAGGAATGGTGGAATGAAAATGGTAAATTTAAGATTCTTCATCAAATAAAAAATCATAGAATGACTTACATATTAGAACAAATAAATAATAGGGATATTAAAAATTTAAAAATACTCGATGTAGGATGTGGTGGAGGAATAATTTGTGAGCCATTAGCAAGGCTAGGTGCTAAAGTTACTGGAATAGATTTTGCTCCAAATAATATCAAAGCTGCTAAGCTACATTCCAAAAAAAATAAACTTAAAATTGATTATATTTATAAAGATATTGAAAAATCAAAATTTGATGAAAAATTTGATGTAATACTAATGTTTGAAGTTTTAGAACATTTAGATAATTGGAAAAAAATTATTAAAAAAATAAAACAAAACTTAAATAAAAATGGTACAGTTATAATTTCTACCATTAATAGAAATTTAATTTCAAATTTATTTGCAATTAAGATAGCTGAAAATTTTCTCAATTGGATACCAAAAGGAACTCATGATTATAATAAACTGATTAAACCTGAAGAATTAAAGAAGACTTTATCGAAAGAAAATTTTCATTTCAGAAATATTAAAGGACTAGTCTTTAATCCATTAAACATGGAGTGGAAACTATCAAAAAACTATACAATTAATTATTTTTGCACTGCAAATCTAATTAATTAGTTTTTTTTGTTGAAAATGGTAAAGGTAGTACATCAATTTCTTCATCCATGAGCTCTTTAGTTTGCTCAAAAGAAGCTTCTCCGTAAATTGCGCGTTCCTTAACTTCACCATATTTAATTTTTTTTGCTTCTTCAGTAAATTTGTCACCAACATAATCAAATTCTTTTTCTATAATTTTTTTTAACTTCTTAACATTTGAAGCAATTGATTTATTTCTTTTAGAGATTTTTGAATTTGATTTTTTTGCTACATTTGGTGCCATTAAACCCTTTTTTATTTGAATACTATTGCAGGCAGGGCATGACAACAATCCTTTTTTAATTTGATTATTATAGTCTTTGGTATTTTTGAACCATCCTTCAAAAGAAAAGGCACAATCAGAACAATTAAGATTAAATACAATCATATTTCCTATATTGTTTCATCTTGTTTTTTTTCAATATTAAAATCAAAATCATCAGATTCTAATTGCATAATCAGTGAATTTTTTGGGAAATTTAAATTACACAATGTTCCCTTAGATAAAGTTACACCCATAAAAGGTTTTAAGTTGACGTTAATGTATTTTTGAGTGTCAGTGTTTAATATATCAATTTTTACAAATTCTTTAAAAACGATAAGAAGAAAGTTTTTATTTAGCTTCAATTTTAATAAAGAATTTGGATTTTTATAAAAGGATAATTTAAAAAATATATTTCTCTC
>CABYHW010000018.1 GCA_902518705.1 uncultured Alphaproteobacteria bacterium | reverse complement strand
GATAATACATTCTAAATTAAACAAAATTCAGAAGTAAATAATTATAATTTAATTTTTTTTAAATTTTACTATTTTAAATTAATAATAATATCTGACTTACTATTTATTGGAGGAAATCTACCAACGATATTAGATCTATATATTTCAGGTCTATGTCTACGTCTCAAAAAACCATCATCAGATTTGCTATAGGATAATAGCAGTTCCTCTATTGAATCAATATAAGCAGAATTTTCAGGATCTATATCTCCAAACACATAGGTAAAACAATTTTCTGCGGTAAAGGATACAATACATGAACGTTTACAATTACTCATGCAATTTACACCTCTTAAAGTTACATTTTTTGTATTTTTAAATTTATCAATTAATTTTTGTGCAAGTTTTTCTCCTGCAATTTTATTATTATTTTGATCTTTATTGAGGGTACATGTGAGACAAACAGATAATATTATTTCTTTTTGTTTTTTTGACATTTTTATTCTAAATTTAATAATCTAATGGGTGTGGTTTGTTAGATTATTAATATCTGACTCCTCTATTTCTTCTATTGATTTTGCAACTCGCCAATTTTTCATTGATCCGTCTTCATTTCTTGCGGTAATAACAGTTTCAATTGGTGGACAATCAGGCTCATGACAACTGAGCTCAGCAATACTTATTATAGTATTTTCTGGTAATTTATATTTCTTGGAAATTAAATGTTTAAGATTTCTTATTTTTTCAACATTTTGAGTTTTACGATTAAACATATTTTCTCCTTTAATTGTCTGCCCATAAAGATGATAAAAGAATAGAACCTTTCATATCCCCAATTAATATTTGTGAATTATCACTAGATATCGCTATTGTTGAAACTTCCGAACCTGTTGAACTTCTAATCATAATTGGTTTTTTACTTTCATCAATTTCTGCTAATAAAACTGACCCATCTGTAAAACCGGTGAAAACAGCTTTTTCTCCATTTAGTGCTTTAACAAATGTTGCAAGTTCTTTACCACCGTTTGCAACAACAATTGGCTTTCTCCCCATTGGTCCTTCTTTACCATCAAATGGCCAGCAAACTGCATCACTGGATCCAGATGTTACCAAATACGGTGTATCACCAACCCAAGTAAAACTTTTAATTTTTGATGGATAACCTCTCATTGCTAAATCAGCTTTGTCGTTTATGCGCCAACCATGAATTTGATTTTCTTGCATTGCAGTTACAATATATTTTGTATCTGGGCTAAACGTTACAGTTCCATGCGATCCTTTCCATGTAAAATTTGATGCTGTCCATTTATTATTATTAAGTTTCCACACTGTTACTCCACCGTATCTTGAGACCGCAAGACGCTTGCCTTTATTATCAAATGCTAATCCAGCAACAGTACTTTGATGCTCTAAAGTTTGTGGTTTATCTTTGTTTTTTGTCCAAATATAAACAGTCTTTCCTGATGAACAAACTTTAGTATCTTTGTGGGAAGCTACACAGTCAACCCACTTTGAACCAAAATTAAAAATTTCATCAATATTTCCATCAGATGATATTTTTAGAAAACGTCCATCTTCTCCTCCCGTTAACACATGATCTTCATAATTTGTCATACTCAACACTACACCCTTATGTGCTTTAACAGTTTTAGGATCAGATCCAGATTGAAAAAATCTTACAGTACCGTCTCCAAATCCTACCGCTATTTGATCACGAATTGTAACCGCTTCTGTAGCTGGGGCTCCAATATTAAAAATTGAACCTCTTCTCTCAAGTTCAGTTTTATTTGATTCTTGAAGTTTTTCTAAATCAGCGTTCATGCTGATTTACAATTTTCAAAGCCTTCCTTAAGATTCATTTTATCAAGATCACGACCAATAAATACTACTCGAGAACTTCTATCTTTTCCTTTAGGCCAAGGTCCCATTGGTGAAGCATCCATGAGCATGTGTACTCCTTGAAATACATATCGCTCTTCTTCACCTTTAAAGTTCAAAATTCCTTTTGATCGAAGTATGTCCTGACCCTTAGTCCTGAGTAAATTTCCAAACCAATCTTGGAACTTATCCATATCTAATGGTGTATCAGATACAAAGGATAGACTAGTAACATCATCATCATGTTCATGATCATGATCTGATTCAAGAAAGTCAGGTTCAATATCTAATACTCTATCTAGACTAAATGCATTTAAGCCTACGATTTCATCAAGAGGTGCAGCACAACGTGTTGTTTTAATAATCTTAGCAAAAGGATTAATTTTTCTAATACGATCATTAACTTTTACAATGTCATTATCTCCAACAAGTTCAACTTTATTTAACAAAATTACATCAGCAAAAGCAATTTGTTCTTCTGCTTCATGATGATCGACTAATTGAGAACTTAGATGAACAGCATCGGCAACTGTAACAATTGCATCTAATTTTGTACGATCAGCAACATCTTGATCAACAAAGAAGGTTTGTGCTACTGGTGCTGGATCTGCTAAACCAGTTGTCTCAACAATAATTGCATCAAGCTTATCAGCACGTTTCATTAAGCCACTTAGAATTCTAATTAAATCACCTCTAACAGTGCAACAAATGCACCCGTTGTTCATTTCAAATACTTCTTCATCAGCATCAACAACAAGATCATTGTCGATACCTTGTTCACCAAATTCATTAACTATGACAGCATATTTCCTTCCATGCTGTTCAGTTAATATTCGATTTAAAAGAGTTGTTTTTCCAGCTCCAAGAAAACCTGTTAAAACTGTAACTGGAACCTGAGAAGTATTTTCCATATCAATTTCCTTATAATTAGTTTTATAAATTCCACCTTAATACAAGGTGGAATTTATTTAAATATTAAAATTTAACAGCCTTTAAGCTCGTCCCCTAGATTACTAATCAACGTAAAGTAAAGTGACTTACCAGCATCAATGTTAGCACCTAAAGGATCAAAAACTCCTGTTTTGATATTCATATCCTCAGCTATTGTTGAAATAATCTTTGGATTAAATTGAGGCTCAGAGAAAATACATTTTATTCCCTTATCCTTAATAACATCCTGAATATCAGCTATTTGCTTCGCACCAGGTAAAACATCAGTATTCAATGTTAAAGCTCCTGCAGCTCTTACACCAAATCTTTCTTCAAAGTATTGGTAGGCGTCATGGAAGACAACAAATTTTGCATCAGAATTAATATCTGTACCAACATCACTAATAAGCTGATCTAAAGCTTTAATTGTTGCTTCAGCATTTGCTTCATATTTCTCTTTATTGGCAGGATCTAAATCACCTAACTCATGAGCTATTTCATGAACCATTTCTTTAGCATTCATTGGATCTAGCCAAATGTGAGCATCAAATTCACCGTGTGCATGGCCGTGATGATCATGATGATCGTGACCATCCATTTCTGGTTCTTGAGCAATTGGTTCTATATCTACACCAGAGGTATCTTTGAAGAAATGTTCATTTGCTTCAAACTCAAAAGGCATATGCTCTGTGAAGAAAGCATATTTTCCATTCTCAGCAATTTCAACTGTAAACACAGTCATATTTTGAGAATCATCAAAATTTAAAGAGTATGCAATCTCCTTAGCAACAAGAGTTCCGCCATTTGTTTTTTTTGCGGAAGTTTTACTTTCTAAAAGTTCTTCAGCCGTTTCCTCAACTGCTTCAATATCATCAGCCGCTAGTAATACTAACTTCATAGCAGGGTCAGCATAATCGCCATCAACTTTAGCAGCAGACCACTTATATGTTCCCGCTTTTAGATCAAACAATCCTGCCCATTCAAAAGCATGTGCACCGTGTGCGTGATCATCGTGATCATCGTGGTCGTCATGATCATCGTGATCATCGTGGTCGTCATGATCATCGTGGTCATCGTGGTCGTCATGATCATCGTGGTCATCGTGATCATCGTGATCTTCATGGTCACCAAAAATTGATTCTTCTCTAAATTTTAATTTAGCAATTGAATCAAGTTCCATAAATTCAATTACTTCTGCATCTTTTGCAATTGTGACTAGAGGTTCTTCCATTGATGTTTCAATACCCTCTCCAATCCAAAAAATGACATCTGCTTCTTCAAGCATTTTCGCATGAGAAGGTTTCATTGTAAAACTGTGTGGTGATATACTTCCATCGATTATGAGTCCAGGCTCACCTATTCCATCCATAACGTTTGAAATTAATGAATGTAGTGGTTTAATTGTAGTAACAACCTTTAACTCTGCTCTTGCAGATGCAGTTGCAACAAGAATTCCCGAAAATAACATAATCTTAAATATATTTAGAAAAAAATTCGTTTGTTTCATAAAAGTATTCCTATTAAAAATAAGTCTGTTAAATAGTGTAATGTTATAATATTACATTTTGCATTGTAAATAGAAAAATGAGTAGTAAAAATAATTTATTAGTAAATTTGGAAAACGCAGGTGTTTATAAGTCTCCAAAATGGTTGATAAGAGGTGTATCTCTTGAAGTAAGGCGTGGTCAAATAGTTACGCTAATAGGACCTAATGGTTCTGGAAAGACAACAACAGCTAAAATGGTGCTAAGTATTCTTGAACCTGATGAAGGTTCAATGAAAAGGTATACAGATAAAATCGCATATGTTCCTCAGAAAATTAATATCGATTGGACAATGCCATTACGAGTTGTAGATTTCATGCGATTAACCAATAATCTCAATGATAATGAAGTTAGTGAATCTTTAAATCAAACTGGAGTAGAAAAACTTTTCAAGGAACAAATTCATGGTCTATCTGGTGGAGAATTTCAACGTGTTCTTCTAGCAAGAGCTATCGCAAAAAAACCAGAATTACTAGTCTTAGATGAACCCGTTCAAGGAGTTGATTTTAATGGGGAAATTGATCTTTATAATATTATCAAAAATATTTCTGCAAACCTAAATTGTGGAATTTTATTAGTCTCCCATGACTTGCATTTTGTTATGTCTGCTACAGATCATGTAGTTTGTTTAAATGGGCATATCTGTTGTTCAGGAAAACCAAGTACAGTTATAAAAGATAAAGCCTATATAGAATTATTTGGTGAACATAGATCAAAAACGTTGACATATTATCAGCACGATCATGATCACACACATAATTCTGACGGAAGTGTGTCTAGTTAATGTTTGATGATTTTTTTACAAGAGCACTAGTTACTGGTATTGGTATTGCAATAATAACAGGACCGCTAGGTTGTTTAGTAATTTGGAGACGATTATCTTATTTTGGTGATACCTTAGCACACTCTGCCTTACTAGGAGTAACTTTAGCCTATGCCTTCAGTTTAAATATTGCCTTTTCTGTGTTTATAATATCGGCAGTCATTGCTCTACTTCTTCTCAATCTTCAAAAGAGGACTAGATTAGCCGGGGACTCATTACTTGGATTATTAGCTCACTCTACTCTTGCGATTGGTTTGGTTTTAATGGGTTTTTTATCGAGTATTCGTTTTGATATTATGGGATTACTATTTGGAGATATTTTATCAGTAACTGTAGAAGACATTGCTCTAGTATGGATTGGTGGTTCTGTAATTTTAGGAATTTTATATTTTATTTGGAAATCATTATTTTCAGCTACAGTTAATTTTGACCTTGCCTCAGCAGAGGGGATGCAACCTAACATTTATAATATGATTTTTACCCTGCTACTTGCTGGAGTTATTGCATTATCTATAAAAATGATTGGTACTCTTTTAATTACAGGATTACTAATAATTCCGGCAGCGGCATCGAGAAATATCACTAACAATCCCAAACAAATGGTATTCGTAGCTATATTAATTGGCATTTTATCTGTTACAATTGGTTTATTTACTTCTTTAGAATTAAACACCTCTTCAGGACCATCAATTATTGTCATAGCGCTAATTTTATTTATTATTTCACTTATCCCACTAGAGTTAAGAGGTAAGTTGCAAAAATGAAAACAATTTGGTAATTGAGATTTATGGCAGTTGCATCAGAAAATTTAACTAAAAACCAAAAAACAGTTCTCAACGTCCTAGAAAACTCATCTGAGCCCATGAAGGCATATACGATTCTTTATGATATACAAAAAAAAGGAATAAAATCTCCTCTGCAAGTTTATAGAGCTCTCGATAGATTAATAGAAATTGGAAAAGTACACAAAATAGAAAGTAGAAATTCATATGTTGCTTGTAAGCATGAAGGCTGTAATGCAAAAACTTCTACATCTTTTTTAATATGTGAAAACTGTGATAGTGTTACTGAGCTAACTGGAAATAATTTGTTTTCTTATTTTTCAAAACAAGCAGAAAAAAATAACTTCAATTATAAAAAACATAATTTAGAAATATTTGGTTTGTGCGAAAATTGTAAACTAAAAAACTAATTTATTAAATTATCAATCTTATTCAGACATTTATTTAATCCAAGATCATATTTTGTTCGTATGAAATGCTCTTGTACTATTTCAACCCATTTAAATTTTTGTAACGTTTGATGAGATATGTAAAAACAATTTAATGGAAAAGACATATTAAACATTTTTAATATTTCTTGCCTTATTACATCGTTGGTCAACACTGCCAAAGATTCGTGAATGTATTTTTCTACAATTTTTTGATCACTTAAAGATGTTTTAGGTAAATTAAATAAACCTCTAAATCTAAAGTATCGATAGATTCTTAAGTAATCTTCTTTTATTCTATCCTCTATTTCACCAATAAAACAAATTTTACCTTCATTTAAATCTGATTGGCCATTGTAATAATCATGTAGTTTATTATTGCTTCCAATATATAAAGCATTGAAAGTAAAATCTCTTCTGGCTGAATCTTTTTTCCAGCTGTTGGTGTAAATTACATTTGTATGTCTGCCCATTTGATTAACATCTTCACGTAAAGTTGTAATTTGTATTTTTTGATTGCGAGGATAAGCAATTATAGATCCATATTGAATAGCAAAATCATCATATTCAATATTATTATCTTTTAATAACGACAAAACATCCTGAGGCTCCAAAGTTGTTGCTGTATCAATATCTTTGATTTCTCTATCAAGAAGAGCATCTCGTATACATCCTCCTACTAATCGGATTTCAATATTTTTTTCTTTAAAGATAGATATTAAAAACTTTACGTGCTCCAGATTCAATAAATTCGTAATTTTATTTATTTCCATTATCTAGCTATTTCTTCAAAACAATTTATATTACAATAACAATGTCGACTTCTTCAAAAGAAAATGCTTCAGAAATATTTAAGGATATAAAGAAAAATTTAACTAGAGGAGTTAAAGATAGAAAACACGCATTTCATACGCCAGTCTTTAGTAATATTGATAGTGAAGGTGGAATAGATTCTAGAGTTGTAGTCTTAAGAAAATTTGATCCCAGTAGCATGACACTAAATTTTCACACAGACTTTAGATCTCCCAAAGTGCCTAGTTTAAAAAAAAATAGAAGTTCTCAATTTGTTTTTTATGATCATAAATTAAAAATTCAAATGCGAATCAAAACAACGTCCTTGGTTAATAATCAAAATGATAAAGCTAAAGAAATGTGGGATAAAACAAGATTGTTTAGTAGAAAATGTTACTTAACATTGAAAGATCCAAGTTCAATCACAGAGTTTCCAGAAGATGGTATCCCTGAACACTTAACCGGCAAGGAGCCAAGTCACGAAGAAAGTGAAAAAGGATATAAAAATTTTACAGTAGTTGAAAATAAAATTAATGAAATTGATTGGCTTTATTTAGAAATTTCAGGTCATCGTAGATTAAAATTAACATTTAAAAATATTGAACCAGAATATAATTGGTTAATACCTTAATATAACTTAAAATTGTCGATAATTCTTATATCACCAATATATAAAGCAATAAATAATCTAGCTTTAGAATAATTTTTTGCTATTTCTAAATTATTTTCATTTCTTATCTCTAAATAGTCAATTTTATTTATATTATTTTGAAGAAGCTCTATTTTTAATTGATCTAAATTATTAATTTCATTTTGTGTTAATAGATTAATATGTTCTTTAATTTTATTTCCTAATACATTGAAAATTTTTAATTGATCATTAGAAAATTTAGAGTTCCTTGAAGATAAACTCATACCCATTTTATCTCGTACAGATGGACATTGAATTATTTTAATATTGTGATGATTAATTTTTACTAAATCTTGTATTATTTTTACTTGCTGAAAATCCTTCTCACCAAAATAACTATTCGTTGGTTTAATTATATTAAAAAAAAGATCCACAACAGTGGTAACTCCATCAAAATGGCCAGGTCGAAATTTATCACATAAAATATTTCTAAAATTGTTTACAATTTTTTTCTTTGCCAATCCTTTAGGGTATATCTCTTGAACCTCAGGTAAGAAGAGTACATTACAACCAATATTTTCTAATTTAGAAATATCTTCATCAATTGACTTTGGATAAGAATTGAAATCATTTTCATTGTTAAATTGAGTAGGATTAATGAATATTGAACAGATCACAAATTCGTTATGTAATTGTGCTTCTCTAATGAGAGATAAATGTCCATCGTGTAAGTTTCCCATTGTTAAAACTAAACCAATAGATTGGCCCTTGTCTTTGATTGAAACTAAATTTGGCTCTAATTCACTAGCTTTTCTAAAAATTTTCATCGATTACATAAGTAAATATTTGACTTATATATAATGAATTCGTATTAGGCCCAGAGATTTATTATGAAACGCACTTACCAACCTAGTAGAGTAATTAGAAAAAGAAGACACGGTTTTAGGGCTAGAATGGCAACTAAAGCAGGTCGTCAAATCATTAATAGAAGACGTGCAAAAGGAAGAGCTCAATTAAGCGCTTAAAAAGGCCAAATGGCCCAAACATTATTTACAATTAAGAAAAGATCGACTTTCGTTATGATACGAAACGAGGGAGAATTTATAAAAGGTAAAAATATGAATATCCAAATTTTACACAATCAAGATCTAGAAAATTCTATAGGTGTAGGATACACAGCTTCCAAAAAAATTGGCAACGCAGTAAAAAGAAATAGAGCAAAGAGAATAATGAGAGAATTAGCTAGAAAAATTATTATTAATGGTAAAATTAATTCATATTATGTGTTAATAGCTAAAACGTCATTGCTCGAAGAGAAATTTGATAAACTTTTATTAGAACTTAAGGGAAAGATAAATGGTTAGTAAATATATTTCATTACCTTTAATCATAATAATTAGATTATACCAGTTATTGATTTCCCCAATACTTGGGCAGAATTGTCGGTATTTACCAACTTGTTCTGAGTATTCTATTAAAGCATTAAAGGAACATGGGTTATTTAAAGGATCAATTTTATCGGTGAAAAGAATTTCAAAATGTCATCCCTGGGGTTCCCACGGATTTGATCCAGTACCAAAAAAATCTGAGTTAAATAAATGAACGAGCAAAGAAATTTATATTTGGCTATTGGTATTTCAATTGCGATAATTATTTTTTTTCAATTATTATTTCCAACTCAACCAATTCAAACAACATCCTTTGAAGAAGATGAAGTATTAGAGCCTGCAACATCCATTGACGGACAAAGCAGCCAAGTTGTTTCAGAAATACAAAGTAGAGATGAAGCTTTAATTCAAACCGACAGAGTTATTTTTGAAAATGCATCTATTAAAGGTTCTATAAATTTAAAAGGAGCAATTTTAGATGACCTCATATTATCAAAATATAAAACTAGCTTAGAACCTGATTCGAATAATATACAGCTTTTGTTACCGGATGGGACTGCTAATCCATATTATATTGAAACAGGTTGGAAAGAGCTAAAAAATTCTAACATTGAATTACCTAATTTAGAAACAAATTGGAAAACTAACTCTACCACTCTAAGCCCCTCAAGTTCTGTTACACTTAGTTGGACGAATAATAAAAATATAACTTTCAAAATCAACTATCAAGTTGATGATGAGTATATGTTTACAATTACACAGGAAATAGAAAATAACAGTGGTGAAGATATTGAAGTTTTTCCATACAGATTAATCAAAAGAATAAACACACCAGATACAATTAATTTTTTTATACTTCACGAGGGTTTAATTAGTCTAATAAACGACGAATTATTGGAAAAAAATTATGATGATATTGCCGATGATTGTAATTCATCAATGCAAACAAAAAAAGAGTTTTGCGATAATAAAACACAAGGAGGTTGGTTAGGTTTTACAGACAAATATTGGATGTCTGCTTTAATTCCTGATGCTGACCAATCCATTAACGTCAATTATAGGTATGGTAATAATGGACGTGATAGCTATAG
The DNA here is from genome assembly GCA_902518705.1 of uncultured Alphaproteobacteria bacterium. Lineage (GTDB taxonomy): Bacteria > Pseudomonadota > Alphaproteobacteria > HIMB59 > CACPNW01. The sequence goes on along the minus strand of CABYHW010000018.1, from coordinate 6,772 downwards.
GGCAGGTTATGTTGGTCAGATATATAAAATTAACTCGGGTGAAAATATATCTTACAGCGGAAAATTATTTGTGGGTGCAAAAAAATTAAATGTCTTAAGTGCTTATGATGAAAATCTCTCTATACCAAGATTTACTGATGCAATTGACTGGGGCTGGTTTAGTTTTTTAACTAAACCTGTTTCATATGCCATTAACTGGTTTTTTGGTTATGCAGGTAATTTTGGTCTAGCAATAATTGCCTTTACCATTTTAATGCGTTTAATTTTATTCCCACTGGCACAAGCATCTTTTAAATCTATGGCAAAGATGAAAAAACTTCAGCCTGATATGCAAAGATTAAAAGAAACATATCCAAATGACAGACAAAAAATGCAGCAAGAACTAATGGCCTTGTATAAAAGAGAGGGAGCTAATCCTGTTGCGGGTTGTCTACCAATTTTAGTACAAATACCAATTTTCTTCTCTTTGTATAAAGTGTTGTTTGTTACGATAGAGATGTATCACGCTCCTTTTTATGGATGGATTCATGATCTATCTGCGCCAGACCCATTAGGCTTAATGACAATATTTGGATTAGTTCCTTGGGATGTGCCACCTATACTTTCAATAATTGATATTGGTATTCTTCCTATCATTATGGGCTTCACTATGTGGTTACAACAAAAACTAAATCCTGCTCCCGCTGATCCAACACAGGCTAGAATTTTTGCATTACTTCCATTTGTATTTACTTTTGTTCTAGCTGGTTTTGCAGCTGGTTTAGTTTTATATTGGTCAGTGAACAATATTTTATCAATTGCACAGCAATGGTATATTCAAAGAAGAATTTTAGCCAAAAATGGCTAGCTTAAATAAAAATTTAAATAACTTTTTTAATAATAATAAGTTTTTAGGTTCCTTTCAGTCATTTAAAGATATTCCTTATTCAGATATAAAAAAAGAATGTTGTTTTATAGGTAGATCTAATGTTGGAAAATCTAGTTTAATAAATTCGTTAACTAAAACAAAAAAACTAGCAAAAACTAGTAAAACTCCAGGAAGAACGCAGGCTATAAATGTTTTTTTAATTAGTGAAAAAATAAATATGATTGATTTACCTGGTTATGGTTTTGCCAAAGTATCAAAAGTTGCACGAGAAAATTTAATGACCTTGATTGAAGAATATATAGAAAATAGAGATACACTTGATCATGTTTTTTTACTCATTGACTCAAAAGTTGGTATCAAAAATTCTGATATTGATATGTTGGATTTATTGAGTGATTGTTCAAGAAAATTTTCAATAATTTTAACTAAAATAGATAAAATATCTAATAACTATTTAGAATATCAAAAAAAATCAATTTTAAGTTTAATGCAAAATTATGAAAAATCATTTACGAAAATATATCAATCCGAGACCAAAAAAAATAATGGTATTACAGAGATTCAAAGATCTATATACGGGTTATCACAATAAATATGAAATTTGATTTTTTATCAGAGAGTGATCAGGCTTATTTTATTCATAAAGCCTCAACCTTAGTTGAAGCTCTTCCATACATTCGAGAACATAGTGGTGATACCATTGTAATAAAATACGGTGGACATGCAATGGGAGATAAAAAACTTTCTGAGAGTTTTTCAAGAGATATTGGGTTATTAAAAGAAGTAGGTGTGTCACCAATTATTATTCATGGTGGAGGGCCTCAAATTGGTGAGAGACTTAAATCAAAAAATATATCAACACAATTTGTTGAAGGATTACGAGTTACTGATAAAGAAACAATTAAGGTAGTTGAGGAAGTTTTATCTAAGGATATCAATTCAGAAATAGTAGAATCTATAAGTGCCTCTGGAGGAAAAGCGATAGGAGTATCTGGTAATGATAACTTAGTCACTGCAACTAAATTGAATGTGGAAATTAAAGATAGTGATTCAAATATTGAAAAAATAGTTGATATTGGTTTTGTTGGACAACCAAAAAAATTAAACAAAGATATGCTAACTAGCTTTATAAAAAATGGTCAAATACCTGTCATATCTCCTTTAGGTAAGGATGAAAATAATTTTACATATAATATTAATGCTGACACTGTTGCGGGTTTTATAGCAGGTGAGTTACAGGCAAGTAAATTATTATTACTAACCGATGTACCTGGAATTTTAGACAAAGATGAAAAATTAATATCATCAATAACTTTAGAAGAAGCTAAAAATATTGCTAATAAAGAATATATTTCTGGAGGTATGAAGCCGAAAATTAATACATGTATTGATGCAATGAAAAAAGGTGTTAAAAAATCTACTATTTTAGATGGAAGAATTCCTCATTCAGTAATATTAGAGTTATTCACTGAACATGGAATTGGTACACAAATAACAAGTAATTAAATGAGCTTTAAAGATAACATCAATACCTGGATATTTGATCTAGATAACACACTGTACTCTGCAGACAGTGGAATTTTTCAGCAAGTACATAAGTTAATGGGTGAGTTTGTAGCTAAAAATTTAAATATGGAATTAGCTGAAGCAAAAAAACTACAAGCAAAATATTACAAGCAACATGGCACTACATTAAGAGGCATGATGGATAATCATGGTGTAGATCCTGATTATTTTTTAGAAGAAGTTCATAAGTTAGATTACTCAATTGTTGGTCCAAATCAAAATCTTAATGATGAATTATATAAACTTGAGGGAAGAAAAATTATTTATACAAATGCAAATAAGCAACATGTCTTAGATGTGTTAGAGAAAATAAATTTAACAAACTTTTTTGATGAAATATATGATATTAAAATGGCTGATTATATTCCTAAGCCAGAAATTTCTCCCTATGAAAAAATTATCGACTTATTTGATATCGAAGCAAATAAATCCGCAATGTTTGATGATATTGCAAAGAATTTAGTTCCAGCAAAAAAAGTTGGTTTTACACCTGTCTGGGTTGATGCTGGTTATGAGAATTTTTCCGATGATATTGAAGCATCTAAAGAATATTTAGATTTTCAAACAAGAGATTTGAGTTTATTTTTAAAAGATGTAAATGAGGGTAAAATATGAGTGATCTGGAAAGAATTATAAATGATGCCTTTGAGGAGAGAGATGATATTAATGTCAATACTGCAGGTGATATTAGAAATGCAGTAGATGAAACTTTAAACAAACTTGATAGTGGAAGTTTAAGGGTTTGTGAAAAAATTAATAATGAATGGCAAGTTAATCAATGGATTAAAAAGGCAATTCTTTTAAGTTTCAGATTAAATGATAATGAAATCATTAAAGCATCGCATGCTACTTGGTTTGACAAAGTAGAAAGTAAAACTGCAAATTGGACTAAAGATGATCATCTGAAAGCAGGATTTCGATATGTACCAGACGCTGTTGTAAGAAAATCTGCATTTATTGCTAAAGGTGTTGTTTTAATGCCTTCTTTTGTAAATCTTGGTGCATATGTTGACGAAGGAACAATGATTGATACTTGGGCAACAGTTGGATCATGTGCACAAATAGGTAAAAACTGTCATATTTCTGGAGGTGCTGGTATTGGCGGTGTACTTGAACCTCTTCAAGCAAATCCTGTGATTATTGAAGACAATTGTTTTATTGGAGCTAGAAGTGAAGTGGCTGAAGGTGTTATTGTTGGTGAAGGTGCGGTTTTATCAATGGGTGTATTTATTGGAGCATCTACAAAAATAGTCGATCGATCAACTGGGGAAATTCATATGGGAAAAGTACCAGCGTATTCAGTAGTGGTACCAGGTACATTACCAGGAAAAAAAGAAGGAGATATTAATCCTTCTTTATACTGTGCAGTTATTGTTAAAAGAGTTGATGAAAAAACTAGAAGCAAAACATCAATCAATGATCTTTTAAGAGATTAATGTCAGAAATTAATTTTGATCCAGTTACTCTTACACAATCCTTAGTTAAATGTGCAAGCGTAACTCCAAAAGATGAGGGCGCTTTAACAGTCGTTGAAAATCATCTAAGTGCTATAGGATGTGACTGTCATCCATTAATTTTCTCTGGAAACAATTCTTATGAAGTAAAAAATTTATTTGCAACGATAGGAAATGAAGGAAAACATTTTGCTTATGCTGGTCACACAGATGTAGTTCCAGTAGGAAATGAAAATTCTTGGAAATATCCTCCTTTTTCAGCAAGAATAGATGATGGTAAACTTTATGGAAGAGGTAGTGAAGATATGAAAAGCAGTGTTGCTTGTTTCATCAGTGCCGCTAAAAGATTTATAGATAAATATAAAAATATTCCAGGTAAGATTTCATTTATTATTACAGGAGATGAAGAAAGAGATTCTGTAAACGGCACACCAAGAATTCTAGAATGGGCAAGTAAACAAAATTATAAATTTGATCATTGTCTTGTTGGTGAACCAACTTCTAAAAATGAGGTCGGCGATAAAGTAAAAATTGGAAGAAGAGGATCAGTTAGTTTCTTTTTTCAGGTAAAAGGTATTCAAGGACATACTGCGAATTCTCATTTAGCTGAAAATTCTTCACATCACTTAGTGAATTTATTAAATAGTATATTAGAAGAGCGGCTAGATGAAGGTAATGAAAATTTTTTACCAACATCAGTTCAAATCGCTACTATTGATATTGGCAATCCTGTTCAAAACGTAATTCCAGAATTAGCTAAAGCAACAGTTAATATTAGATTTAATGATATGCACTCATCTGACTCACTTATAAAATGGATTGATAATAAAATAGAAAAGATTTTCTCTAAACTGGAAAACGCTAGTTGCACTTATACTTATGATGCAACAGCTGAGTCATTTTTGAATAAAGCCGGTGATTTATATAATATTATTTCAAAATCAATTTCTGATGTCACAGGAAGTAATAGTCCGCCTGAGCAAGCAACCGATGGCGGTACTTCTGATGCAAGATATATAAAGAACTATTGTGAGGTAGTAGAGTTAGGTCTTAGAAATCAAACTCTTCATAAAGTAGATGAGTTTGTTTTTGTTGAAGATATTATTAAATTAGAAAATATTTATTTTAGAATTTTAGAAAATTATTTTGATGTTAATTAATATCCATCAGATGGATTAACATCTGATTTTACATTTTTATTTTTTCTTAATTTTTTATATTTGGAGTACATATACTTAACAGATGGCTCTATAGCTGTTACACCTGCAACGTGTGGAGTAATAGTTACATTTGGCAGTTTCCAAAATTGACTACTTGATTTTAAAGGTTCATCTTTAAAGACATCTAAATAAGCATAAAAATTTTTGTTTTTCTTTAAATGATTTAGAAGATCTTTCTCTTCAATTGCATTTCCTCTGCCTATATTTATTAAACAAGAATTTTTTTTCATATTCTTTAAAAACTTTTTATCTATTATATTATTTGTTTGAGTTGTTGATGGTAGAATAGAAATGATAACATCAGAGCTTTTGATAAAACTTATAATATTTTTACCCGTATATATTTTTACATTTTTTACTTTTGCTCGATTTTTTTTATATGCAATAACATTATAATTTAATTTATTTAGTAATTTTGCAATATGATTACCAAGAAAGCCCAGGCCTAGAATACCTACTGTTAAATTTTTATTATCAATTGGTGTCCTTTCTCCAGACCAGTATTGTTTGATTTGAGAATTTTGAAAGATTTTAAAATTTAATTGAAAATTTAGTATTTGAGCTAAAGAATAATTGGCAATTCTCTCCCCCATTTTTTCATCTTTTATTCTGATTATGGGAATTTTTTTATTATAATTTTTAAGTTTTAGAATGTGATCTACTCCAGCTCCCATAGAGAAAATAACTTGGAGATTTTTTAGTCCTGAAAGAATATTATCTGGTAGATTCCAAATAATTGCATAATTTACATTATGAAAATTTTTATAATCTTTTATAGAAATTATTTTTTCATTTTTAAAATATTTTTTTATTGTTTTTTTCCAAACATCAATTTTATCAAAAGTTGTGTTATGAAATAAAATAGTCATTGAATATCATCTATTAACTTATTGTATTTTACTACTTGTTTTTCCCAGATTAATTCATTTTCTGCTCTATTTTTTGCATTTTGTCCTAATTCAATTCTATTTTGTTTGTTCTCAACTAAATTCTTAATGGATTCATCTAATTCATTAAAATTATTAATAATTAAACCTGTTTTATTATGCAATACAGCTTCAGGAGTACCTCCAACATTTGAGGCAATTGAAGGAATTCCATATTGTGCTGCTTCAATGTATGCGATTCCAAAACCTTCAATAGAATTTGCATGAGTTTCATCTATTGTCGGCATGATCATAATATCAGTCTTAGAAAAAATGAATTTTTTTTGATTTTCATTTATTGTTCCAACTAACTTCACATTTGATTCTAGATTATAATTTTTTATTTCTTTCTTTATATTCTCTAACTGATCACCTTCACCAGCAATTATATATTGAATATTTGGATAAATTTTTTTTAAATTAAAAATAGATTTAAGAATATATGAATGTCCTTTTCTTTTTTCTAGTCTGGCAAGAGTAAGCAACGTTGGATAACTATCATCTAAATCTATTGCTTGTCCTAAAATATTCTTAGTAGATTTTACACCTGGATAGATAACCTCAATTTTTTTAAAGTTTCCACTTATTTTTGAAAGTAAGTTTTTAGTATATGATGAATTGACCACTAATGCGTTTGCTAATTCTAAAACTTTCTTTATTCGTTTATGATGATTATCGTTTTTGATTATTATTTCGTTTCCATGAACAAGACTAATAATTGGGATTTTTTTTTCTTTT
>CABYHW010000017.1 GCA_902518705.1 uncultured Alphaproteobacteria bacterium | reverse complement strand
TAATTTTAATTTCAAACATAAGTGATTTTATTGAAATATTTAAATTTAGAAAAAAAATTTTTATTTTAACAATTACAGCTTTTCTTATTTCAGGAAACTGGGCAGGTTTTATTTATTCTGTAGGACAAGAAAGAGTTCAGGATGCATCAATGGGTTACTTTATTACTCCAATGATAAGTATTGTTCTTGGTTATTTTTTTTTAAATGAGAAAATAACTAAACCTAAATTTGCATCTGTATGTCTTATGTTCTCAGGTATATTATTCTTATTTATTAATTTAAATCAATTTCCATTACTAATAATTTGGATTGGAACCTCATGGGCAATATATGGATTGTTAAGAAAACAAGTTAATGTTAATCCTTCAATTGGTTTACTATATGAGACTTTCATAATATCTTTAATATCTATCCCATACTTAGTTTATTTATTTTGGCAAAATGAAAATAGTATCTTTAGTATTGATTTGAAGACATCATTATTTTTAATTCTTACGGGAGCTGTAACGATTTTTCCATTGTTTTTTTTTAATTTGGGTTTAAAATTTATTCAATTAGGCCTAGCTGGAGTTTTATTTTACTTAGCACCAACATTTCATTTTATAACTTCAGTATTTATTCTTAATGAAGAAATTTTACAAATTAAGCTGGTATCATTTATAATTATTTGGATAGGAATAATAATTTATATTTATGATAGTTATAAAAAAGAAATTATCTTGAATAATACTCAATAACCAAATTAGGTTCCATAGTTACAGGATAAGGAACATCATGAATTAGGGGTGCTCTTAAAAAACGACCTTTCAACTCTTTTACATCAACTTCTAAGTATTCTGGAATTTCTCTTTCTTGAGAACTAACTGATTCTACAATTAAATTAATTTCTTTACTTTTATCTCTTATTGAGATTTCGTCTCCATCGCTAACACTATAAGATGGAATGTTAACTCTTTTTCCATTGACCTTTACATGACCATGATTAACTAACTGTCTTGCAGAAAAAATTGTAGGTACAAATTTCATTCTATAAACTGTAGCATCTAATCTTCTTTCTAAAAGTTCAATTAAAATCTGACTTGTATCACCTTTAATGTTAGAAGCTTTTTTGAAAATATTCCTAAATTGTCTTTCAGTTAAATCACCGTAATAAAATTTAAGTTTTTGCTTAGCAAATAACTGATTTCCATAATCTGATAGTTTCTTTCTTTGTCCCTGTACACCATGCTGGCCAGGCTTTGAGTTTCTTCTATTAAAAGGGCTTTTAGGTCTCCCCCATAGGTTCACACCTAATCTTCTATCGATTTTGTATTTAGCGTTATGTCTTTTTGTCATTATTATGAGGCGTATATAGTGATTTAAAGTACTATGTCAAATTTAATATACTCAATTTTTGGCTTATTTATTAAGTTTTTTAGTAATTCCCCATAATGTCTTCAATTCTTTCTTTGTGAGAGGGATTTTTGTGAAAATACTATAAATATTATTTTTCATACTTTCTTTTTTTTCACTTGGAGTAAAAAATTTTTTATTTTCAAGTTTCTCAATCACATAATTTAAGAATTTAGATAATTGATATTTACTAATATTATCTTTTTCAATTGAAATAGAATTAGTAATTTTTAAATTATTCATTTCAAATAATTTATGACTTAAAACAGTAACTGCATGAGAAAGGTTTAATGAATTGCTTTTATTACTTGTTTCAATAGTAAAAATAATATCAGATAATCTCAAATCCTCATTTGAAAGTCCTGAATTTTCAGGACCAAAAAGTATTGCTGTTTTTTTATTAACAATAATTTTTCTTTTAATGAATTTAAAATCGTTAGTAGAATTTTTTTGCAAATATCTTCTTCTATTCGTTGTGGCCACAACATAAGAAAAATTAGAAAGTGCAATTTCTAAATCATCATAAACTTTAATATTCTTAATAATTTTCGTTGCTTTTTTTGCTGCATTTATTGATTTATTGTTTAACCATTTATCTCTTGGCGAAACAATAACTAGATCTTTTAAACCAAAGTTGTGCATAACACGAGCAACCATTCCAATGTTTTCAGGAAGTTGGGGTCTAACTAAAATTATGCTTGGATTTTTTGGAGTCAATTTTTATTCTTTAAATCATTTAATAGCTTAAAAGTAATGCTATCAAAAATAGCGCTATAAGATGCATCAATAATATTTGGAGATACGCCAATAGTTGTCCAATGTGTATTAGTGGAATCAGATGATTCAATTAAAACTCTTGTGATAGCGCCAGTACCTTTTTCTGATGAAAGAATCATAACTTTGTAATCAGTTAACTTTAAATCTTTAAGTTCAGGATAATAATCAATTAGGGCTTTTCTTAATGCACTATCAATAGCATTTACTGGACCATTTCCAGTACCCACTGTCATCATATTTGAATCTTTAACTTTTAAAAATACCGTAGCCTCTGCTTCAGTAACAATTTCACCTTTAGCATTCCATCTTCTTTCATCTGTGACTCTAAATTTTTCTAAATTATAAAAATCCTCAAAATGACCAAGATGACGTCTTACTAATAGCTCAAAACTAGCTAAAGCAGTATCAAATGAATATCCTTCTGATTCTTTTTCCTTGATAATCTCTAAGATATTGTTGATTTCATTTTTAGGTAGATCAATATTAATCTTATTTAATTGATTTAATATATTAGATCTTCCTGCCTGATTTGAAATTACTACGTTTCTAGAATTACCAACAATTTCTGGTTTAATATGTTCATAAGTTGAAGAATTTTTTTCTATTGCTGATGCATGTAATCCACCTTTATGAGAGAAAGCATGATCTCCAACATATGGAGCATTTTTTCTTAAAGGTATGTTAAGAATATCATTTAATGTTCTAGAAATATGAATTAAATTTTTTAACTTATCTTTTGAAATATTTGTTTTATAATTTGTTTTTAGAACCAAAGATGGAATTAAGGAAATTAAATTAGTATTTCCACATCTTTCCCCTAAACCATTAATTGTTCCCTGTATCTGTCTTGCTCCAGCATTAATAGCTGCTAATGCATTTGCAACTGCATTGTCAGTATCATTGTGAGCATGTATACCAACATTTTGACCTGGTATAACTTTTACTACTTCTGAAACAATATTGTAAATTTCATCTGGAAGAGTTCCCCCATTTGTATCACAAAGCACAACCCATCTTGCACCAGCGTCATACGCTGCTTTAATACAATTCAATGCAAACTCTTTATTTTCTTTAAAGCCATCAAAAAAATGTTCTGCATCAAAGATTGGCTCTTTGTTTTTATTTTTTATTGATTGAATACTATCACTGATCATTTTTAAATTTTCATCTTCTGATATTTCTAAAGCATTTTTTACGTGAAATGATGATGATTTACCTACAATACAAACACAACTTGCGCTTGAATTAATAAGTGCATTTAATCCTGGATCGTTATCTGCACTTCTACCTGGTCTTCTTGTCATACCAAAGGCAGTCAATTTACTTTTAGAAAAATTTGTTTTTCTTGAAAAGAAATCATTATCGGTAGGATTTGCTCCTGGCCATCCACCTTCGATATAGTCTATTCCCAAATCATCAAGATATTGAGATATATTCATTTTATCACTAACAGAAAAATTAACCCCCGTAGTTTGTTGACCATCTCTAAGTGTAGTATCGAATAAATATACTTTATCTTCCATAATTACTAGATTGCTAATAGAGTATAAATTAAAATTTACTAGATTTTTCCAAGTTTTTGCAAGATTTCGTCTCTATCAAATAATGGTAGTAGATATTTTAATTCGGGTCCATGAGATTTTCCTGTCAAAATCAACCTCAAAGGCATAAATAAATCTTTTCCTTTAAGCCCAGTTTTTTTGTTAATTTTTGATGTCCAATGGTCCCATGTTGTTTCATCAAAAGGATCCTCAGGTAATTCATCAACTGCCGTATTAATAAAATTATCATCAATATTTAAATCTTTAGCATTATTTATTTTTGTAATTACTTCTTCCCATTCTTTAGCTTGTTTAATAAATGAAATATTATTTTTAATAAAACGCCAAAAACTCTCTTTTTGAAAATTTGATTTTATATTTTTTAACTTATGACTAATCTCATTATAACTAAATAATTTAATGGTATTTTCATTAAGGTTTCTTAAGGATTCAATTGAAAATTTAGCAGAAGATCTAGATAAGCTTTGAATATCAAATTTTTTTACTATTTCATTTAAATCTTTGATAGGATCAATATTACTTCTCGAACCAATAAAAAGAAAATAATTAAGTAACGATATATTTTCATATCCTTCGTCTCTAAAATTTTCAATTGAAAGACTTCCAAGTCTTTTGCTAAAACCCTTACCATTTTCATCAACTAAGAATGGATGATGAGCAAATGATGGAATAGAAGATTCAAAAGCTTTAAAAATTTGAATATGATAGGCAGTATTAGCTATGTGATCCTCTCCCCTAATAATATGTGTAATTTTTTCTTCAATATCATCAATGACTGAAGGTAAATGGTATAACAATGTTCCATCAGCTCTAATTAAAACAGGATCACTCAAATTTTTTGCATCAAATGAAACATCTCCTTTAATAATATCTTTCCAACTAATATTTTCATGATCTAATTTGAATCTCCAATGGGGTTGGATTCCAGATTCTATTTTTTTTTCTACTTCTTCATCACTTAGATTTAATGATGATCTATCATAAATAGGTGGTTTCCCAGATGATAACAAAGATTTTTTCTTTAAAGCTAATTCCTCTTCTGTTTCAAAACATGGATAAAGTCTTTTCTTTTGTTTTAGGATTTGGATTTTCTCATTGTAAATATTTTTCCTTGAGGATTGATTAAAAGTATAACTCCAATTCAATCCAAGCCATGTAAGATCATCTTTGATACTTGTCTCAAATTCTTTAGAACTCCTATTGGCATCAGTATCATCAATTCTTAATACAAACTCACCTTGATTTTTTTGACAAAAAATCCAATTCAAAATTGCTGATCTAGCATTACCGATATGTATTTTTCCTGTAGGGCTAGGAGCGAACCTACACTTCATATTATTCTTTAGGAATTTCGCAAACGGGAATAGGCTTCATCTTATGAAGATTTGGCTTTCTAATTTTTTCGTATCTACTGTAGTATTCACTAGACTTATTTTCCATTGCTTCTTCTAATTGCTTATATGAAAGACCAAGCTGGCTTTCATCATTTCTACTATCATCCCATAAACCATCTGTCGGTGCTGCGCTAATAATATCTTTTATAACCCCAATTTCTTCGGCTAATTCCCACACCTCAGTTTTAGTACAATCTGCTATTGGCGATATATCTACGCCTCCATCACCATATTTTGTATAAAATCCAACACCAAAATCTTCAACTTTATTTCCAGTACCAACAACTATACCATTATTACTTTGAGCTATTTGGTATAGAGTTACCATTCTTAGTCTAGATCTTGAATTTGCAAAAGCTAACTCACTATCAAAATTTTCCATCGTATTTTGAAATGTTTTAAAAACATTATCTAGCTGGATTATTTTTGTTTCTACATTTGGGTAATTTTGCTCTAAATATTCTAAATGTCTTAAACTTAAATCATGTTGTGATGAATTTTGCTTAATAGGCATTGAAACAGCTATAGTTTTTAAACCAGTTTGGGCACATAAGGTGCTAGTAAGAGCTGAATCAACTCCTCCTGACACTCCTATTACTAGTGTAGTTGGATTATTATTTATAGATTTAGCGTAATCTTTAATCCAATTAGAAATGTATGCGATTTTCTCTTTTAAATTCATAAGTATTATATAAATATAAATTTATAAATTTGAAGATTGCTTTGAGAGCAATTTTTCTTCTTTTAAAAAATCTGATAATAAAAAAGCCAATTCTAGAGACTGCGAGGCATTTAGTCTCGGATCACAATATGTATGATATCTATTTTTTAGATCTTCATCTGTTATTTCTTGAAGACCTCCCATACATTCTGTAACATCTTGACCAGTCATTTCTAAATGGACGCCGCCTGGATATGTTCCTTCGCTTCTGTGAATTTGAAAAAATTGCTGAATTTCAGAAATTATATCTTTTAATGGCCTAGTTTTAAAACCAGTGTTAGATTTGATAGTATTTCCATGCATGGGGTCACAAGTCCAAACAACATTTTTACCAGCTGAATTAACTGATCTAATTATTTTTGGAAGTATTCCACTAACTTTTTCATGACCCATTCTACATATCAGCGTTATTTTTCCAGCTTCATTTTTTGGATTCAACACATCTAATATCTTTAATAGTTCTTCTGTCTTTGTGCTTGGACCAACTTTAATACCTATAGGGTTCTCAATACCTCTTAAAAATTCAATATGTGCTCCATCAAGTTGTCGTGTTCTGTCACCTACCCATAACATGTGAGCTGAAACATCGTACCACTTACCTGAAGTACTATCTATTCTTGTTAATGCTTCCTCATATTGAAGAAGTAAAGCTTCATGACTTGTAAAGAAGTCTGTTTCATTTAATTGTCTTACACTGTTTCCATTTATTCCACATGCCTCCATAAAAGATAAGCATTCGTCAATTCTAGAAGATATCTCTCTAAATTTAGCAGCATTCTCACCTTTAACAAAATTTAGGTTCCATTGATGTATTTTATTTAAATTGGCAAAACCGCCCTGAGAAAAAGCTCTTAAAAGATTAAGTGTAGATGCAGACTGATTGTAGGCCTGAATTAATCTATCTGGATTAGGATCTCTGTCTTTTTGATTGAAGTCTATCCCATTAATTATATCGCCTTTATAAGACTCAAGTTCTAAATCATTAATAACCTCTGTGGCAGATGATCTTGGCTTTGCAAACTGTCCAGCAATTCTTCCAACTTTAACAATTGGACAAGAAGCGCCAAACGTTAATACAACAGCCATTTGTAAAATAACTTTAAATGTATCTCTAATATTATCTGGATGAAAATCTGCAAAACTTTCTGCACAATCTCCACCTTGTAATAAAAAAGCATTTCCGTTTGAAACTTCTCCAAGTTTCTTTTTTAATAGTCTCGCTTCTCCAGCAAAAACTAAAGGTGGATATTTTGAAATTTCATTTAGAGTTTTATTTAGATGATCTTCATTCTGATAGTTAGGCATATGAAGAGCATTTTTATTTCTCCAACTATTTGGTGACCATTTATCGCTCATAATTTGAAAAGGCTCATAAACCCTAATATATCTTGAAACAAGGGTTATTATTTAGATCTTTTATTTCTTAGAATTTTTAAGGCTGATCTTTCAATAGCAAGTGAATTTTTGGGAATATTTTTAGTGATAACACTACCTGCGCCAATTCTAGATTTAGACTCAATTACAACTGGAGCAATGAGTGATGTGTTTGAACCTATAAATACATTATCTTTTATTATCGTTTTGTGTTTTTTCTTTCCATCATAGTTACAAGTTATTGTGCCGGCACCTATATTCACATTATTTCCTATTTCTGAATCTCCAACATATGAAAGATGAGCAATAGAAACATTATTTCCAATTTTAGAATTTTTTATTTCAACAAAGTTACCAATCCTTGATTTTTTTCCGATTTTTGTTTTTGGTCTTAATCTAGCACTTGGACCAATTTGTGAATTTTCATCTATTGTAACCTCTTCTAAGTATGAATTACTTTTAATTATTGAGCCTTTTTTTATAATTGTTTTTTCCTTTATTGTAACATTGCTTTCAATTGTAACATTAGGTTCAATTTTGGTGTCATAGCTTAAATAACAAGTATTGGGTTTTAAAAAATTGACTCCATTTTTTATAAAATTTTTTACGTATTTTTTTTGCAAGATATTTTGTACAACATTAAAATCATCCAATGTATTTATGCCCAACATTGTTTCTTTGTTGCACTCAATATAATTGATAGGAATATTTTTTTTTGAAAAAATTTTACATATATCAGGAAGATATCTTTCTTTTTTAATTTTATTTTCTTTAATATTTTTTAAATTATCAAATAATAATTTAGTATTTGCTATCAAAATACCAGAATTACATAAATTGATTTTTTTTTGTTCAGGTTTTAAATTGATTTGCTCAATTATTTCTTCAACGTAGTTGTTATTTAATAATAACCTACCATAACCATGTGGCTCTGAAGTATTAAATGCAATTAATGAAGCTTTCGCTTTACTTTTTTTAAATTTACTTACTAGATTTCTTATATCTTTAATTTCAACTAAAGGTGTATCACCAAATAAAATTAAAATATTTTTTGATTTAACATATTTTTTAACTTGCTCAATTGCATCAGCGGTTCCTTTTTGTTTTTTTTGAACAACTAACTTTGAGGTATTTAATATTAATTTTAATTCTTCTTTATTTTTTTCATTAGATACAACTAATATATTTTTACCAGATATTTTTTTTGCAATATTAAAAATATGTGAAACAATTGGTAACCCGCATAATGGATAAACAAGCTTTGATTTACTTGCTTTAAATCTCGTACTATTGCCTGCAGCAAGTATAACAGTTGTAATATCAGACATTAAGTTAGAAATTTCTTAAAATTTCGTTTCCAACATTAATTATTTCTTTTGAAGCATCTGATGTAACACTTATATCTACTACACCCCTTCCAACTGAGAATGTTTCTGCAAATAATACTTTGCTAGACAGTCGGGAGCGAGCAATTTTAGCACCAGCATATCTTAAACGCAAAATCATTGCGTCAGTTAATTTTGCTCTCGGCATCACTCTATTAAGAATAATTATTGGATTTTTTCTCTCTTGTTTTGCAATTTTTAAAAAAGGAAGTGTAGCCATTAAGTCTACTGGACTTGGTTGTACTGGAACAAATACCCTATCAGAAGCTTTTACAACCTGCATTGTTTCAAAAGTTATAGATGGAGGGCTATCAATTATTATAAAGTCGTACTTTCTTTTTATGGCTTTAATTTCGTCTATTAAATTCCTTATATCAAAATTTAATTGAGTTATTCCAATATCATCTTCACCATAATAAGATTTTCTTGCTTCAAGCCAATATGATAGACTTTTTTGTGCATCAGCATCTATAACAGCTACTTTGTAACCACTATTGCTCCACAAAACTGATAAATTTGCTGAAAGAGTCGATTTACCTGAACCACCTTTTTGATTCGAAAATGCTATAACTTTTCCCATATACAAGTATTGATAATAACTATTTTAAAGATAGATGGAAACATTTTATAAAAAAATATGAAAAAAAATAAGTTAGATATTGCAAAAAATTTATTAAGCAGTGGAGAACTTGTAATATTTCCCACAGAAACAGTATTTGGTCTTGGAGCAGATGCAACAAATGATGGGGCTGTAAAATCTATTTTTAAAGTAAAAAAAAGACCACGAAGTAATCCAATTATCTGTCACTTTAAAAGTATTAAACAAATAGAAAAATATTTTATTTTAAATAAATTTGAAAAAAAATTAGGTTCAAAATTCTGGCCTGGTCCTTTGACAATAATATTAAAAAAAAAGAAAAATTCTAAAATATCAAAATTAGTCTCTAACAACTCAACTTTAGTTGGCTGCAGAATTCCCGATAATAAGTTGGCTAAAAAATTAATTACTTTATTTGACCTACCTATTGCAGCCCCTAGCGCTAATCTGTCAGAAAGAACTTCCGTAACCAATATTATGGATATCGATCCTATTCTAGTAAAAAAAATATTTGTTTTAAAAGATAAACAGTCTTCTCATGGACTAGAGTCCACAGTTGTTAGAATTGATACCAATAATGAAATTGAAGTATTAAGATATGGCAGCATAACTGTTGAGGAGCTAAATAAATATGCAAAAGTAAAAATTAAAAAGAAATCATCTATTTCTCCTGGTAATTTAAAAAAACATTACTCAACTTTAAAGCCAATAAGAATGAATGCTAAGAGAATACTAAAAAATGAAGGTTTATTAAATTTTGGCAATAATAAATTAAAGTCTAAAATAATTAATTTAAATTTGAGTAATAAAAAAAATTTGAATGAAGCAGCAAAAAATTTTTATCATTATCTTCATAAATTAGATCAAAGTAGATGCAAAAAAATTGCTGTAGTAGAAATACCTGATAAAGGGCTTGGCAAAACTATAAATGACAGATTAAGAAGAGCAATTAAGTAATTACAATCTATTTAAATAATCCATTAACCTATAATAAATAATGGCTGAAGAATACAATGGTCTTCTAAAAATGTTGCCGCCTGGAATTTTAAAATGATTAATTTGCTCAAACATATCAAAATTATTTGATTTATTTAAAATTTTTTCAGCTACCATTTTTCCTCCCATAATACTCATAGCTAACCCATGCCCAGAGTAAGCATGAGCATAATATAACTTTTGATTCATTATAGCTCCAAAAATAGGTAATCTATTAATTGATATTGCCAAGGTGCCTCCCCAAGAAAATTCAATTTTAAATTTTTTTAATTCAGGAAAAACTTTATACATTCGTTTAGAGACAAAACTCTTTGCATCTTTTACAAAATGAGATGTAATTGTTTCAGGTCCTCCAAAAAGAAGTCTGTAATCTTCTGAAAATCTATAATAATCAATCATAAATCTAGAATCTATTACGCCACAATTTCTTTTGATTAATTTACTTGCCAGATTTTTTCCGAGAGGTTCAGTTGCAATAATATAATTATTTATAGGCATAAAATAATTTCTTTTTGATCCCAAAAGATTGTCAAGATAACCATTGCAACCAATAATTACTTTCTTCGCTTTAATAATATTTTTTCCAGAGTGAATTATAACTTCTTTTTGATTATCAACAATTTTATCAGCTGGAGAATTTTCATATATATTTATACCATTTGCTAAACACTGTTCTGCTAAACCATATGTCAGTTTTAATGGGTTTAAATGATAAGAATCTTTTAAAAGCATTCCAGAAAAATATCTGTCACTATTAACTTCATCTCTTATTGAATTTTGATCAAAATATTCATAATTATTATAATTATAATTCTTCTGCATATGCTCAATTTCATCTTGAAAATATTTATAATCTTTTTTTGTGTTACCTACATGAAGAACGCCTTGTCTAAGCGCACAATCAATTTTGTATTTTTCAATTAAATTAACTACATTTGAAACAGCATCTAATCCAATTTTCCAAAAAAATTTTGCTTTTTCAATACCAAATTTTTTTTCTAAGTAGAATTGATCTTTTCTCATTCCAATTCCTAGTTGACCACCATTCCTACCAGAAGCACCAGATCCAACTTTATTTGCTTCCAAAATCGTTATTGATAAACCTTGATTAGATAAATTTAATGCTGAAGAAATACCTGTTAATCCACCTCCAATAATACATACATCAGTTGAAATATTTTCATTTAATTTAATTTGATTAGGAAAATTAGGTGCTGAAAATTTATAAAAACTCTCTTTTTCATTATCATGTTGATTAAAGGTCCTTTTTTTTGTAGTAAACATTAACTTATCTTTAATGGTTTAATAATAATTAGTAAACAAACAGTCTCAATGTGATTGAAAAATTTCAAAATTGGTTTCATGAAAACTCTATTACAGAAGTAGAATGTTTAGTTCCAGATCTTGGAGGTATAGCAAGGGGAAAAATTTTACCAACTAATAAATTTTTAAAAGGATTGGAAGATGAAAGTCACAGATTACCACAGTCAACTTTTATTCAAACGATATCAGGAGATTATGCAACTGAAGACTCTGCCGGTGCTTTACCAAGAAGTGTTTACAATCCAACTGACATTGATGTAATTTTAAAACCAGATTTTGATACAATGAGAGTAGTGCCATGGTACGACGACCCTACTGCACAAATTATCTGCGATGCAATAAATCTTAACGGAGATGATGTTATAAATTCTAGTAGGAATGCTCTAAAAAATATTCTTAAACTTTATAAAAAAGATAAATTAACTCCAATTGTTTCACCAGAATTAGAATTTTATTTAGTAAAACCTAATGCTGACTCAGATTATCCTCTTGAAGTTCCAGTGGGTCAATCAGGCAGACAAGAAACAGGTAAGCAAGCCTTAGGAATAGATGCTGTTAACGAATTTGATCATCTTTTTGAAGATGTATATAATTATTGTGAAGCACAAAATATTGAAATTGATACTATTAACCATGAATCTGGTTCAGCTCAGATGGAAATTAATTTTCAGCATGGTGATCCTTTAGATCTAGCAGACCAGGTATTTTTATTTAAACGAACTCTAAGACAGTCGGCGTTGAAACATAAACTTCATGCAACATTTATGGCAAAACCTATGGAGAACCAACCTGGTAGTGCAATGCACATACATCAATCGATATATAATGAAAAAAATAAAAATATTTTTTTTAATAAATCATCTAAAATTTCAAAAAAAATGAAAAATTATTTAGGTGGATTGGAAAAATATACTCCATTATTAATGCCAATATACGCTCCAAATATAAATTCATTTAGAAGATTGTTTGCAACTTGGGGTGCTCCTAAAAATGTTAAATGGGGAATAGGTAATAGAAGTTGTGGTTTTAGAATTCCATCAATTGAGGAAAGGAATATACGTATTGAAAATCGAATTCCTGGATCTGATACAAATCCATATCTAGTTTTTGCTGCTAATTTAGCGTCAGGATATTTAGGAATGAAAAACAATTTAAATCCAAATCCAGAAACCAAAGATAGTGCATTTAAAGATAAAAATTCTAATCTGCCTAAAAATATGGATGAATCATTAACTCTTTTTGAAAATGATGAAGATATAAAATCTATATTTAATGAAAAATTTGTAAGGTCAATTGCTGCGATAAGAAGAGTTGAGTATCAAGCTTATTTATCAGTAATAAGTTCTTGGGAGCGAGAATATTTATTACTTAATGTTTAAATTTTTTATTAAAATAAAAATAAAATAAACCAATTATTATTAAAGCAAACATTAAAATTGCTGATAATGCGTTTACTTCAGGACTCAGTCCTAATCTAACTTTAGAAAAAACTACAATTGGCAATGTGTTAGCTCCAGGCCCAGTAGTAAAACTCGCAACAACTAGATCATCTAAAGAAATTGTAAAAGCTAATAACCAACCAGCAATAATAGAAGGCAAAATTATTGGTAAAGTTATCTTATAGAGTACCTTGGTATAATTATAGCCTAGATCCATCGCAGCTTCCTCAATATTTTTGTTAAAGTCAGTTAATCTTGCTTGAATAATAATTGCGACAAATGCAATACAAAAAGTAACGTGCGATATAAAAATAGTTAATTGTCCTCTAGATGATGGAAATCCAATTACATTATTTAAGCTTATAAAAAAAAGCAACATTGAAAGACCTAAAATTAATTCTGGTAAAACCAAAGGTGTTGAAGAAAGAAAAATATAAAATGATTTAAAAGGAATTTTTCTTATTCTTACAAGTGAATATCCAATCATAACTCCTAAAATTGTAGCAAAAGTTGCAGACAAAGCTGCAATTTTAATACTAATAATAAATGCCTCAATTATTTGTTCATTATTAAATAATTCATTGTACCATCTTAAAGAAAATCCTTTCCAAACCATTACTCTCTTATTTTCATTAAATGAGTAAAAAATTAAAACTAAAATTGGGAAATATAAAAAAAATAAACCTAAAAAAATAACTGTACTTTTGATTAAACTAGATTTCATTTTTTTGACTCCAACGCGAATAAAGTATTTGAAAAATAACAATTGGTAAAACCAAAATAATAATTCCACTAAAAGCTAAAGCACTAGCACCGGGCCAATTTCTATTAACAAAGAATTCCTCCCATAATATTTTTCCATAATACAATCTATCACTACCACCTAACATTTCAGGTATAATAAATTCTCCAACAACAGGTATAAAAACTAATAAAGATCCAGCAACAATTCCTGGAACAGACAAAGGAAGAATAACTTTAAAAAAGGTTTTAATACGATTTAATCCTAAATCTTTTGATGCTTCAATTAAATTTAAGTCAAATTTATTTAAGTATCCATAGAGTGGTAAAATCATCAAAGGTAAATAAGTGTATACAATTCCCATGATGACAGCATATTGGTTGTATAATAATTGAAGTGGTTCTGATGTTATGCCTAGGTTAAGAAGTATTACATTTAAAATTCCATTATTCTGTAAAATTATTTTCCATGCATATACTCTTAATAAAAATGATGACCAAAATGGAATAACTACTAAAACTAATAGGATATTTCTTAATCTGATATTTGAAGTCGCAATATAAAAAGCTAATGGGAACCCAATAAGTAAACAAAAAAAAGTAGATATTAGAGCTAGTATCAAAGAGTTTACAAAAGATCCAATGTAGTAATAATCACTGAATATATAAACATAGTTTTCAAATGTAGTATTGATCTTAAATCCATTATCAAAAAGAAAAATATCTTGATAAGGAGGCATCCCCCATTCTGATACCGAAATTGATATTTTAAAAATTATAGCTAATGGTATAAAAAAAAATAGAACAAGCCAAAAATAAGGACTAAAAACAAAATATTTTTCAAATAATTTATTTTTCAATTAATCCTCTAAAACCTTAATTGATTCACTTTCCCAACTACAAATGACTTTCTCCCCTTTTGGGAAATTATAATTTGAGTTGGAGTTAAAATTCTGATCTAAAACTGAAATTATCATATTTTTAATTTTAATTTCATAACGTGTAAAGCTTCCCAAATATGATTTTTCTAAAATTTCTCCACTAAAGGAATTAAATGAACTTGTTTTCAAATTATTTATTGATTGTATTTTTATTTTCTCTGGTCTTAGTAAAATATTAGTTTTTGTATTTTTTAATTCTTTGTTTAATTTAAAATTTATACCTAAATCATCAGAATAAAAATTTTCACCTTTCTTATAAATTTCAATTATATTTGCAATGCCTATAAAATTGGCAGTATAAAGACTTTTAGGATTTTCATAAATCTCTTCAGGGCTAGAACATTCCAAAATAAGACCATTCTTCATTATTGCCATTCTATCAGATAAGGACATTGCTTCTTCCTGATCATGGGTGACGAAAACAAATGTAATTTTTAGTTTCTTTTGGAGTGTTGTTAACTCTAATTGCGTTTTTGATCTTAGTTTTTTATCTAGTGCTGCAAGAGGCTCATCTAATAATAATAACTTAGGTTTTTTTATTAAGCACCTTCCAAGAGCAACTCGTTGCTGCTCTCCGCCTGATAATTGCTTAATTCTTCTATTTAATAAATGTTCAATAGATAAAAGTTCGGCAATATTTCTTACATTTATTTCAATTTCTTTTTGGGTAAAATTTTCTTTTATTCCAAAAGCTAAATTATTAAATACGTTTAAGTGAGGGAATAGAGCATACGATTGAAACATATAGTTTAATGGTCTTTCAAAAGGTTCAAGGTTTGTTATGTCCGTTCCGTCGAGCATTACACGTCCTGTATCTGGCTTCTCAAATCCACCTAGTATTCTTAGTAAGGTAGTTTTGCCTGAACCCGAAGATCCTAAGAGGCCAAAAAATTCAGATTTTGAAATATTTAAATTAATATTTTCTAAAACTTTGTTATCTCCAAAGGATTTAGAAATATTTTCAATTACAAGAAAATTATTATCCATCTTAAATCAGCACTAATATTAATATATTAGTGCTGAAATGAAGTATATTTTTTAATTTGCTTTAAACTTATTAAAATATTTAGTTGATAATTTAGATTTTTTCGGAGAGTCTGCAGTATCAGCAAAAAGCATACTTAAAGTTGCTTCATCTGGATAAATAGCAGGATCTTCAAAAATTTCAGGATCAACTAGTTCATTGGCTGCTTTATTTGGATTTGAATACCAAACGTAATTTGTAATATCAGCAGCAACTTGAGGTCTTAAAATATAATTTATAAATTTGTGTGCATTCTCAACATTTTTTGCATCAGCTGGAATAGCCATCATATCAAACCATATTACAGTTCCTTCAGATGGAATTGAGTACCAAGCTTCTACTCCATCTGCAGCTTCATCTGCAGCTAGAAAAACATCACCTGACCAACCCATAGTTAAACAGATCTCTCCATTTGCTAAATCATCGATATATTGAGAAGAATCAAAATATCTTATGTAAGGTCTTATTTGCTGTAACATTTCAAGAGCAACCTCATAATCTTTCTCATCCTCTGTATAAGGATCTTTTCCAACGTATTTTAAAGCGATTTCCATAACCTCTGTAGGAGCATCCAACATTGCGATTCCACAATCTGCATATTTTGATGCAATAGCTGGATCAAACAAAATGCTCCAACTTGTAATATCATTTTCATCAACTTTATCAGTATTATAGCCAATACCTGTAGTACCATACATATAATTTATCGAGTATTGACCTCCTGGATCATGTGCATCAATTTTTGCTAGTACATCGGGATCTAAATTACCAATGTTTGAAAGTTGAGCCTTATCAAGTTTTTGAAAAACTCCAGCCTTGATTTGGTTTTCTAAAAAAGAACCTGAAGGCACAACAATATCATAGCCAGACCCACCAGCTAAAAGTTTAGCTTCAAGAACCTCATTTGAATCAAAAACATCATAAGTTACATCAATGCCAAATTCATTTTCAAAATTTTCAATTGTATCTTCTGCAATGTAGTCAGACCAATTGTAAATAAATAATTCTTCTTTAGCCTGAGCTGAAAAAGAAATTAAAACTAATAGAGATATAAAATACTTAAGCATTATTCCCCTCCTAAATAAAAAATACATTAAATAAAATAAATTAAAAATCGAGAATTTTTTTATAAAGATCAGGCCTTCTGTCTCTAAAGTTACCCCATAATTTTCTATATTCTCTTGAAATTAACAAATCTAAAGTAGCAGTTATTATTCCCTCATCCTTATCATTCATACGATTTATTACATTTCCAAGATGATCCAATATAAAAGAATTACCATAAAAATTTAATTCAATATCAGCTTCGACCTCCTTCCCTATTCTATTCGAAGTTATTATAGGGATTTGATTTGCAGCAGCATGTCCTACCATTGTATTAATCCAATGATCCTTTGAATTTAATTCAGGCATGTGTGGTTCAGAGCCAATTGCTGATGGATAAAAAATTAAATCTGCACCTTTCAATGTTAATATTCTTGCACATTCAGGAAACCACTGATCCCAACAAATTGCACAACCAACTTTTGCTTGAGGAGTGTCAAAAACCATAAAACCTGTGTTGCCTTTTTCAAAATAATACTTCTCATTATATCCAGGTCCTTCTGGAATGTGAGATTTATTATAAACTTCACTTATTTTACCAAAAGAATCAATCATAACTAGAGAGTTAAAAAACTTATTTTCCTTTTTTTGAAAAAAACTAATTGGTAATGAAATCTTTTTATCTTTACAAATATTAGATAATTTTTCGAACATTGGATTAGAAGGAAAATCAATTGCAAAATCAAAAAATTTATCATTTTTTGTTGAACAAAAATAATAATCTTGAAATAATTCTTGCAGAAGTAAAATATCAACATTTTCATTTGATGCTTTTTCAACTAAACTAATTGCTTTATTTAAATTAGCGTCAAAGTCTCCTTTAATAGCCTTGAATTGTGATGTTGCTACTTTTACTTTCATATTTTTGGTACATTCATTGTTATACAATGAATATTTCCACCACCATAATTTATATTTTCTGTTTCCAACATCATAATCTCTCGATTTGGGAAT
>CABYHW010000016.1 GCA_902518705.1 uncultured Alphaproteobacteria bacterium | reverse complement strand
TTTTTCTTCATCTTCTTGACTTTTTGATATTAACTCATTTTGTTTATTCTCAATTTCAGAAATCATTTTATTATAAGATGATAGTAATACTTTTATTTCTTGAAATTGATCTGTTTCACTAACTTTTGCATCAAAATTTCCTTCTGATATTTTATTTGCTGATTTGATTAAGTTTGTAATTGGTTTACTTAGATTGCTTGCTAGATTAAAGCCAATCAAAATTGCCACTAATATAAAACAAATAGAGAAAAGAACAAATATCATTGAATAAGTTATTTGAATTCCTGAACTTTGCTCTTCTTTCAAAGTGTAAATTTCAAATGCTTCCTTTGTAGCACTAATATGATCCCAAATATTAATATTCAAATTTCTATTAACTTGCATGTAAACATTGTTTAAAAAATTTATTTTTTTATATGCAGTAATAGAATTTTTATCTAATTGAAAAATATATACTCGGTTTTGATTAACAACTTTAAATATTTCATTTGAAGGGAGAGAAAAATTTTCATTATTAGGATCTTTAAGGCTTAAGTAAATATTTCCTTCAGTATTAAAGATATAAATACTGGATATTGTTCTTAGATTAATAAATTCACTTAAAGCTGTTCTTATTGATTGAATATTTACTTCATTATTTTGAGAAACTTTTAATATTTCTCTCATAATTAACTGAGTATCAGAAACTATTTCTGCCTGTATCTCATTTTCGTAATTTTTTGCTACAATGTTAGAATTAACAACAGCATCTCTTACAGCATCTCCATACCAAGTTCTTAATTCTAAATTAAAGAAAAGTGATGTAATAACAACTAATCCAATAGCTGGCCCTAAAGCCATTGCAGCAAATAAATTAACAAATTTTATATATAATCGAGATTCATCATAACTTTTTCTTCTTCTCACTAAAATAAGTATTATTTGCCTGAAGATTATTGAAATCAATAAAATGACAAAAATAACATCCGCTAATAAAAAAAATTGTAATCTTCTTGGATCTTTTACTAAATCATTGTTCGGAAGCATCAAATAGAATGTGATGGAAAAACTCAAAATGATTAAAAAGATTAAAAAATAAAAAGATAATCTTGAAAGATGAATAGATTTAAGTAATTTTGATAGGTTAAACACTGTATACTTTAGTTAGTTTTTAAATAATGATAGTAAAACAGTATAGTATATAAATTAAAATGATGAAAAATGCACTTGTAATTCTAGCTAGTGGAAAAGGAAAGAGATTTGGTCAAAAAATTCCAAAACAATTCTTAAAAATTGGGAATACAAATTTTTTAAATTATTTTATTTCAAATTTAGATTTATCAAACTTCGATATTATTAATATTTCAATAGATAAAAAATATCAAAACACTTACTTTAATCATAAGGCTGTTTCTGAGAAAATAAAAATTACCTATTCAAAACCTGGGCTTACAAGACAAATTTCATCTTTTAATGCTTTAAAAAATTTAAAAAAATTTAAAATTAAAAATGTATTAATACATGATGCTGCGCGTCCTTTATGTAGTAATAAATTAATTAAAAGAATTATATCCAAATTAGGCAAAAATAATAATGCAATTCCATATGTTGAATATAATGACAGACAACTAATAAAGAAAAGTAAATTGGAAACAAAAGCAATTAACGTACAAACACCCCAGGGTTTTAATTATAATTTAATATTAAAAGAACATATCAAATATAAAAATTTTGAATTTAATGATGATGCAGGGCTATTACAAAAATCAAAAATAAAAATAAATTTGATCAAAGGAGAAAAAAATAATATTAAAATTACTTACCCAGAAGATATTCAGTTATTTAATTTATACAGAAAGCCCATTACAAAATACGGTATTGGTTATGATATTCATCAAATTGATAGAAAAACCAAAAATGGATTAAAATTAGGAGGTGTTAAAATTCCTTTCTCTAAGTTAATTGGTCATTCTGATGCGGACGTTGTACTGCATGCAATTTGTGATAGTATTTTTGGAGCGCTATCTATGAGAGACATAGGTTATCACTTTCCAAACACAAATAAAAAATGGAAAAATGCAGATTCATCTAAGTTCATAATTTATTGCAGAAATAAACTTAAAGAAAAAGGTTATTCTGTAATCAATCTAGATATAAATATAATAGCTGAAAAACCTAAAATTAATAAATATGTTTCAAAAATGATTAAAAACATTTCAACATTACTTCAAATTAAAAATACCTCTGTATCTATTAAAGCAACTACAAATGAAAAAATTGGTTTTATTGGTAATGGCGAAGGAATTGCAGCCGAGTCAATAGTTCATATAACAGATGATAAAATTAGCTAATTTTTTTGTATCTTTATCTTTTGCTGGATATGTTAAGTTAATACCATCAGGAACCTTTGCATCTTTTTTATCAATAGTTATTTTATTTCCTATTGTTGAATACAAAATTATTTCTTTAGAAATATTTGTAGTTATTTTTTTTGTTATCTTTTTACTATCTTTATTTTTTATTAATAAATTCTCTTCACACAATCAATCACATGACTCAAAAATAATAGTTATTGATGAATTCTTAGGAGTATACTTAATTTTAATATTTTATGATCAAATTAAAATAATAAATCCTTATGTAACAATAGCGCTAATTTTTATTTTATTTCGTTTTTTTGATATATTGAAAATTTTTCCAGCCAACATAGTAGATAGGAAACTTAAATCAGCTTTTGGTGTAATTCTTGATGATTTAATAGCAGGAATATATACAATAATAATTCTTTATATTGTAAATGCCTATTATTAAAAAAGTTATAGATAAATTAATAAAAAATAATATCTCAATTTCAGTTGCTGAGTCATGCACAGGTGGGTTAATAGCAAACACTATAACAAAATATAGTGGAGTTTCAAAAATTTTCTCTTACGGGATTATTAGTTATTCAAATAAGGCTAAATCTAAATATTTATCTGTTTCAAAAAGTAATCTCTCTAAATTTGGAGCTGTAAGTAAAGAAGTAGCTGAAGACATGATAAATGGTCTGTATAAAAATGAAAAAACAAAAATCTGCATTTCTACAACTGGTATAGCAGGTCCGAATGGTGGGACAAAGTTAAAGCCAGTAGGATTAGTGTATATTGGAATTAAAGTTAATAAAAGTAATTATATTTTCAAGAAAATATACAAAGGGAAACGATTGGACATACAGAGAAAAACTAGAGATTTTATATTTAGCAAAATTAATCAATTAATCTAAAATTTCATCAGCACGAACTTTAAATGATTCAATCATTTTGTTTTCAATTAAAGGAAAAAAAGCTTCAGCAATTTTTTGGTGAAAAAATCGTTTAAATTCAAATTCAACATTAAAATGAATTCTTGTTTGATTTTTTTTTAATGATTCAAAAATCCAATTAGTTTTAAGGTCTTTTAAAGGTCCTTCAATATAAGTTGTACTTATTGAAAGTTTTTTTTTATCAAAAGTGACGTGAGAACCAAAAGTTTGGGGCATAAAATATTTATACCATACGACCATATCAGCATATATTTCATTTTTATTTTTTGAATGAATTCTCATTGCTGAACACCAAGGAATGAAGTATGGATAACTTTCAATATCTAAAACAATATCAAAAAGTCCTTTTGCGTCGTGATCGACTATTTCCTCTCTATTTGAAGATTTCATTGAATTGAATAAAGTTTATTTTTCCTATTTTCTTGCATGATTTTAAAATCATCAGAAGCATGATAACTTGAACGAGTTAGCGGTGATGATGCCACCATCAGAAATCCTTTTGCGTATGCCATTTTTTTATATTCATCAAATTCTTGAGGAGTAATAAATTTTTCTAGCTTAGCGTGTTTCGGTGTTGGAGGTAAGTATTGCCCTATTGTAATAAAATCAACATTAGCTGCTCTTAAATCATCCATTACCTGATAAACTTCTTCTTTAGTTTCACCTAAACCAACCATTAGACCTGATTTTGTAAATATCCTTGGATTTTTTTCTTTAATTTGACTAAGTAAATTTAAACTTACAAAGTAACGTGAACCCGGACGAATTGATGGATATAATCTTGGCACTGTTTCTAAGTTATGATTGAAGACGTCAGGTAAATTTTTTGATAAAATATCTATAGCTTCAGGTTTATTTTTAAAGTCAGGAGTTAAAATTTCAATTGTGCAACTTGGATTTAAAGATTTAATTGAATCTATTACGTTGATAAAATGTAGTGCTCCACCATCTATTAGGTCGTCTCTGTCAACACTTGTGATAACAACATGTTCTAAATTCAATTGCTTAACTGACTCAGCAATTCTTATAGCTTCACCGTGATCAATATAATGAGGTTTACCGGTTTTAATATTACAAAATGCGCAAGCTCTAGTACATATATCTCCGAGTATCATAAATGTTGCATGTTTTTTTTGCCAACATTCAGCTATGTTTGGACATGCAGCTTCTTCGCATACAGTTACAATTTTTTTATCTTTTAGGAGTTTATTTGTTTCTTTGAAAAATTTTGAAGTTGGTGCTTTTACTCTAATCCAACTTGGTTTTTTAGGAATTGGATTAGATTTGTTTTTTACTTTTTCAGGATGACGTGGTCCACTCATGTAGGTTAAATAACTTCCATATCCATGCTATTCAACCATATTTGGAAGGGGTCTTCTAAAATATCGCTAAAATCTTTGAGTAATTTTGCCGCAACAGCACCATCTAGTGATCTATGATCTGCTGAAATAGTAGATTTCATTGTATGCCCTATTTCAATACTGCCAGAGTTTACAACGGGTTTTTCAATTATAGATCCAATTGCAATAATACTTGATTGTGGCGGATTAATAATTGCTTGAAATTCTGTAATTCCAAACATGCCTAAGTTTGAGATAGTTATAGATCCTCCACTATATTCTACTGGTAATAATTTATTTTGATTAGCTTTTTTTACTAATGATTTAATTTCTGTTGAGATTTCAGCTAATCCTTTTGTATCGGCTTCTTTAACAATAGGTGTAATCAATCCTTCTTTTAACGCTACCGCTATAGCAATATCGATATTTTTAAATTGATGAATTTTACCATTCACCCAAGAAATATTTGTTTCTGGATTTTTCGCTATTGCCATTGCACATGCTTTAACAATAAGGTCATTAAACGAGATTTTGATATCACTATTTGAATTTATTTTTTTTCTTAAATTTATTAGCTTATCCATTCTTGTTTCAATAGTAAGATAAAAATGTGGAACCTCATTTTTTGTTTGTGTTGTTCTTTCAGCAATTATTTTTCTAATACTAGAAGGTTCAATTACAGAAATGTTTTCATCATTGATATGAAGTTCAAAATTTTGAATATCTTTTTTTATTATCCTACCATCAGGTCCAGATCCTTTAATAAGAGTTAGATCAATATTGTTATCTTTAGAAAATTTTTTTACAAACGGTGAAGCAAAATTTGTATTTTGTTTAGTGTTTGAAACTTTACTTCTTTCTATTATTTGACTGTTATCTACTTCAGTATTTACTTTAGGTATTTCTGAAACTTCATTATTTTCTTCACTGCTTACAGTTTGATCTTTATCATTATAATCTTCTAATCTTTCATCTTTGCTACCATTGATTAGAGCAATGACAGAATTAACAGCAATTTGTTTATCTGGTGTTGTATCAATTAAATGTGTAATTTCTCCCTCATCAACTGCTTCAACTTCCATTGTTGCTTTATCTGTTTCAATTTCAGCTAATATATCTCCAGCTGAAACAGTATCACCAACATTAACTAACCACTTATTAATTACACCCTCTGACATTGTGGGTGATAATGCAGGCATTAAAACTTTAATGGCCATTTATTTTATATAACTTACTTTTTTTGCTGCATTTATAATATCATCAACTTGAGGAAGGTATAATTTTTCTAAGCTTAATGAATATGGCATTGGAACATCGGCACTATTAACTTTTATCACTGGTGAATCTAAATAATCAAATGCATCCCTTTGAACAATATTTGCAATTTCAGAACCAACACTACCAAATGGCCAAGACTCTTCAACAGTGATTAGTCTATTAGTTTTTTTAACTGAATTTAATATTGTTTCCGTATCCAAAGGTCTCAAAGTTTGTAAATCAATAATTTCTGCATCTAAATTGTATTCCTCTTTTAATCTTAATGCCGCTTCTTTTGATTTCTGCAACATTATTGAGTACGTTACAATCGTTAAATCTTTTCCTTCTTTTTCTATATTTGCTTTTCCGATTGGTATTGAGAAGTTAACATTATTATTAACAGGTCCTTTTAATCCATAAAGAATTTCATTTTCTAGAAAAATTATGGGATTTGGATCTGATATTGCAGATCTTAACAAACCTTTTGCGTTATAAGGAGTAGATGGAGCAATAACTTTTAAACCTGGCACTTGAGAATACCAGGAAGAAAAATCCTGACTATGTTGTGCAGCAACTTGAGCCGCAGCACCATTAGGTCCTCTGAAAACAATAGGGCAATTAATTTGTCCTCCAGACATGTAAAGTGTTTTTGCAGCTGAATTTATAATTTGATCAATTGCTTGCATAGAAAAATTAAAAGTCATGAATTCTAAGATTGGTCTCAATCCCTTAAATGCTGCTCCAACTGCTAATCCAGTAAATCCATGTTCAGAAATAGGAGTATCTAATACTCTTTCTTTGCCAAATTCTTCTAGAAGACCTTGTGTTACTTTATACGCACCTTGATACTCGGCAACTTCCTCTCCAAGTATGAAAACTTTATTATCCTTTCTCATTTCTTCGGCCATTGTGTCTCTTAGTGCTTGGCGCATAGTAATTTCTTCTGAACTTAAATTTCTATCTTCTTCTATTTTAGGTGATGGTGTATCGATTATATCAGTTTTCTTATTCTCAATTTTTGTCTCAATATTTTTTTCAATTTTCTTTTCTTCAATCACTTTTTCAATGAGAGCTTCTTTTTTTAGTACAATTTTTTCATTTGGATCTCCAATAATTGCTATAGCTTTATTTACTGGAATATTGGCTTCTCCTTCTTTAAATAAAAGATCAAGAACAACACCTTCATCGACCGCTTCTACTTCCATTGTAGCTTTATCAGTTTCAATCTCTGCAATTAAATCACCAGCTTTAACAATATCCCCTTTTTTAATTAACCACTTAGAGAGATTCCCTTCTGTCATTGTTGGTGATAATGCAGGCATTAAAATTTCAGTACTCATAATTTATAAATAAACGTCCGTATAAAGCTCACTGTCCTTTGGAAAAGCACTGTTGGTTGCAAATTCAGCGGCATTTTTTATTTCATCTAAAGTATCTTTATTAATTTTTTCAATTTCATCATTAGTTGCAATTTTTTTCTTTAATATTTCAGCTTTAACTATTTCAATAGGATCAGTTTGCTTATAATTATCTAATTCTTCTTTCGTTCTATATTTTGCAGGATCTGACATTGAATGTCCTCTATATCGATATGTTTGTACTTCAATAATATAAGGCCCATTCCCTTCCCTGACATACTTACCTGCTTTATCTGCTGCCTCTATAACAGAGAACACATTCATCCCATCTACCTTCTCACCAGGAATGCCAAATGCCTCTCCTCTCTTATATAAGTCTAATCCAGCCGCCGCTCTATCTACAGATGTGCCCATTCCATATTTGTTGTTTTCAATAATGTATAAAACAGGAAGCTTCCATAAAGCAGCTAGATTAAAAGCTTCAAAAACTTGTCCATTGTTCATCGCTCCATCACCAATATATGTTCTGCATATATTTTTTTCTCCATTATATTTATGCGTGAACGCTATACCCGTTCCAATTGGTACTTGAGCTCCTACAATACCATGCCCGCCATAAAAATTATTTTCTTTTGAAAACATATGCATTGAACCACCCTTACCAGCAGAATAACCATCTTCTCTACCAGTCAACTCTGCCATAATACGTTTTGGGTCTAGTCCTCTAGCGATCATATGGCCATGATCTCTGTAAGTTGTTACAACTGAGTCATTCTTATCTATTGTCATTAATATACCAACAACAACTGCTTCTTGACCAATATACAAATGGCAAAAACCACCTATTTTACCCATTCCGTAAAGTTGAGCTGCTCTTTCCTCAAATCTTCTTATTTTGAGCATAAATGAATACATCTTAATGTAATCTGCTTTTTGAAGTTTTTTCATATGATAATCTTTAATTATAATTAGGGTGATTTTTTGTCAAATAAATCAGTTTATTCTATAATTATAACTGTTTCGTTTTCTGAAGTAAATCCTGTAACTTTCCTAAATGTCTCATCTAAATAGTCCAAATCTATAGTATTTGGTTGTAATCTTTTAATTTTATCTAAGTAAAATTCATTTTCCTTTTTTAAGGACATATATTGTTCATTGTATTGAGCATTAAGATTTTTAAGGCTGAAATATTTCAGTAATCCCCTTTCACCATTTACAAGAAAATAAAGAAGATAAACAAATAGAAAAAAAGTAAACAAAAATGACAAATAAAAATAAAATTTATTTTTTAGAACTAATGATTTGTTCATCTTCTATATAAATAGCATATTTAAGATCGAGACTGTCAATTATTATTTAAAATAGAAGATCCAGCAAACTTTGCTTTACCTTGTAATGCTTCTTCAATTCTTAATAATTGATTATATTTTGCAGTTCTATCTGTTCTAGATAATGATCCTGTTTTAATTTGACCTGCTGAAACACCAACTGATAAATCAGCAATCGTCGTATCTTCAGTCTCACCAGAACGATGTGAAATAATAGTAGTGAAATTATTTTCTTTTGCTAATTTAATCGACTCCAAAGTTTCTTTTAGAGTACCTATTTGATTTACTTTAACTAAAATTGAATTACCCGCACCCTCTGCAATACCTTTTTGTAATCTTTTTTTATTTGTAACAAATAAATCATCACCAACTAACTGAACTTTTTTTCCTATTGTTGATGTTAAATTAGACCAACCATCCCAATCATCCTCCGACATTCCATCTTCAATAGAATAAATGGGATAAGCATTTACCAATTTCTCTAAATATTTTATCATCTCATCAGAAGACAAAACAATTTTTTCTCCTTGTAAATCATATTTATTATTTTTATAAAATTCAGTTGATGCAACATCAAGTGAAAGATAAATATCTTTTCCAGGTTTAAAACCTGCATCCTCCACTGATTTCAAAACAGTTTCTATGACTTCACTAGAACTATTTATGTTAGGAGCAAATCCACCTTCATCACCAACATTTGTGTTTAAGTCTTTTGATTTTAAAAGTGACTTTAATGAATGAAATATTTCACAACCATATTGAAGTGCTTCTGAAAAATTATTTGCACCTATAGGAGCAACCATAAATTCTTGAATATCAACGTCGTTATCTGCATGTGATCCTCCATTAATAATGTTCATCATTGGAACTGGAAGACTCATTATATGTTCTTTACCAAGAAAAGAATACAATTCATGACCTTCAGAAGAAGCTAAACATTTTGCAAAAGCTAAGCTTGCAGCAAGTGTTGCATTAGCGCCTAAATTAGATTTATTTTCCGTACCATCAAGTTCTAATAAAAAATCATCAAAAGAAGAAATATCTTCAAATGATTTTCCAACTAGTTCATTATAAATTGTATCATTGATATTTCCTACTGCTTTCAAAACTCCTTTACCTTTATACTTAGATTGATCATTATCTCGCAATTCTAGAGCCTCATGCACTCCAGTAGATGCTCCACTTGGAACCGCAGCTCTTCCAAAAATAGAATTTTCAAAATATATATCGCATTCAACAGTAGGATTTCCTCTGCTATCTATTATTTGTCTTGCTTTTATATTTGTTATTTTAGGCATGGTTTTTGGCTATATCATCAAATTGTTTAAGTTGAATTAATAAATTTTTTAAATCTTTTATATTAATCATGTTTGGTCCATCGCTAGGAGCTTTATCTGGGTCATTATGTGTTTCTAAAAATAAACCAGCTACACCAATAGATATGGCGGCTTTACATAATGAAGGAATATGTTCTCTTTGACCGCCACTTTTATCACCCAATCCTCCTGGTTGTTGAACAGAATGAGTTGCATCAAAAATTACAGGATATTTATATTTTTTCATAATATCTATACCTTTGAAATCATTTACTAGTGTGTTGTAACCAAAAGTAGTTCCTCTTTCAGTTATCATAATGTTTTTATTATTTGTAGTTTCTATCTTTGTGAAAATATTTTTAACGTCAGTTGGTGATAAAAATTGACCTTTTTTAACATTAATAATTTTATTTGTACTACCTGCAGCTAGTAATAAATCTGTTTGACGGCATAGAAAAGCAGGAATTTGGATAATATCGATAATACTATCTTGTTTTAATTGATTACATTGATCTTCATTATGGACATCGGTTAGTATTGGTAAATTAAAATTATTTTTAATTTTTTCAAATATTTTTAATGCATCATCAAGCTGAATACCCCTATCACTATTAATACTTGATCTATTTGCTTTATCAAAACTAGATTTAAAAATTAAATTAATACCAACATCATCACATATTTTATTTAGTTCTTCTGCAATCATCAATGAGTGACTTTCATTTTCTATTACGCATGGACCTGCAATTAAAATAAATGGAGAATTATTTGAGATAGAAAAATTTTTTAGATTGATATTAATCATTAATTGCAGCCTTTATAAATGATACGAAAAGAGGATGAGGATCTAATGGTCTTGATTTTAACTCTGGATGAAATTGAACTCCTATAAACCATTTATGTTTTTTACTCTCAAGGACTTCAGGTAATAATCCATCTGGTGACATACCACTGAAATAATAACCTTTGTTTTCAAATTTTGATAGAAATTTCTGGTTTACCTCGTATCTATGTCTATGTCTCTCACTAATTACTTTATTTTTATATATTGAAAAGATTTTAGAATTTTTTTTCAAAATAGCTTTGTATGCTCCAAGACGCATTGTTCCACCCTTATCACTATCTTTATCTCTTTTTTCGATCTTATTTTTATTTACCCATTCTGTCATTAATCCAACTACTGATTTAGTAGTTTTCTTAAATTCTGAAGAATGAGCGTTTTTAATTTTTAGAACATTTTGTGCTATTTCAATAACAGCTAATTGCATGCCAAGACATATTCCAAAAAAAGGAATATTGTGTTCTCTAGCATATTTGATGGCATTAATTTTTCCATTAATACCACGAATACCAAAACCACCCGGAATTAGAATTCCATCACAAACTTTTAATTTTTTTATTAAACTAATGTTGTTTTCTTTTTCAGAATTAATCCATTGAATATCTACATCAGCAGAATTTTCTATACCTCCGTGAACCAATGCTTCATTAAGTGATTTATAACTATCTTTAAGATTTGTATATTTTCCTACTACTGCAATTTTTACTTTATGTTTTCTTTTTTTAATTTTTTTTTGAAGATCGGTCCAAGGTTTTAAATTTAGTTTATGATTTTTTGGTTTATAGCCCAATTGTTTAAGGAGAGCTTCATCCAAACCATATTTAGAATATAATGAAGGAACTTCATAAATTGATTTAGCATTTAATGCAGGAATTACCGACTCTTTTTTAACATTACAAAATAAAGATATTTTAGAGATGGAGTCCTTATCTATTGGTTGTTCAGATCTACACATAATGATATCTGGTTGAATACCAGCATTGAGAAGTTCTTTAACTGAATGTTGAGTAGGTTTCGTTTTTAACTCACCCGCAGAACTTAAATATGGAATATAAGTCATATGAATTAATGCCGATGAAATATTTTTATCATTTCTTATTTGTCTTATTGCTTCTAAAAAAGGTAGAGATTCAATATCTCCAACTGTTCCTCCTATTTCATAAATTGCAATATCTTCATTTTTTAAATCACTATTAATAAATGATTTAATTTCATTTGTAACATGAGGAATTACCTGAATTGTTGAACCAAGGTAATCTCCCTTTCTTTCTTTTAGAAGAACATTGGAATAAATCTTACCTGACGACACGCTATCTGATTGTTTAGCAGACTGATTTGTGAATCTTTCGTAATGGCCAAGATCTAAATCAGTTTCTGCACCATCATCAGTAACGTAAACTTCTCCATGTTGATATGGGCTCATTGTTCCTGGATCCACATTAAGATATGGATCTAACTTTCTTATCCTTACTTTAAATTTTCTACTTTTTAGAAGAGTTGCTAGTGAGGCTGAGGCTATACCTTTTCCAAGAGATGACGCGACACCACCCGTAATAAAAACAAAATGCATTACGGAATACCGTGATACATAATAGATCTATTTATAGCAAGATATAATTAATTATTTTCTGGTATAGAAGGTTCTTCAGAAGTTTCTTCTGTATTAATTGAAGGAAGAGACTCTAATACATTGCGATCTGATCCAACGGATGCAGTTATTGTTAGTACAACACTCATAATCATAAATAAAGTCGCTGTAATAGCTGTTAATCGTGAAAGAAGATTAGCTGATCCTCTAGCTGACATCATTCCACCAAAAGTCCCGCCTCCAAGACCTAAACCTTCATTATCTGATCCTTGTAATAGTACTAAAATCACAAGAGCGATTGCTAGTATTAATTGAATTACAATAAGAGTAGTCATTTGTTGGCTTATATTTATTAGATTTAAATTATCAAGATATAATTATATTGAATTCATCAACTTTTAGAGAAGCACCACCAATTAAACAGCCATCAACATGATTTAAATCATTAATTTCTTTAGAATTTGCTGATTTTACAGAACCACCATAGAGAACTTTAAAGTTGTTAAATCTAGTATCAAAATTTTTAATGAGTTCGTGTACTTGATTTATCTCATCCAAAGTTGGTGTTAATCCTGTTCCTATTGCCCAAACTGGCTCATAAGCAATTAATGTATTTTGATGATTTGCTAAATCTGGAATACTATCTTTAATTTGTGTAGATAAAATTTCTTCTGTTAAGTTTTTTTCTTTCTGTTCTAAGGTTTCACCTATACATATCACCGGTACAATATTTTCCTCAATAAGGTTTAAGCTTTTAATGTTTACTTTATTATTTGTTTCGGCAAAGTATTGTCTTCGTTCAGAGTGTCCAACCAAACAAAAATCAATATTATTATCTCTCAGCATTGAGGCAGATAATTCTCCTGTGTACGCACCCTCTTTATAAGAGGAGACATCTTGTGCACCACAAAATAAGTTTTCATTATTTCCTTTTAGTGATTTTAAGTAAATTGAAGGTGAGCAAATAATTGTACAATTATCAGAATTAACATTTAATTTTTGATAATAATCTTTTAAAAATGAGTAATTCCCATTTAATTTCCAATTTGCTATAAAAATAGAGGAATATTTATCAAGATTTACCATAATTACTTTTATTTATAGAAACTAATATTATAGAAGCAATAGAAATTTTATGAGAGCTATTAAAAAATCATGGATTGGTATAGGATTAGCTATTCTTTTTGGAGCTAGCTTATTTTTCTTTAGAGGGCAAGAAAGATATTCTAATTTATTTAATTCTGATAATTTTGTTGCCAATATTTCAGGTACTCCTATTTCAACAACAAAGTTCATAAGATCAATGGACATAAATATTAATCGTTTTGCTCAAATGATTGGAAGTGAATTAAATGGTGATCAAATTAGAAGTTTCCAAATTCATCAAATAGCTCTTCAGAACTTGATTAATGCAGCAGTTTTCGAAAATGAATTTGATAAAATAAATTTTATTTTAGATGACACCACAATTGCAAAAGTTACAAAGAAAAATTTCCCAGATCTTTATAAAGATAATAAATTAGATAATGATATTTTAAATACTTTTCTAAGACAACAAGGTTTGAAAATTGAAGATCTAGTTGATTTAATAGATTTTGAAACGAGATCTAATATTTTTGACGAACTTTTATTTCAAAAAAATTATCCGTCACAATTGCTAATAAATTTTAACAAGTATGATAATCAAAGTAGAGAAATAGAGTTACTTAAAATACCTTACGACGAAATTAAACTTGAAAATTATAATAAAGATCAAATTACAAAAGATAATAAAGAATTACTAGATTATTTTAATAATAACTCTGTTGAATATATGACAAATGAAGAAAGAGATGTTTCATATATATTAATAAATAAAAGTGATTTTAGAGAAAATTTTTCACCTTCAGAAAATAGTCTTAATGAGTATTATAATAACAATAAAAACTTATTTATAGATCCAGAAGAGAGAAGTTTTAAACAATTCAATTTTAAATCAAAAGAAGAAGCAGATGAATTTAAATTAAGTGTTTCTGGAAAATCTAATGAAGAAATTATTAAATTTGCAGAAGAAAATAATATAATTTTCAACGAATTTAAAAATGTTAATAGAAACAAAGTTTTAGAACAACTTTCAAATGCAATATTTGATTTAAACAAAGGGGATATGTCGGATGTAATCCAAACCACCTTGGCATATCATATAATTATTTTGGATGAAATTTTTCAAAAAAAAGAATTAAAATTTGATGAAGTTAAGGATGAAATAAATAATACATTAACTAATTTTGAATTAGATAATTACTTCAATGAATTAAAATCAAGTCTTGACCAACAAATACTTGATGGATTTTCAATTACTGAAATAGCAGATCAAAATAATCTTAAATTAATTAATAATAAAAAAATTATAAACAAAAATAATCAAGATGACCCTACTTTAAGTAGTATAATTTCATTTTCTTTTACACAAAATAAAGATTTTGTTAGTGATTTAGTTGACATTGATAATGATACTTCTTTTATTGTAAACATTGATGACATATATCCATCAAAAATAGAGAGTATCGATAATATCTTTGAAAGTGTTTTAAATGATTTTATATTTACAAAAAAAACTGAACAAGCAGAAAATATTTTTGAAAATAATAAAGAGATCTTCACAAATATAAGTAAATTTTATGCAACTAATCCAGAAAATTTAAATTTATCTTTAAAGACTAATGATGAATTACCAATATCTTTTAAACAAAAGATTTTTGAAACTGATATTGATAAAGTAGCTTTTGGATCAGATGAAAATGCTATTTATTTTGCTAATATTAAAAGTATAAAGATGCCTGAAGAAGGTGAAAATACTTCAAATATTAATTTAATAGATGATTTGAAAACAGCATTTGGTAGTGAGATTATTAAGACAAAAGAAATTTCGTTCAATGATGAACTGATAAATGGTCTTTTATCTCAGTATAAATGAGTCTAGAAAAAAAAAATTTTATAAGTCAATATAACAAAGGCTTACCTCAGATATTAAAAAAAAATCTTATTGCTGATATTGAAACACCATTTTCATCATTATTAAAAATTAGTAAATTGGAAAAATATTCCTTTCTTTTAGAGTCAGTAGAAGGTGGAAGTAAAAGAGGACGTTACTCATTACTTGGCTGTGATCCAGATTTAATTTGGACTGTTGAAAAAGGTAAGGCAAAAATTAAATATTTGGATCATAATTTTGATTACAAACTAGATCAAAAGCCAATTCATAGTCTTAAAGAACTTGTAAAAATTTCAAAATTTAAAAATAATGAAATTGACGTTCCTTTCCCAACACTAGTTGGATATCTAGGATATCCAATGATTCAATATATTGAAAAAATTAAACTAAGTAATAAGGACAATATAAAAATACCTGATGCAATTTTAATTAGACCAAAAATTGTCGCAGTTTTTGATAATATTAAAGATATTATTTCCCTTATGACAGTTACGTATCCAAGTAAAAAAATCTCGGCAGAAAAAGCCTATAGAAAAAATAAATTACTTATTGATAAAACAATTAAAAAGTTAGAAAAAAGTATTTTAAAACCTGCGCAAAAGAAAAATAAAAAATCTAAATTAAAATTTAAATCAAATTTTAAGAAAGAACAATTTTATAAAATTGTAAATAAAGCAAAAGAATATATTAAAAATGGAGATATCTTCCAAGTTGTACCTTCACAGAGATTTGAAACAAAATATAATTTAAAGGCAGTCAATCTTTACAGATCGTTAAGACGACTAAATCCATCTCCTTATCTTGTAAATCTTAACTTCGATAAAATAGGCCTTGTTGCATCTAGTCCAGAATTAATGGTTCAATTAAGAAATAAAAAAGTTACAATAAGACCAATTGCTGGAACAAGGAAAAGAGGAAAGAATGCCTCTGAAGACCTTTATTTATCTAATGACTTACTGAATGATAAGAAAGAACTCGCAGAACACTTAATGCTTTTAGATTTAGGAAGGAACGATGTTGGTCGCGTTGCAAAAAAAGGAACAGTGAATGTTACTGAAAAGATGATTATAGAATACTACTCTCATGTAATGCATATTGTTTCAAACGTTGAGGGAAAAATAGATAATAATTTAGATGCTCTTGATGCTTTAATGGCTGGATTTCCAGCAGGTACAGTTTCTGGTGCACCAAAAATAAGAGCGATGGAAATCATAGAGGAGCTTGAAAATTTAAATAGAAGTTTTTATGCTGGTTGTATGGGTTATTTTGATTCTAATGGAGACATGGATACTTGTATTAGTTTAAGGACTGGGCTTGTAAAAGATAATAAATTATATATCCAGGCTGGTGCAGGTATTGTTTATGACTCTGTTCCAAAAAATGAACATCAAGAAATTTTGAATAAAGCTGGCGCTTTAATGGCAGCTGCCGAGGATTCATACAAATTTGATATATGATATTATTAATTGATAATTATGATAGTTTTACTTACAATGTAAAACACTACTTATTAGATTTAAATCAGAAGGTCATTGTTTTTAGAAATGATAAAATTTCTATAAATAAAATTCTTAAATTGAGACCTAAATCAATAGTTATTTCACCAGGTCCGTGTACTCCAAATGAAGCTGGAATAAGTCTTAAGATCGTTGCTGAATTATCAAAACAATTTCCTATACTTGGTATTTGCCTAGGACATCAAACTATTGGTCAAGCTTTTGGAGGTAAAATCATTAAATGCAAAGAAATCATGCACGGAAAAGTTGATACAATTAATCACTTTGGACACTCTATATTTAAAAATGTAGAAAGAAAATTTAAAGCAACTAGATATCACTCTCTTATAATTGATAAAAGAACTATGCCTAAAGATTTTTTAATTACTGCTGAAACAAATAATAAGATTATAATGGGTATTGCACATAAAAAATTACCAATATTTGGACTACAATTTCATCCAGAAAGTATAGGTACTGATATGGGTAAAATTATTTTAAAAAACTTTTTAAACTTAGCAAAATAATGGATCAAACTTTAATATTAAATAAAATTCTCGAACAACAA
This sequence comes from uncultured Alphaproteobacteria bacterium, assembly GCA_902518705.1. Classification (GTDB taxonomy): domain Bacteria; phylum Pseudomonadota; class Alphaproteobacteria; order HIMB59; genus CACPNW01. The sequence goes on along the minus strand of CABYHW010000016.1, from coordinate 488 downwards.
AATCTGAATATTGAAGAGAGTATGTATATATTCAATAAAATTATGAGTGGAGAATTAGATGATATTAAAATTACATCAATACTAATAGGTTTAAAGTTAAAAGGTGAAACAAAAGAAGAGATTATCGGTGCAGCTAAAGTAATGAGAGAGAAATCTCTAAAAATAAACTCTCCTCAAAATACAATAGATACTTGTGGCACCGGTGGAGATATGAAAGACACATTAAATATATCAACAAGTGCAGCAATAGTTGCAGCAAGTGCTGGCGTTACTATCGCAAAGCATGGCAATCGTTCGGTTAGTTCAAAATCAGGCTCTGCAGATATGCTAGAAAAAATAGGTTATAAGATTACAAATAATGTTGAAGATTTAGAAAGCTCATTATCAAATAAAAATTTTTGCTTTTTATTTGCTCAAAATCATCATTCTGCCATGAAGAATGTAATTAACGTTCGTAAGAATTTAGCTACACGTACAATTTTTAATTT
>CABYHW010000015.1 GCA_902518705.1 uncultured Alphaproteobacteria bacterium | reverse complement strand
AATGATATCATTGCTAAACTTAGAGATTTTTGCAAATTCAATAAAATAAAAGGTACAATATTGATTGCTGATGAAGGCATTAATGGAACAATAGCTGGCTTAGAGAAAAACATAAATTCTTTTATTCTATATCTTGAAAATTTTAGCTTCGATAAACTTAATCTTAAAAGATCAAAATATAAATATATGCCTTTTCAAAAACTTAAAATTAGAAATAAAAATGAAATAGTCACATTAAGAACTAAATTTGCTGATCCTACAAAAATATCTGGAAAAAAAATTAAATACAATGAATGGAATCAACTAATTAAAGACAAAGACACTATTGTGATTGATGTAAGAAATGAATTTGAGGTTAAAATAGGATCTTTTGAAGGGGCAATTAATCCAAAAACTAAAAGTTTCACTGACTTTAAATCTTTTGTGCAAAAAAAACTAAATAAGTCAAAAGACAAAAAAATTGCAATGTTTTGCACCGGGGGTATCAGGTGTGAAAAGGCTTCATCATATATGATGATGAAGGGTTATAAAAATGTTGCTCAGTTAGATGGAGGTATACTAAAGTATTTAGAAAAAACTCCAAAAAAAGATTCAATGTGGAATGGTGAATGTTTCGTATTTGATGGAAGAGTATCTTTGAAAAATGAATTAAAAGATGGAACTTACAAACTTTGTCATGCTTGTCGGTTACCCATTAGTAATAAAGATACTTATAATAAATATTATCAACCAGGTGTATCTTGTCATAATTGCTTTGATAAAACATCTGAAGAAAAGAAAAAAAACTTACTTGAAAGAAATAAACAAATTAAACTTGATAAAAAAAGAGGAAATTTTAACCGTTTTATTAAACAGTCAATTTCTGATTATGAATAAATAATACTTTATTTCATATAATTATTCTGTATAGACACTTCATGGCAAAAAAAACTTCATTCGCTCTTAAACAATTAGTACCTGAAGAAAATCCAAAAACAGGAACTAAGTATATTGTAAGAAAACCGACAAAGGGATTGAAAGTTGCTGAAAAGCTTCGAATGAAAAAATACGACCCTGTGTTAAAAAAACATGTTTGGTTTGTAGAGAAAAAAATGCCTCCACATAGTAAATAATAGATTTACCTCTTTAATTTATTCTAAATTAACATAATTTAAACTCATGGTAGCTACTTTTGGAATTCATTGGTTTAGACAAGATTTGCGATTACAAGAAAATCCATCTTTACTGTCACTTTCAAAAAAAGTTGATCATATAATTCCAATTTATATTTTTGATTTAAATCAAAGAATTGGATCAACATCAAAATGGTGGTTAGAAAAATCCTTAATTAGTTTATATGACTCAATACAAAAAAATAATGGCAAACTAAATATATTTTCTGGTGATCCAGAGAAAATTATATCTTCAATACTAAAGAATTCAAATGTTAAATATGTATCCTGGAATAGACAATATGATCCATATTCAATTAAAAGAGATACTAAAATTAAATCTATAGTTACTTCATCTAAAACAGAATGCGAATCGCACAATGGATATCTTTTAAATGAACCTTGGAATATTAAAAATAAAAGTGGAACCTTTTTTAAAGTATTTACTCCTTACTGGCGACATTGTGATGAACTACTAAAACTAAAAGATATTAAATTTAAAAATACAAAAATAAGCTACGCCAATTCAAAGTTTAAAAATGAAATAACTATACAAGATTTAAATCTAACAAACAAAAAAGAGCAATGGGTCAAAAAAATTGAAAAATATTGGATACCTGGTGAAAGTAACGCAAAATTACAATTAAAAAAATATATTTCGCAAAAAGCAAATAACTATTCAGTTGGAAGAGACAGACCCGATAAAGATTTAACTTCAAAATTATCACCTTATCTTCATTTTGGAGAAATATCTGCTTTAGAAGTTTATGATACCGTAAATATTGAAAAAAAAATTGATCCTGAAAATAAAAAAAAATTTCTTGCTGAACTTGGCTGGAGAGATTTTTCTTATAATCTTTTATTTCATTATCCAGATATGACTTATAAACCTATACAAAGTAAATTTAATAAATTTCCATGGATTAAAAATGCTAAAAATTTATCATTATGGCATAATGGTAAAACTGGTATTCCAATTGTTGATGCTGGAATGAGACAACTATATAAAACAGGGTGGATGCATAATAGAGTAAGAATGATTGTAGGCTCGTTTCTAACAAAAAATTTATTGTTACACTGGAAAAATGGAGAAGAGTGGTTTTTTGACACGTTAGTTGATGCTGACGTTGGTTCTAATTCTGCAGGTTGGCAATGGATCTCTGGTTGTGGTGCTGATGCAAGTCCATATTTTAGAATTTTTAATCCAATATTGCAGGGTCAAAAATTTGACCCAGATGGTGATTATGTAAAAGAGTTTGTTCCTGAGTTGAATAATATTCCAAAAAAATATATTCATAATCCTTGGGAGATGTCTATGGAGGATCAAAAGAAATATAATTTTGAGATTGGTACTTCATATCCAGCACCAATTGTAGATTTAAAAGAAACAAGGAATAGAGCATTATCAGCGTTTAAAACTATTAGTTGATGTGAGAGAAAAAATAGCAATTATTGGTTCTGGTATTTCAGGAATAAGTGCAGCTTACCTTTTGTCCTCTAAATATGATATTTATTTATTTGAAAAAAATAATAGATTGGGCGGACATACAAGAACTATCTATGTTGAAGAATCAATAAAGACAATCCCAGTCGATACAGGGTTTATTGTATTCAATGAAAATAATTATCCAGACTTAACAAATTTTTTTAAATTACTTGATGTGAAATGCAAAAATTCAGATATGTCTTTTGCCGTCTCAAATCAAGATCCTCAAATTGAATACAGTGGCAAAAATATCTTTTCTCTTTTTGCTAATTTTAGAAATGTGTTTTCTTTTAATTTTTTTAAAATGTTACTTGAAATAAGAAAACTTTATTTATTATGTAATAGCTTGAATGTTAGTGATTTAGAGCAAACTAAAACCTTAAATGATTTTTTAAAAACTAATAATTTTTCAACATACCTAATAAATTATCATATTTTACCTATGATATCATCTATATGGTCAAGCAATATAAGTGATGTAAAAAATTTTCCTCTCATAACATTCATTAATTTTTTTAAAAATCATGCTTTATTTAATTTAAAAAAAAGACCTCAATGGAAATACGTAGAAGGCGGAAGTAACGAATATATAAAAAAAATTATTAATAAAAATGTTTTTGAGTATGAAACAAATTTCAAAATTAAAAAAATTATTAGAGAAAATAATAAAATTAAAATAGAAGATGAGAAGAATAATATACATGAATTTCATAAGGTAATATTAGCAACTCATGCAAATCAAGTATTGGATATTTTGGAAAAACCAACAGAAGAAGAAGTAAAAATTTTTTCACAATTTAAATATTCAACTAACTCTGCAATACTTCACTCCGATCACTCTTTAATGCCTAAATCAAAAATTGCTTGGTCCAGTTGGAATTTTTTAAATAAGTCATCATCTTCTAAATTTACTTTAACTTATTGGATGAATTTCTTGCAAAAATTACCAACTAAACAAAATTATTTTGTAACTGTTAATCCATATAAAAAACCTAGAAATATAATTAACGAAACAACGTTTAATCATCCAATCTATACCACTGATACTATTTTAGCTCAAAAAAATGTTATGGAAATTCAAGGAAAGAATAATACTTTTTTCTGTGGATCTTACCTTGGATATGGTTTTCATGAAGACGGCATTCAATCATCTTCTTATATTTGTAAATTATTACATTGTGATTTACCTTGGAAGAGAGAGAAAAATTTTTATAATAGATTGCAAATTAATTTTAAATGATTTCTCAAATACTATTATCTAGCATTATACACAAAAGATTTATTCCATTTAAACACACATTGAAATACGAGGTACCAAGTCTTTTTATTAATTTGGATAATCTTGATCAATTAAGTAAAAACTATAAACTTTTTTCATTAAATTCTTTTAATCTTTTTTCTATTTATGAAAATGATCATGGATATAGAGACAAAAGGTCAATAAAGACATTCGTTAAAGATTCCCTCTCTAAATTTAATATTAAATATAAACATCTTAATATAATGATATTATGTTTTCCAAGAATTTTAGGATATGTATTTGATCCATTATCAATTATATATTGTTATGATGATAAAAAATTAATTTCTATTTTTTATGAAGTCAAAAATACGACTAATGAACAACATACCTATATTTTTAAAGGAAATGTAAATTTTGAAGATTTTAAATTATCTCATGAATGTGCAAAGCAGTTTTATGTATCTCCATTCATAGAAATGGAGGCAAATTATAAATTTTTTAATCGAATGCAAAAAGATAAAATAAATATAAATATTGATCTTTATGATAAAAATAATAAAAAAGTTCTAACAGCTACTCAGCATGGCAAATTTATAGATTTTAACTCAAAAAATATGTTTAAATTTTTATATTATAATCCACTTTTTGGTTTTAAGGTAATGGCTGGAATTCTTTATGAGGCTTTAAAAATAATTTACAAAGGTGGTAAATATTATGCACGAAAAAAGAAGCCAAATGATACAGTGAGTTTTGAAGGTAATTTTTAAATGAATTTTTTTAAAACAAATTTTGATAAAACTGTCGAAAAATTATTAGTAAACTTTTTATCTAAAATTCGATATGGAAAATTAACAGTTCAATTTCCTACTGGCGAGGAAAGAGTTTTTGTTGGCAATGAGGAGGATATATCTGCAAGTATAAAAATTCATAATTATAATTTTTTAAATTTGATTTTTAAAAAAGGTTCTGTAGGTTTTGCAGAAGCCTATATGAAGGGTTACTTTTCAAGCACCGATTTAACTAATTTATTACTACTTTCTCACAAAAATGAGAGTTATTTTTTACAAAGTATAAATACTAATCTTTTTTTTGCAACTTTTGCCAAATTAAAACATTTTTTAAATAACAATTCAAAATCACAGAGTAAAAAAAACATTCAATATCATTATGATTTAGGAAATAATTTTTACGAAAAGTGGTTAGATAAAACCATGACCTATTCTTCTGCTCTTTTTGATAATAAGAATACCAATTTATCGGATGCACAATTTAACAAATATAGAAAGATTGCTGAAACTTTATCATTAGACTCAAATTCAAAAACTTTAGAAATTGGATGTGGATGGGGCGGTTTTTCATCATTTGTAGCAAAAAATTACAATTGTTCAGTTGATGCTATAACTATTTCTAAGGAACAATACGAATATGCTTCTAAAAAAATTCAAAATGAAGGCTTGTCTGAAAAAGTATCAATTATATTCAGAGATTATAGGGATATCAAAAAAAAATATTCAAATATTGTTTCAATTGAAATGTTTGAAGCAGTTGGGAAAAAATATTGGCATAATTACTTTGATACAATTCGTAATTCTCTAAACGATAGTGGTATCGCTGCACTACAAGTGATAACAATTGATGAAAAAAAAGCAAAAGATTATCAAAACAGACCAGATTTTATTCAACAATATATTTTTCCAGGTGGAATGCTTCCAACTAAAAAACAATTTGAATATTCTGCAAAACAAGTTGGATTAAAATGTATTGAAAATTTAAGCTTTGGTTTTTCTTATGCAAAAACGTTAAAAGAGTGGAACAAACAATTTCAAAAATCCTGGAATGATCTATCAAAGTTTGGTTTCGATATTAGATTTAAAAGAATGTGGGAATTTTATTTATCTTATTGTGAAACAGGCTTTTCCAACAGCTCAACAGATGTGTCTCATTTTATAATTCAGAAATAAGATATGCAAAAACTAAAAATTTTTTTGGTTTTAACAGGTTATCAAATTACTTGGCTAGCTTGTGTTTTTGGTGAAACAAATTTTTCTAATTCTTTGTTAGGTATTTTAGTTGGTATAATTTTTTTAGTAATATATTTTTATTATAATAATAATAAAAAAAAATTTTTGAAGATTTCTTTTTTTATATCTTTACCTGGATATTTATTTGATACTTTAATGGTTCATTTTCAAATATATGAATTTAAGTCTAGTTTAAATTTTGGAACTTTACCATTTTGGATGATTGTATTGTGGCTAAGCTTTAGTACTTTATTTGATGAGATTTTTACTTTTTTTAAAAATTTTAAATTTTTAGGTGTGATTTTAAGTGGTATTTTGGGGCCATTAACTTACTATCTTGGCGAGCCAATAGGGGTTTTAACTATATATAATCTCGGTTTTTTTATTATTTCAATGATAAGTTTTTGGATGTTTTTAATGTTTTATTATTTAAATTATGTTTTAAAAACTAACTATTTATCTTGATCAGATTTCTTTGATCTAGTTCTATTGAGGGTTTTCTCAAGATCTTTATAAGAACATAAACCAACATCCATTGGACTTTTTGTTTCTAAGACAGCCTCTCTGTAGGTGCCATTTTTAATTGCATCAACAGTATTTTTTGTAGAGCCTGTAAGTTTAGCAATTTGAGAGCTACTTAATTCGTCTGGATATCTTTTAATTAACCACAAAATTGCATATGGTTTTTCTTGTCTTAGAGAAAGTGGTGTATATTTTGTATCTTTTTTTCTAGGAGGTAAATCATCAACAACTGAGGATTTTATAAGAGTTAGATTAGCTTTTTCATCTTTTTCACATCTTTCTATTTCCTCTCTAGTTAGTTGATTATTATCTATAGGATCATAACCTCTCATACCTATAGCTACATCCCCGTCAGCAATACCTTGAACTTCCAATTCATGTAGTCCACAAAACAGAGCTATTTGGTTAAAAGTAAGACTAGTATTTTCAACAAGCCATATTGCAGTTGCCTTGGGCATTAGTGGATATTTCATAATTTTTCCTTATAATATAAATATTTAATATAGATATAAAATAATAATAGTTATGAATGATTTTTTTGAAATAGATGAATTAAAAAAAACTATAAAAACACTTAATTTAGATGATCTAAGTGTTGAGGATCTTTTAAAATATATTCAAGAATTAAATGACGAGATAGAAAGAGTCAAAATTGAAATTCAAAGAAAGAAAAACTTTCTTAAAGATGCTGATCGATTATTTAAGTAATTTTATTTTATTTTAAGACCTTTAAATCTTTTCTGGAATCTTGCAACTTGACCTTCAGTTTCATTTAAACTTGATTTTCCACCTGTCCATGCTGGATGTGATTTAGAATCGATTTCTAATTTTAATGTATCTGCTTCTTTCCCCCATGTTGATTTTGTTTTAAAAGTTGAACCATCAGTCATTTGAACAGTAATCTCATGGTAATCAGGGTGAATTTTTTTTTTCATGTTTTTGTATATATTTATTTAGATTTTAAAGTAAAGAGAGTTTTTCGCTTAAATACTCGTGTACCTTATTATTAGAAGCCAAAATCTCACTATCTTCTATACTCCATTTTTCACCATTAATCTTTGTTACTTTTCCACCTGCTTCTTTTACCAATAGTATACCTGTAGAAACATCCCAAAGATTAAGATTTTTTTCCCAAAAACCATCAAGTTTACCAGCAGCAACATAAGCTAAATCCAATCCAGCGGATCCTAATCTTCTTATTCCTGCACTATGTTTCAAAACCACATCAATTTCTTCAAGGTAATTTTTATATATTCTTTCTCCAAAAGGTAAACCAGTTCCAACTAAACATTCCGTTAAGTTAGTTCGATTAGAAACTCTTAATCTCTTGTCATTACACCATGAGCCCATACCTTTTGATGACCAAAAAAATTCATTTAAAATGGGATTATAAACAACCCCATCTGTAACTTCATTATTATAAATTCTAGCTACTATTATACAAACATATGGGATGCCATGAATAAAATTTGAAGTTCCGTCTATTGGATCAATAACTATTATATTTTCATCTCCTTTAATTTTTCCACTTTCTTCTGTGATGTATGAATAATTTGGAAAATAATATTTTAGAGTCTCTAAAAGGCTTTTTTCAACTTTAAAATCTGCATTTGTAACAAAATCACCTAATGATTTAGATTGTATTTGTAAATTTTCTATTTCACCAAAGTCTCTTATTAATATCTTACCTGCTTTTTTAACTGCTTTTTCAAAAATATTAATAACTGGAGGTTGCATTAATATTTTGCTTTTTCTATATAACTTGCATCTTCAGTACTTATGACAATTTTGTCACCCATTGAGATAAATTGTGGTACTGATGTTTTTATACCTTTTTCTAAGATAGCTGGTTTATAAGATGATGCAGCTGTTTGACCTTTAACAACACCTTCAGTTTCTAAAACTGTAAAAGTAACACTATCAGGTAATTCAATTCCAACTGGTTTCTCATTATAAAAATTAATTAAAACATCACTATTTTCAATCAAAAATTTAGATTGATCCTTAGATAATATTTCAGAGCTTAATTCAATTTGTTCATAAGTAATCTTATCCATGAAAACAAAATTATTATTATCTTCATAGAGGTATTGGAATTCCTTTTCATCTAAAATAGCCCTTTCGACAGTTTCTGAAGATCTAAATCTGCTATTCATTTTAGTCCCTTCTTTTATTTCTTTAAGCTCAGCTTGTAAATATGCTCCACCTTTACCTGGTTGAGTGTGTTGTGTTTTTAAAACTTTCCAGAGCTTTTTATTAATTTCTAAAATATTTCCAACTTTAATTTCATTTCCATCAATTTTCATAATTATATTTTCAATTTTTTTTCAATATTTTTTATATTCATTAAATCTACTACATTAATATTTGGGTTTAATACAACTTTATTTTTTTTCGCAATTTGATTAATTTTTTTCAAAATAATTTTATTCGATTTTAATTTTATATAATCTATATTTTCATAAATTAATAATAAACTCAAACCATGGTTATAACCTGCATCTACATAGAATTTAATTTTGTGTGATTTATATTGTGATCTTATAAATTCAATTAATAATTTTAACCATTCTAGGCCAAATCCTTTAACTAAATAATATTTTATAAAAATAATCGATATTTTGTACTTTTTATCTCTAATTTCAATTAGCCTCTTAAGTTGATCAGCTGTTGATACTGCATAACATTTTTTATTATACACTAAACAAATTTTCTTAGATCAATCATAGTGTCTATCATTCTATTTGAAAACCCCCATTCATTATCATACCATGATAAAACTCTACAGAATGTATCCTTTACAACTTGTGTTTGGCTCATATCAAATACAGAACTGCTTGCATTATGATTAAAATCAATTGAAACCAGTGGCATTGAGTTAGTAGTCAAAATTCCATTTAATTTTTTAGTTTTTGAAGCTTGAAGAATTAATGAATTAATTTTTTCTGAAGTAGTTTTTTTCTTACTGATAAAAGTCAGATCGATAAGTGAAACATTAGGAGTTGGCACCCTAATAGCTGTTCCATCTAATTTACCTTTTAATTTAGGCAAAACTAAACTCAATGCTTTTGCGGCTCCAGTAGAAGTTGGAATCATCGACACAGCTGCAGCTCTTGCTCTTCTAAAATCTGAATGGGTTTGATCTACAGTTCTTTGATCTCCTGTGTAACTATGAATTGTTGTCATGAAACCACTTTCAATACCCAACTTTTCATCAAGAACCATAGCTAAAGGAGCAAGACAGTTAGTAGTGCAAGATCCGTTTGAAATTATGTGATGATTTTTTTTAATTGTATTATTATTTACTCCTTGAACAATTGTGGCATCTACATTTGAAGCTGGTGCAGAAATAATAACTTTTTTAGCTCCTGCATTTAAATGAGAGATTGCTTTTTCTTTTGAAGTAAAAACACCACTACATTCAAGGACAATATCAACTTTAAGAGATTTCCAAGGAAGATTATTTGGATCTCTTTGAGAATAAAAATTAATTTTATGTTTTCCAATTTTTAATCCATTTTTAATTGAATTAATCTCATCGTTAAGAATGCCATGCACACTGTCATATTTTAGCAAATGGGCACTACTTTCAACATTGCCCAGTTCATTAATAGCAACAATATTAATATCTTTAGGATTTTTTTCTAATAAAGCTCTAAAAACAAGTTTTCCAATTCTCCCAAATCCATTTATTGCAACTTTCATATTTCTCCTTCTTATAAATTTTTAATGATTTTTTCAATCAAGTAATCGTCTGTAATTTTAAAGTGCTTATATAAATCTTTATAGGGACCACTTTCACCAAAGGTATACATACCAACAAAATTTTCATTTTTAATATATTTTTCCCAACCATTTATTACTCCGGCCTCAATAGCAAAAATAGGTTTATTACCTAAAATTTCATTTTTATAGCCATCATCATTTTTCTCAAACAATTCAAATGAAGACATGCTTACAACTCTTATCCTTAAATTATTATTTTCAAAAAGCTTGTTTGATACAGAGCAAGCAATCTCAACTTCAGAACCAGAAGATAAAATTGTTGCATCATATTCTTTGAAATCTCTAATTTTATAAGCACCTTTTTTAACAAGATTTTCTTTTCGATTATCATTTTGTAACATTGGCAGGTTTTGTCTTGTTAAAACTAAGATTGTTGGTCCAGTGTTGTTTAAAGCACATTCCCATGCCTCTATTGTTTCAATAATATCACATGGCCTTATGACTGTTAAATTTGGTATAGCCCGTAAAGATGCAAGGTGTTCAACTGGTTGATGAGTCGGTCCATCTTCTCCTAATCCTATTGAGTCATGTGTCATTACATAAACTACTGGTATATTCATGATAGCTGATAATCTAATTGAAGGTCTACAATAATCGGTGAATACCAAAAACGTTCCTCCGTATGGAATTAAACCTTTATGTAAAGCAATGCCATTCATTACTCCAGCCATTCCATGTTCTCTGATACCGTAATGAATATAATTTCCATTAAAATTATCAGATGTAATTACATTCATATCTTTCGCTTTAGTGTTATTTGATCCAGTAAGGTCAGCAGATCCACCAATAAGATTTTTTTGATAGTTTGAAATTAAATTTAATGTTAGCTCGCTCGATTTTCTTGATGCACAATTTGTTTTGTTATTAAAATGTTCAGATTTTAATTTACCTAGTTCTTCTGGAAGTTGTGTGTCAATTTTTTGATAATAACTATCTTTAAAATTTTTACTTTCAATTAATTCTTTGTTTATTGATAACCATGAATTTCTTAATTCATCATTTTTTTTATAAAAACTTCTCCATTCATGTAATAAATCATTTGGAATTTCAAATGGCACATAATTCCATTCTAATTTTTTTCTTGTTAAACTTATTTCATCTTCACCAAGAGGTGAACCATGTGATGAAGCTGAACCCTCTTTGTTAGGAGAGCCGAAACCAATTTTAGTTTTACAAGATATAATTGTTGGAGCATCACTTTTTTTAGCTTGAATTATTGCTTGATCAATTTCTTCATAGTTATGACCATCTATTTCAATTATCTTCCAATTATAAGCTTCAAATCTTTTTTTCACATTGTCTGAAACTGAAAGATTTGTTGATCCATCTATGGAAATAGAGTTATTATCGAAAAACATAATAAGCTTATTTAATTTCAAATGTCCTGCGAGACTACACGCCTCATGACTTAAACCTTCCATTAAGCACCCATCTCCGGCAAAAACATAAGTGTAATGATCGAATACTTCTTTTCCATAATTATTTGATAATTTTTTTTCTGCTAACGCCATTCCAACTGCATTTGCTAAACCTTGAGACAAAGGTCCAGTAGTTGTTTCTATCCCTTCAGCACTTCCGTATTCTGGGTGACCTGCAGTTTTATTATGTAATTGTCTAAAATTTTTAATTTGATCTATATCAATATCTTTATATCCAGTTAGATACAAACAAGAGTATAAAAGCATTGAGCCATGCCCATTTGAAATAATTAATCTATCTCTATCAATCCACTCCGGATCACTCGGATCAAACTTTAAATGATTTTTATAAAGAACTGTTGCGATATCTGCCATACCCATAGGCATACCAGGATGACCAGATTTTGCTTTTTCCACTGCATCCATTGATAAAAATCTAATACAATTTGATAATTGTCTTAGATTGTTGATATTATTTAAATTATTCAAATACTTACCTTTATGGTTGATATAAAATTATTTAATATGGGTTCATTACAGTGACAATTATAAAATTACAAACTATAAAATTATAATGGAAATACAAAAAAAAATTACAGTTCTAAGCGAAAACTTAAATAATCTGAGATCAGCTTTAGAAGATTTTAGGGATCATCATATTTCTAAGAAAGAAAAAATTAAAATTCTTGAAAATAAAATTGAAAATTTACGAAAACAAATGTTGGAGTATATTGATGAATTAGAACTTCAAATTAAAAAATAACTATGCCTTTTTATAAGACAAAAATTTTAAACAGAGAAATATCATTAGAATATGAAAAAAAAGATGAAAAAAAAATAATAGATTCAATAAATTTAATTAATGAAAAAATTGATAATAAATTACAAAATCCAAAATATTCTAATGGAAAAATAAGTGATACTATATTGTTATCACTTCTCTCTATTGAGCTTCAAGCAGAGCTTTCAGAAAAATTAAACATAGAAAGAATTTCAGAAGTAAATGATGCCAAGAATGAAGAATATCTAAAGAACAATTTAGAGCTTAAAGACAAAATACTAAAACTACAAAATGAAAAAAAAATTTTAGAAGATGAAAAATTGAAATTAGATCAAGAATTTATTGAAATAAATAAAAAAGTAGAGGGTTTAATTGATATAATTAAGAATTCTTATTATGAATAATATTAAAGATGAAAAATCAATTATCAGAAAAAAACAAAAAATTATAAGAGATAAGATTTTTAATAACAAACCATCTCATTTTACTTTATCTTTGTTTAATAAACTTTTTGAAAAAATTAACTTTCGAGAAATTAATGTAGTTTCAAGTTTTATTTCTATAAATTCTGAAATAAATACAAGAGAGCTTAACAATCTTCTCTTTGTTAAAAATAAAATTTTATGTCTTCCAGTAATTGAAAAAAAGAATAGTCATTTAATTTTTAAACAATTTAAGAGTGAAGAGAATTTTGTAAAAGGACATATGAATATATCAGAGCCTCAAAATAAAAATAAAATTTTAGATCCCGAATTAATTTTTGTACCTTGTCTAGCTTTTGATAATAAGGGAAATAGATTAGGTTATGGTGGAGGTTATTATGACAGGACTTTTGCTTATTTAAATAAAATTAATCATAGATACATTTCTGTAGCCTATGCATATGAAGAACAAAAGTTAGATTATATACCCAACGACAAATTTGATTTTAAAGTGGATTATGTTATTACTGAAAAAAATTTATATACTTTTTAATGAAAATTCTTTTTATAGGCGATATTGTCGGTAAGGCGTCACGAAAAAAAATTAAAGAAATTATCCCAACACTCAAATCTAAATACAATACAGACATGATTATTGCTAATGGTGAAAATGCTACTTCTGGTTATGGACTTTCAAAAAAGGATGCGGAAGAATTATTTTCCTGCGGATTAGATCTACTAACACTTGGGAATCATGCATGGGATCAAAGAGATATGCTTTCTTACATTGAAGAAAATCCAAAAATAATCAGAGCTTTGAATTACCCTGACGGTGTTCCTGGAAAAGGTTATTATAAGTTTGAACTTTTAAATGGAAAAAAAATTATAGTAGTACAAGTAATGCTAAGATTATTTATGAATTTATCATTAGATGATCCATTTAAAAGTATAATTGAATTTCTTCAAAAAGAGAAATTAGGTAGTACATGTGACGCGATAATTATTGATATGCATGGTGAAGCAACTTCTGAAAAAAAGGCATTTGGATATTATGTTGATGGACAAGTCACGGCAGTTTTAGGTACACATACTCATGTGCCGACAGCAGACAGTGTTATTTTACCCAAAGGTACAGCTTATCAATCAGATGTTGGTATGTCAGGTGATTACAATTCAATAATTGGTTTCGATATAAATAACCCAATCCATGGATTTGTTAGGGGATATAGGGCTGAAGGTAGATTTACACCTGCTGCTGAAAATATAACTATATGTGGAGCTTTAATAGAAATCGATATTAATAATGGTTTAGCCAAAAATATCACCCCAATTCAAGAGACATAATTTACATATATTAGACACATTTATCTGATATTTTATATCTTTACTAACATCGGATTAAATATTTATAAATCTACTCTAAATGGCAGGACACTCCAAGTTTAAAAATATTATGCATCGAAAAGGTGCTCAAGATAAAAAAAGAGCTAAGGTATTTTCAAGACTTGGAAGAGAAATATCTGTTGCAGTCAAAGTCGGTGGTGAAGATATTGAGAGTAATATTAGGTTAAGATCTGCAATTGCTTCAGCTAAGTCGCTCAATATGCCAAAAGATAATATTGAAAGAGCAATTAAAAAAGGTCAAGGCAATGATCCTGATAGTAATTATGAAGAAGTAAGATATGAGGGGTACGGCCCTGAAGGTATTGCAATAATAGTTGAGGCACTTACAAATAATAAAAATAGAACAGCAGCAGAGATTAGATCATCTTTTAGTAAACATGGAGGTAATTTGGGTGAAACAGGAAGCGTTAGTTTTGGTTTTGACAGATTTGGAAATATAACTCTTGATAAAAGTTTAGTACAAGAAGATCAACTTCTAGAATTTCTTATTGAAAATAACAGTGAAGATTATGAAATTAACGACACAGAATATTCAATATACTGTGATCAAAACGATTTGCATGAACTTAATGATAAATTAATTAAACATTATGGTCAGACTAACTCAGCAAATTTAATTTGGAAAAGTAAAAATAATATAAACATTGGAAGAGATACAGCAGACAAACTATTTAAATTACTCGAAGTTTTAGAAGACAATGACGACGTTCAAGTTGTATCATCAAATTTTGAAATTGATGATAATATTTTATCTTCACTGACAGCCTAATGAAAGGAATATAAATGCCTGATAAAGCCTGGAAAAAAAGAGAGAGAGATGTTGCAAACTATTTCAATGGGAAAAGGACACCGTTGAGTGGAGGTAATGGTAAAGTAACAAGAGCTGATGTAATTCATGAAGACTTATTTATAGAATGTAAATTAAGAGCAAAGCATACAGCAATTAGTTTATGGGACGATACCGCAAAGCTTGCGAAAGAGGAGGGCAAGACACCAGTAATAGCATTATGTGAAAAAAATAGACCAGGGTTTTGGGTTATGGTTCATAGTAGTGATCTTGAAAAAATTAAAAAATAATTATTATGGCAGATATTAATAGTACAAATTTATCGACAGAAGCTCCAGATTTTTCAATGCTTGCTTTATTTATGCAAGCTGACCTTGTAGTTAAATCCGTAATTATAATTTTAATCCTAGCCTCTCTATATTCTTGGAATGTAATAATTTCAAAAATTTTAAGAATTAGACAATTAAAAAAACTTGAAAAAGAATTTGAAGATATTTTTTGGTCTGGAAATTCATTTGAAGATTTATATGAAACTTTAAACTTTAATCAAACAGATCCAAAATCTAAATTATTTTGTGCTGCAATTTTAGAATGGAAAAAAAGCAAAACTCAATTTGAAAGTGAAACCTCAGATATTAATTCTTTAAAGGATAGAATGATGAGATCAATGATGGTAGTTTTTAATAGGGAAAGTGAAAATGTAGAGAGAAATTTAACCTTTCTAGCAACTGCTGGATCTACTGCACCGTTTATAGGATTATTTGGAACAGTTTGGGGTATAATGAATAGTTTTAAATCTATTGCAATAGCACAAAATACAAATTTAGCAGTAGTTGCCCCAGGCATTGCAGAAGCTCTTTTTGCAACTGCATTAGGCCTTTTTGTAGCTATACCTGCTGTCGTTGCATACAATAAAATTTCAAATGATTTATCAAAATACTTCATATCTTTAGAAACATTTATGGATGAATTCTCAACAATTTTTTTTAGACAATTAGAGAAAAAATAAATTGATTAACTCAAATAATTTAAACAAACGTAAGAAGAAAAGGTACACACAAATGAGTGAAATTAATGTTACTCCTTTTGTTGATGTTATGCTTGTTTTATTAATTGTTTTTATGGTTACCGCACCTCTTCTTACGGTTGGAATAAAAGTTGATTTACCAAAGATTAAAGCTACTGCATTAACTGATATCAAAGATCCAATTGAGATAACTGTTAAGTTAGATGGAGAAGTCTATATTGGAGAATCAAAAGTTGAAGTTGAAAATTTAATCCCAAGATTGAATGCAATTACTGAACAAAACACTGAAGCAAGAATCTATATAAGAGGTGATAGGGTAGTAGCTTATGGAAGGATTATGGAGATTATGTCCATAATAAATTCATCAGGATATATAAAAGTTGCATTAATTACTCAAAATCTTGAGCAATAGATGGATCGAATAAGTCATAATAGTATAAAAATTATAAATTTTTTTGAAAACTTAAATCCTAAAACATCTGGAGTTATTTTTTCAACACTAATACATTTAATTATTCTTTTATTTATGGTGGGCTTGCCTAATTTTTTTTCTCCAAAAGAAATATATGTTCCAAATGTAATACCTATTGAAATACTAAATGTTGATGAAAAAACAAATTTAAAAAAATCAGATACAAACAAACCAGAAAATAAAAACAAAGAAACAATTACTAAGCAAAAAAAATTTAATTCATCAGACCAATTAGAAGTACAAAAAAAAATAGAAATAAATAAAACTGCAATAGAAGAAAAAACAAATCCAAACCAACCAGTTTTGGAAATGAAACAATCTCAAAATTTAGAACTTAAAGAAACAAAAAAAATAGCTATAAAAGAAAAAGAAATTGTAGAAGTTAAGAAAAAAGTAGAAACAATTAAAACTGATATAATTAAGCCTAAATTGAAGCCAAAACCAAAAATTATAAATATTGAAAATATAAAATCAGATTTAGATGTTGAAACAAATATCAAGGACAAACCAAAGTTGGAAAGTGATAAATCTATATCTCAACCAAAACCAAAACCTGAAAAAGATTTTAGTATAGCATCAATGCTCAAAGATTTAAGAAATGAGAAATCGAATATGGTTCAAAACGAAATTAAAGAAGAAATAGAAGAAGTTGATAATAAAAGCGCAGATGATTCTAATGAAAATATTGTTCTATCGATATCTGAAATAGATATGTTGAGGCAGCAATTATCTTCTTGCTGGAATGCTCCAGCAGGAGCAGTAATAGAAAGAGGAATGCAGGTAACAATTTCAGCTAAAGTACTTCAAAATATGAAGGTTTCATCAAACAGTGTCCGCATTGTTGACACAAATATAGCTAAATCTAATCCATTTTATGGACCGATCACAGATAGTGCAATGAGAACTTTGCTAAATCCAGAATGTACACCATTAAAACTTCCTAAAGATAAATACAATCTATGGAAAAATCTTACAATTACTTTTGATTATAGTATTATGAAAGGATATTGATGTTTAGAATTAGCACTGTTGTTATTATTTTATTATTTTGTAATATTACTTATTCACTAGAAGTAACTCTTACACAAGGTACAGTAAAACCCACACCATTAGCAGTTACAAATATTTATTCTAAAAATCCTAACTTTGAACAACTTGGTAAGAATATTTCGGATGTGATTGCAGATAACTTAGAAAGATCAGGCCTTTTCATTCCTATTGATAAAAAATCATTTATTCAAGATAATCAATCACTGAATAAGCAACCAAGATTTGAAGACTGGAAACTTATTAAAGCTCAGCATTTAGTAGCGGGAAATATATCAGGTTCTAATGGTAAAATTTCTGTTGAATATCGTCTGTATGACGTTTTTCAACAAAAGCAATTAATTTTTACAAAATATGAAACAAACGAAAAAAATTGGAGAAGAGTATCTCACATTATCTCAGATTCTATTTTTAAAACTATTACTGGTGAAGGTGGTTATTTTGATACAAGAATTGTTTATGTTGCTGAAACTGGACCAAAAGATAATAAACAAAAAAGATTGGCTATCATGGATCAAGATCAATCTAATCACAGATTTTTAACTGACGGATCTTATTTAGTGTTAACCCCAAGGTTTTCTCCAAATTCACAAAAATTAACATACATGTCTTATGTAAATAGAAACAATCCAAGAGTTTATATTTTTGATATTGAAACTGGAAAACAAGAAATAGTTGGCGAATTTCCCGGAATGACATTCGCTCCACGCTTTTCTCCTGATGGTAATAAAATTGTATTGTCTTATACAGATCCTGAAATTGGTAATTCAGAAATTTATATTCTTGATCTAAAAACAAGAATATCAAAAAGAATTACAAATAATTCAGCAATAGATGTATCTGCTAGCTTTTCACCAGATGGAAATAAAATAGTTTTTAATTCCGATAGAAGTGGAAGAAGGCATTTATATGTAACAGATATAGATGGAAAAAAAACTAAAAGAATTAGTAGAGAGGCTGGAAGTTATTATACCCCTGTATGGTCTCCTAGAGGAGATATGATAGCATTTACTAAACAAGAGCAAGGACAATTTTATATAGGTGTTATGGAAATTGATGGCTCAAATGAAAGAATGATAGCCAAATCTTTTCATGTAGAAGGCCCAACATGGGCTCCAAATGGAAGATTTTTGATGTATTTTAAAGAGGAAAGAACAGCTGAGGACGGCTCTGGAGGTGATTCTAGCCTTTATTCAATTGATTTAACTGGTTTTAATGAAAGAAAAATAATTACTCCACTTGGAGGTTCAGATCCTGCCTGGTCCCCTTTGATGCATTAAATTAAGGTAAATAACAAAAAAATATATGAAATATTAAAAAAAATGATAAGAATTTGTTTAAATTTAGGTATATCTATCAAGGTATTAAGGGAGCATTCTATATGTTAAATAAGTTTTTAATTTCATCAATATTAGTTTTGTTTGTTGCAGCATGTGCAACAAAACCAAAAGATACTGCAGACTCAAGTGGCTCTGGATCTTCAAGTTCTGACAGCCCAGTTTCATCAGACGATGGCAAAATTACAGAGACAGTTGGAAGTGGTATTGTAGCTGGTTCACAAGAAGATTTAATTGTAAATGTAGGTGACAGAGTTTTTTTTGATTATGACAGTTCAGATTTAGATGCCGATGCGCTTGAACTTTTGCAAGATCAAGTTGCATGGCTTAAACAAAATAGTGAAGTTACAGTAACAATTGAGGGTCACTGTGATGAGAGAGGTACTAGAGAATATAACCTAGCCCTTGGAGAAAAAAGGGCTCAATCAGTTAAAAATTATTTGATAGGTTTAGGAATTAATCCAGATCGTGTCTCTACTATAAGTTATGGAAAAGAAAGACCTGCTGTTGTTGGATCAAATGACGGAGCTTGGGCACAGAATAGAAGATCAGTTACATTAGTTAACTAAAATTTTCCCTTTAATACAAGACGCTATGCTTTATGCATAGCGTCACAATTTTATCTAATTTTAGATATACGATCAAATAATGTTAAAAAAAATTTTCTTTTTAATCATTTTAATTGTTTCAAATGTTGCATTTTCTAATGATAATTTGTTAACTATTCAACAACAAGTTGATAGATTACAAAGAGAAGTTTCCGATTTATCTCAACTAGTTTACTCTAATAAAGATGTTAACGACTCACAGGAAAGTAACGGTCTAGTATCAAATTTATCGGCTATTGATATGCGCATATATGATATTGAAAAAGACGTTAATAAATTAACTGGTGATCTTGAAGAAATTTATTTTCTATTAGATGAATTTAATTCTACTTTAGAAAGTCTTCAAATTGTTATAAATCAAGTGGAAAAAAATTTAGTTAATTATAAAAATAGTTTATCTAATTCAAATTTAAAAGATGAAGATAGTGGCAACGATAACAAATTAAATAATGAAAATAGCTTAGGTTCTTTAAAAATAGATACTAAAAATAATAACTTAAATAATACAAATGATATATTATCAACTAATGAAGAAAGTAAAGTAGATGAAGAAAGTAAAGCAGATCTTGAAAATTATGATGATAATTTAAGTCCTGAAGATCAATTTCAGGCCGCATTTGATAATATAAGGAGTAAAAATTGGGATAAAGCAAGAGAATTATTTACAAATTTTATAAATAATAATGATTCAAATCAACTTTCTGGTTCTGCTCATTATTGGTTAGGAGAATTGTATATTCTAGAAAATAAATTTCGTGACGCAGCTTTAGTATTTGCAGAAGGTTATCAAAATTATCCAAATAGTATTAAAGCACCTGATATGTTGTATAAATTGGCTGTATCTTTATATGAAGTTCAGAAAATTAATGAAAGTTGTAAAACTTTAGAAAAATTGATTATTGATTTCCCTAAAAGTAAGTTTATTAAAAATGCAAAAAATGATTTAAATAACTTTAGTTGCTTAGTGGAAAATGAATGAAGTTAAAAAAATCAAACTTCATAAAAGATTTAAATAATTCATTGATATTCGAGAAAAATCCTTCAATAGCAATTGCTGTATCAGGTGGGCCAGATAGTATGGCTTTATTATTTTTAATATTTGAATGGGCAAAATCTACATTTGCAGATTTAACAATTCTAATTGTAAATCACAAATTAAGAATAAATATTATTTTTGAAATTAATAAGATTATCAAGTTGTTAAAGATTTATAATCATAAGATTAAAATATTAAATGTTCATAATTCAAATATTAAGAAAAAAAGTATGAAAGAAGCTAGAGATAATAGATATGAACTTTTAACAAATTATTGTAAAAAAAATAATATCCTTTATCTTTTTATTGGTCATCATCAAGATGATAACTTAGAGACCTTCTTAATAAGAAAAATTTCTGGCAGCGACTTTGATGGATTATACGGTATAAAAGAAAAAAGTTTAAGAGACAATACATTACTTATAAGACCATTATTAAAATATAAAAAGAAAGATATTTATAATTATAATATTAGAAATAATATTGATTTTATAGAAGATCCTTCTAATAAAGATTTTAAGTATACCAGACCTGTTATAAGGCAAATCTTAAA
>CABYHW010000014.1 GCA_902518705.1 uncultured Alphaproteobacteria bacterium | reverse complement strand
GGGTATTATAATTTCTTTAATTATTTCATTAGGTTTTAATTTAGTTTTTCGATAGCTGAGAAAATAATTATCCAATAATAAATTTTTTTTAACTTTTCCTTGAATTATAATTTTACTATTGAGTGCAATTAACACAGGCAAACTATCACCTATTGGAGATGCGCTTCCAATGTTACCTCCAAGAGATGCAGTATTTCTTATTTGCTCAGATCCGTATCTTTCAAACATTTTAGCAAATGTTGGATAAATATTTTCTAAAATTGGTAAAATATCATTTATGGGGGTAGCGGATCCAATGTGTAAATTATTGTTTTTATTTTTAACATAATTTAAATCATTATTTGATCCTAAATAAAAAATATTTTTTAAATCTTTTCTTTTTTTTGTCACTTCAAGAGCGAGATCTGTACCCCCAACTAGTAAATGTCCATTACTAATCTTTTGATAGTCTTTTATTAGAGAATTTAAATTATAATGGATGAAAAACTTAGAATCATTTTTTTTAATAACAATATCAGTTTTCTTAATTGATTTTAATAATCTAATAACTTTACTTTTTGAAAATTTATTACTTTTATAGCTATACATATTCTTAATTGCATTTTTAATTGGAAGATAACCTGTACATCTACATAAATTTCCAGAAAGAAATTTATCTATATTTTCTTCTGTTGGTTTTATTTTGTTTTCGTACATATTATACATTGACATAATAATACCAGGTGTACAAAAACCACATTGAGATCCGTCACTATCAATCATTGATTGTTGAACAGGATGAAGTTTATTTTTTTGTATATGCTCAACTGTTATTAATTGCTTACCATGCAGAGAATACAAAAAAGTAATACAAGTGTTTATACTTTTATAAGAAATTTTATTTTCTTTTAATTCTCCTACAACTGCAGTACATGCTCCACAATCACCAGATGCACAACCTTCTTTTGTTCCAGTCAACTCATGATTATTACGAAGATAATTTAGTACCGTTGTATTTGTGTCTAAATCTTTGATAGATATTTTTTCTTCATTAAGAAGAAAATCGATATGCTCTCTAGACACTAGCTTCCTCTATATGTTGAATAACTCCACGGGGTAATAAGAAGAGGAACATGGTAGTGCTCTTCTTTGTTAATTCCAAATCTAATTATTACGTCATCAAGAAAGAATGGTTCATGAAGATTTGTAAATTCCTTAAAATAACTCCCGCAAAGAAATAATAACTCATATTTTCCAAGAATAAAATTCTCTTTACCTAATATAGGTTCATCACACCTGCCATCTTCATTGAGAGTGAAATTTGAAATTTTAACTTTATTTTCACCATCAATTTTAAAAAGAGACCCTTTTATACCAGAACCAGGCTTTCCATTATAGGTATCCAAAACATGAGTAGTTAAATATCCTTTAGACATAATACTTATTCGTTTATACAGTATTTAACTAAATATTAAATCAAGCATTTTTATGAAAGACGACAGAAATTATATAGGTTACGGAAATAATGACTCTAACTTTTATTGGCCTAATAAATCAAAACTCGCTCTTCAATTTGTTCTAAATTATGAGGAAGGTGCTGAAAATTCAATATTGAATGGCGATGAAGGATCAGAAACTTTTTTATCTGAAATAATTAATGCGAAGCAAATAATAGGTGCCAGAAATATGAATATGGAATCAATTTATGAATATGGCTCAAGAAGAGGTTTTTGGAGAATACATAATGAGTTTGAAAAAAGAAAATTACCTCTAACAATATTTGGTGTTGGTATGGCTTTAGAAAAAAATCCTGATGTTTGTGAACAAATAATTAAATCAAATTATGAAGTAGCTAGCCATGGTTATCGATGGATAGACTATCAAAATATAACTGAGGAAGTTGAAAAAGAACATACTATAAAATGTAACAACATTATTAAAGATATTTTTGGTTATTTTCCGTCTGGTTGGTATACTGGTAGAACAAGTCCAAATACAAGAAATATAATTTTAGAAAATACAAATATTATTTACGATAGTGACTCCTATGCTGATGATTTACCCTACTGGATAAAAGTAAAAAATAAAAAACATCTAATCATTCCATACACTCTAGATAATAATGATATGAGATTCTCTACCTTACAAGGTTTTAACACAGGTGAGGATTTTTATAATTACTTAAAAAACTCATTTGATACATTATACAGAGAAGCAAACGAGTTCAATAAACCAAAAATGATGAGTGTGGGTTTACATTGTCGTTTAATAGCTAGACCTGGAAGATTTATGTCTTTGGTAAAATTTTTGAATTATGTTTCTGGTTATAATGATATTTGGATATGCAAAAGAGAGGAAATTGCCAATTATTGGTATGAAAATTTTAGTGATGAAAATTGAAGATATTAATAATTATAACTCTGAAAAATTTATTGATTCTTTTAAAAATATTTATGAAGAATCTAAATTTATAACAGAACATGCTGATAAAAAGCGACCATTTAAAAATAAAAAAGAAATGATATTAATATTTTTAGAGTTGTTTGATAATTTAGATGAAGAAACTAAAATAAATATAATTAAAAAGCATCCTGATCTAGCAGATAAAATAAAAATAAATAAAGGTTTGTCTGAATTATCTGATGAAGAACAAAGTAGATCTGGTTTAAAAGATTGTTCAGAACAAGAATTTAACTTATTTAAAGATTTAAATTCAAGATTTAAAAATAAATTTAATATCCCATTTATTTTTGCAGTTAGAAATAAAAATAAAAATGAAATTATAACAGAGTTTAAAAGTAGATTAGACAATAATGATTTAAACTTAGAAATAAAAACTTCAATTTCACAAGTAAAAGAAATTGCAAAATTAAGATTAACAGAATTAATTAATGAATAAGAAATACATTCAAAAAAATTATATAAACTTATGTAGTAAGGTTTTAGGTACAAAAATTCATAGATTTTCTGATCAGTTTTTTGGATCAGCATCCAGATTGCTTAAAGAGGAACAGCCAATTTTTAAAGAAGGAGTTTACGATAAAAATGGGAAATGGATGGATGGATGGGAAACAAGAAGAAAAAGAATTGAAGGAAATGATTATGTTACTATTAAATTAGGCCTTCCTGGTAAAATTAATTTTGCTGAAATAGACACAAGCTATTTTAATGGCAATCAACCTGAATACGCAAGCATTGATGCTTGTTATTTTGAAAAAAATAAATTTAATTGGGTTAATATTTTATCAAAAAGGAAACTACATCCAAATTATCTTCACGGTTTTAAAACTCAACAGAATAATAAAGTTTTTAACTTCATAAGAATGAACATCTATCCAGATGGAGGAGTTGCAAGATTAAAATTATTAGGAAATCTAGATGTATCAAAATTAAAATTTCCAAATAAAAAATTTGATTTACTTAGCATTCTTAATGGTTCAAAAATTGTGGCATGTAGTGATGAACATTTTGGAAGGGCAGAAAATTTATTACTTCCATTTAAATCTAAAAATATGGGCAATGGTTGGGAAACTAAAAGAAGAAGAGGATCAGGATATGACTGGGTTATAATTAAACTTGGCAAACCTGGTTTAATTGAAAAGTTTAATATTGAAACTCATTATTTTAAAGGTAATTATCCGTCTCATTGCTCAGTACAAGGTCTTTATTCAATAAAAAATATAAATATAAGCAAATTAATAAATGAAAGCAAAAATTGGAAATTTTTAATAAAAAATAAAAATCTTCAACCTAATTCATCATTAAAAATTAATTCATCTAAACACATTAAAAAAATAAATTATTTGAAGTTAAATATTTATCCTGACGGTGGTATTTCACGGATCAGGGCAATTGGAAAGTTTTTGTGAACTATAAGATAAAGAATATTAGTAAAGAGAATTTCAAAAATTATGGTGATTTAATTACAACATCTAATAAAAATTATGAAAGTATTAATAAAGATACAACCGATAGTTTTTTTGATTTAGCAAATATTCAAATAATTGGTGATGACAAAAGATCTCGATTAAATATTTTTCAGGCAAAGAAAAGAAACTTTCCATTAAAAATTAACATGTTAGAAAATCACCCCTTTAGCTCTCAAGTATTTCTTCCGTTTAATGCTACAGGTTTTTTAGTTTTAGTTGCTCCAATAGGTAACAAACCTAAAATTGATTTAATTGAAATATTCAAAGTAAGTGGTGGTGATGGTATAAATTTTAATCCCAAAGTATGGCATTTCCCTCTAATATCTCTTGAGAATGAAAAATATATTACCATTGATAAAAAAGATGCGGATAATAATATTGAGATTTATAATTTTGAACAATCAGAAATATTTGAATTAAATTATGAGTGATACAATATTAAATATAGAAAATATTACAAAATCTTTTCCAAGAGTAATTGCAAATAAAAAGGTTACTTTTGATATTAAAAAAAATGCAGTTCATGCAATTTTAGGAGAAAATGGAGCAGGGAAATCTACGTTGGTAAAAATTCTATATGGTCTCTTAGAACCAGATGAAGGAAATATTAAATTAAATAATAAGGATTTTAAAGTTAATTCCCCAGCAGAAGCAAGGAAACAAGGAATAGGAATGGTATTTCAGCATTTTTCTTTATTTGATTCTTTGTCAGTAAAAGAAAATTTAATTTTAGGAATAGATGAAAAGATGTCTTATTCAGATTTAGAAGATAAGCTAGAAAATATAAGCTCAAGATATAATCTTCCCTTAGATTTAGATGCTCCAATTACTGCTTTATCAGCTGGAGAAAAGCAGCGTGTAGAAATTGTAAGAATCTTATTACAAGACCCTCAGATACTTATTATGGATGAGCCAACTTCAGTCTTAACACCACAAGAAGTTGAAAGTTTATTTGTAACATTAAATGCACTCGTCAAAGAAGGTCGTACAATATTATATATCACTCATAAACTCGAAGAAGTAATATCAATATGTGATACAGTTACTATAATGAGAAGTGGTGAAATTATAGACACTTCAAGTACTGCAAATCAAACTGCAAAAACACTTGCAACAAAAATGTTAGGACAAAAATTAGATGACTTAAAAACTAATTATGAGCATATAAAAGACGAAGTTAACTTTGAGGTAAAAAATATTTCATGTGATTTTAATGATCCATTTTTAACAGATCTTAAAAATATTTCTTTTCAAGTAAGAGTGGGTGAAATTTATGGCATTGCTGGAGTTGCAGGTAATGGACAATCAGAATTAATGGATATTTTAACAGGAGAAAATATAAATATTAAATCTGGATCAATTACTTTTGATAATAAAAAAATTGAAAAGTATGGGCCACAAAAAAGAAGAGATTTATCTATTTCTTTTGTTCCAGAGAATAGATTGGGTCATAGTGCGGTACCTGAGTTAAGTTTGTCTGAAAATATTCTTTTGAGTCAATTTCCAAAAAATAATTTTATTAAAAATGGCATAATATTGAAAAATAATGTTGATGATTTTGCTAATAATGTAATTAATGAATTTAAAGTTATTACTCCTGGTAATGATGCTAAAGCATCAAGCTTGTCCGGAGGAAATTTACAAAAATATGTCATTGGTAGAGAAATATCATCTAAGCCAAAAATATTAATTATTTCACATCCAACTTGGGGGATAGATGCTGGTGCTGAGCATTCTATAAGAGAGTCTTTGATAGAATTATCTCAAAATGGAACGTCTATAATTGTTATTTCTCAAGATTTAGATGAGTTGATTGAAATTACTCATAAAATATCTGTTATTTATGATGGTAATTTATCCAAACCTTTTAAAACTAGTGAAATAGAAATAGAAAAATTAGGATTATTGATGGGTGGAAAAAATGAATAGTTTATTTCCATCAATAGTTTCTCGCTCACAGAGTTCGGGTTTAATGAATTTTTTTGTTCCTATAATATCAATAGTTTTAACTTTAATTACAGGTTCAATTATTTTTGTTATTCTTGGTTTTGATCCAGTTTATGCATTATATACATTTTTTATTTCACCTATTTCTTCAACCTACGGTATTTCTGAATTGTTTGTAAAAGCAACTCCTTTAGCTTTAATTGCAATTGGTCTCTCATATTGTTTTAAGAATAATATTTATAATATTGGAGCTGAAGGACAACTTACCATGGGTGCAATTTTTGGTGGAGGTATTGGAATATTATTTCATGATACAAATGCTTTCTGGTTGTTGCCATTAATGATTTTTGTAGGAGCAATTGGAGGAGCATTGTGGGGTTTAATACCTGCTATTTTAAAAACAAAATTTAATACAAATGAAATTTTAACAAGTTTAATGTTAGTTTATGTTGCTTTATTTATTTTAGATTATTTAGTAGTGGGACCTTGGAAAGATCCATTTGGTTATAGTTTTCCTAAATCAAGACCATTTAGTGAATCTGGAAGAATGCCTCTATTATTTGATGGTTTGAGAGTGCACTTTGGACTAATTATAACGTTATTTTTAATTTTTGTATCTTGGTTTATATTTTCAAAAACTATTTTTGGCTTTCAATTAAAAGTATCCGGTTACAGCCCCAAAGCTGCTAGATATGCTGGTTTTAATCAAACAACTTTAGTTTTTTTTGCTTTTGCAATTTGTGGCGCTTTTGCAGGTATTGCAGGTTTAGCTGAAGTATCTGGCCCAATTGGATTATTATATAGAGATATTTCTCCAAATTATGGATTTACTGCAATTATTGTTGCTTTTTTAGGTAGACTTCACCCAATTGGTATTATTTTTGCTTCTTTAGTTATCGCTCTTACTTATCTTGGTGCTGAAGATGCACAATTGTTTTTACAAATACCTTCAGCGGTAGGTTTTATATTTCAGGGTTTGGTTTTATTTTATTTATTAGGTGCGGAATTACTAATTAACTATAAATTAACTTACAAAAAATTATTATGAATTTAGATTTAATACTTGGAATATTACAAATTGTTTTAATTGCAACAACACCTCTAGTTTTTGCTGGTATAGGTGAGTTAGTTACAGAAAAATCTGGAGTATTAAATTTAGGTGTAGAAGGAATGATGTTGGTAGGAGCAGTGTCCGCTTTTATTATCTTAGTAATTACCGGAAGTTATTTTTTAGCTTTTTTTGTATCTATATTATCTGGAATTATCATGTCTGGTTTATTTGCTTTTCTTGTTCTATTTTTAATGTCAAATCAAATTGCTACAGGATTAGCATTAACTATTTTTGGAATAGGTCTTAGTTCGATGCTTGGCAAACAATATATTGGAACACCAATCGATGGTCTGTCACCATGGTTTTTTGTTATATTTTCTTTCTTAATTGTTTTTTTGGTTAGTTATTTTTTTTATAAAACTAAAGCTGGTTTGATTTTAAGAGCAGTAGGGGAATCCCATAATTCTGCACATGCTTTAGGATATAGCGTTATTAAAATTAGATTTTTATCAATTTTATTTGGAGGTTCTATGTGTGCTCTTGCAGGATCATATATTTCAATTTGTTACGCTCCAATGTGGCAAGAAGGTATGACAGCTGGACGTGGATGGATAGCGTTAGCATTAGTTGTATTTGCAACTTGGAAACCAGAAAGAGTACTTATTGGAGCTTATATATTTGGAGGTGTTACTATTCTTCAAATGAATCTTCAGGCTTTAGGTTTAAGATTTCCTGGTCAATTTTTCAGTATGGCTCCATATGTTGCAACTATTATAGTTTTAGTGTTAATTTCTAGTAATAAATTAAGAATAAAACTTAGTGCACCAGCTTCATTAACTATTCCTTTTTATAGAGGCAGATAAATATCCACTTCTTTTTTTCTATAATCATATAGATTTATTGATCAAACCTATTTCTATATATTAAGTATATAGTTGAGTAATCGTTATATTAGCAGGTGAGGTTAAAATGATTAGAATAATAACTTTTTTATCTACTTTTTTGGTATTTGCATTTGGTTCAGCATATGCAGACCCTAAAAAAGTTGGATTTATATACATAGGTCCTCCAGGTGATCATGGTTGGACATATATGCATGATGTAGGTAGAAAATATATGGAGAGCCAACTTGGTGACTCTATTACTACTACTTATCTTGAAAATATTCCTGAAAACGCAGATGCTGTGAGAGCAATCCGAAAACTAGCAGACTCAGGGCATGATTTAATATTTACAACGTCTTTCAACTATATGGATCAGACACATGAAGTAGCTAAGGATTTTCCTGATATAAAATTTGAACATGCTACTGGGTATATCCAAGCGGATAACGTTGCTACGTATTCAGCTAGATTTTACGAAGGTAGAATGATTGAAGGGCATATTGCTGGCCATATGACAGAAACAAATACTATTGGTTATATAGCTTCATTCCCTATTCCTGAAGTTGTAAGAGGAATTAATGCATTTTATTTAGCAGCTTCAAAAGTAAATCCAGATATCAAAATGAAAATTATTTGGGTATTTACTTGGTACGACCCAGGTAAAGAAGCTGATGCAGCTAATACATTAATTAATCAAGGAGCTGACATAATTGTTCAGCATACTGATACATATGCTCCTTGCCAAGCTGCTCAAAAAGCTGGTGTTTATGCATTTGGTCAAGCTTCAAACCAAGAAGAATTTTGTCCTGATGCACATTTAACTTCAATTGAAGATATTTGGGGCCCTTACTATGCTGAAAGAGCAAAAGCTGTTGTGGACGGCACTTGGTCTTCTGGTGATACTTGGGATGGTATGGATAAAGGTATGGTTGTAATGTCACCATATAATACTAAACTTATGCCAGCAAGTTTAATTCAAGAAGCAGTAAATATGGAAGTTGGAATTAAAGATGGAACTATCCATCCTTTCACGGGTCCAATTTACAATCAGGCTGGTGAGCTTGTGGTTCCTGAAGGTGAAGTAGCGCCTGATGGAATGTTACTTGGAATGAACTTTTATGTTCAAGGTATTGACGGCGAAGTACCACAATAATTAAAATTCTTATAACCCTCTCTCTTTTAAAGGGAGAGGTTTAATTCTTAGTTTCAAAGGAAGATTTATGTCTGATTTACACATTAGTTGGGATGAATATAGAAGTAAAACAGAAGACTTAGCAAAACAAATTCATAAGGATGGATGGCAATTTAATCAGGTTGTATGCATCGCTAAAGGAGGTATGAGAGTAGGGGACGTAATGGCAAGAATATTCGATGTTCCTTTAGCAATTCTTTCTGTTGAATCATATAAAGGTGAGGGAGTAAAAAATAAAAGAGGTGCAATCACATTTTCAAGAGATTTAGCAAAAACAAGCCCTAACATTGGATCAAAAGTTTTAATAGTAGATGATTTAGCAGATTCAGGAATTACTCTTAAAAAAAGTATTGATTGGTTAAATCATACTTATGGTTTTTATATAGATGAACCAATAAGAACTGGAGTTTTATTTTATAAGTCAGTATCTTCGTTTAAACCAAATTATTATGTTGATTATTTAGAAGATTCTCCATGGATACATATGCCTTATGAGGTTTATGAAACTATGAAACCAGAAGAACTTGGTTAAAAGATTGAAGTAATTTCCTTAAATTTTTTCTTTTGTTTTGCAAACTTTGGAACTTTTACATCTTTATCTGGTCTTCCAACAATAAGTAAAACAAATGGTTTTTCATTGCTAGGCCTCTTTAAAATTTTATTAAGAAATGTCATTGGACTCGGTGTGTGTGTTAACATTGCTAAGCCAGAAAAATGTAAACAAGTAATTAGTATACCAGTAGCAATGCCGACAGACTCTTTTACATAATAATTTTTTATTTTTTTATTTTTTGAAATTGAAAATTTTTTCTCAAATATAGCTATTAAATATGGTGCATTTTCAATAAATTTTTTATTTTCATCAGTTCCTAAAGGAGTTAAAGCATCCAGCCACTCTTGAGGAGCTTTATACTTATAAAAATTTTCTTCTTCTTTTTCTGCTTCTATTCTAATCTTCTTTTTTACGGTTTTATTTTTTATTACCACAAAATGCCAAGGTTGAAGATTTGCTCCACTTGGAGCTGATCCTGCAGATAAGATTGCATTTTTTATAACATTTATATCGATTTTATCTTTTGAAAATTCACGAATGCTTCTTCTCTCTTTAATATTATTATAAAAATTTTTTGAATTAATCTTCATTTCTTTGATAGTTTGATTTGAAAATTTTAAATCTTCAGCTATGTATTTTTTAACTTTATGCATTGGTTTGTTATTATTATTGGAATACTTTTAATTTCTCTATCAATTAGTAATCCTCTATATAAACTAATTATAAAAAAGCGAATAAGATTTAATCTTTTTATTGAAATACTGTTCAGGATAATACTATTTTTAATTAGTGTGATAATTATTTTTCTTGGTTTGTACCTAGAGAGTATTTCTTAATATCTTCTTATATTTCTATCAATTAATGCCGCCCATGCATCTATTCCGCCAAGTACATTTACACAATGATTATAACCTTGTGCTTTAAGCCATTTACATACAGCTTGGCTTCTTGTACCGGTATGACACATTACAAAAATATTTTTTTTCTTGTCTAATTCAGTGTATCTTTTAGCAATTTCTGAAAGTTTCATGTGTATTGTACCTTTAATATGGGCATGATCTCTTTCAGTATCCTCTCTTACATCTATAATTTGAATTTTTTTGTCATCTCGCTTAAGTTCATTTAACTGATGAACTGTTATTTCACTACTACTGTAAAGATCCATAAGATTATCTTATTATAAATACTGTTAGATTTCTACTATTTTAAATAAAATTAATTTTAAAAATTAAATTTGTTATTTCGAAGTTTTTCATGTATGAGCGCATATCATTATGTCAAAGAAAATAACTTTTTCAGCTTTTGGTAGAGATTCTTATTATCACAGAGATTGGTTCAAAAAAAATGGTTTTAAATTTGATAGAAGTTCTAGAAAATGGACTGTAGAAAATTTACCAATAGATAATGCTGAAGAGTTTGCTAGTTACTGTAGAAAATACGGCTTAACATTTGAACGATCTGATAGAATGATTACAGAATTTGATTACGCAGATTATCTTTGGGATGGAAGAAGAGATGAATTGATGAAAACTTCTGAAAATATTGAAATTCCACAACCAAAAAATAAAATCTAATTTTTGTTAAACAAATTAGTATCAAATAATTTAATACTCCTTATAATTTTAGCCGCTATTTGGGGATCATCTTTTTTTGTTATTAAAATCTGTTTATCTAGTTTTACTCCCACAAGCATCGCTTCTTTAAGATTAATTATTGCTTCTATTTTTTTAATTATTTTATATTATTCATACAACAAACATCCTAAATTAAATCTTGATTTAGTTATAATTCTCTCTTTTATTGGAATTACAGGAAATTTTTTACCATTCTATCTGATTAGTTGGGCTGAACAATACATACCTTCTTCCACTGCAGGGTTATTAATGTCGGTTGGTCCATTAATAACATTACTAATGTCTCATGTATTAACTTCAGACGATAAGTTTACTTGGGTTAAATTTTTATCAATTATTATAGGTTTTGTAGGTATTATTTTTATTTTAGATATAAGTAAATTTAATTTTCAAGATGAAAACTACATTAGTACATTAGCAAAAATTTTTGTGATTATAGCTGCATTTGGCTATATGATTTCAAATATTGCAGCTTATAATAAATTAAAAAAATTAAGCCCTATTTCAATTACAACTTTTGCTTCATTGTTTGGAGCGATAATATCATTACCTTTTTTATTCTATGATTTTATTAATTATGAGAATAATATTAATAAGATTTCTTTAATTTCTATTATTTATTTAGGTGTTTTTCCAACAGCTATTGCATTTCATATGCGCTATCATATTGTTAAACAATCTGGTCCGGTTTTCTTGTCTTATGTTGCCTATTTAATTCCTGTTTTTGCATTAATTTGGGGATTCATATTTCTTTCTGAACAAATAGTATTTAGTTCTGTAGTTGGAATTATTTTGGTTTTTATCGGTCTGTTTGTGGGTCAAAAAAGATCAATGAGTAAAATATCCGTAAAAAACATATAATACTAAAAAAACAGCAATAAAAATAGACACATTTTTGAAGTTAAAGTATTTCATTTATGGTTGAAATTTAATTTTTTATAGTCCAATATACTTTTATTATGAGCGGCTCAATTAAATACTTACTTGAAGAAAATAAAGCACCAAAGTTTTGGTATAATATTAATGCAGACTTACCAAGTCCACCACCACCACCATTACACCCTGGAACTAAACAGCCAGCTGGTCCTGATGACTTTGCTCCTTTATTTCCAATGAGTTTAATTATGCAAGAAGTTTCTACCGAAAGAGAAATAGAAATTCCTGAACCAGTAAGAGAAGTATACAAACAATGGAGACCTTCTCCTTTATTTAGGGCAAGAAGGTTAGAAAAGTTTTTAGATACACCAGCTAAAATTTATTACAAATATGAAGGTGTTAGTCCTACAGGAAGTCACAAACCAAATACTGCAGTTCCGCAAGCATTTTTTAATAAAGAAGAAGGAATTAGTAAAATTTTTACTGAAACGGGTGCAGGTCAGTGGGGAAGTTCATTAGCTTTTGCAGGTCAGATCTTTGGTATAGATATAGAAGTTTTCATGGTTAAGGTTAGTTTTGATCATAAACCTTACAGAAAATTAATGATGCAATCGTTCGGCGCTAACTGTCACGCTAGTCCATCTAATTTAACTGATTTTGGTAACAAGTTATTATCAGAAAATCCTGATAACCCTGGTAGTTTGGGAATAGCTATATCAGAAGCAATAGAAGCAACTGTTAAAAGTGGAGGTAAAGCAAAATACTCACTTGGAAGTGTTTTAGGCCACGTTCTAATGCATCAAACTATAAATGGTAATGAAGCTATTATGCAAATGGAGATGGCTGGAGATTATCCTGATATTATTGTTGGCTGTACAGGTGGTGGTAGTAATCTTTCTGGATTAATGTTTCCATTTTTAGGACAACAGTTAAGAGGTGGTCAAAAAATTGATATAATTGGTTGCGAGCCTGCATCATGTCCTTCATTTACAAAGGGTAAGTATGCTTATGATCATGGTGATATGGCAAAAATGACTCCATTAATTAAAATGCATACTCTTGGATCTGATTTCTTACCGCCAGCTAATCACTCTGGTGGATTAAGATACCATGGCATGTCTTATCATTTAAGCCACTTATATGAGTTAGGTTTGATGAGAGCAAAGGCTTACGGTCAAAAAGATTGTTTTGAAGCTGGTTTAACTTTTGCAAAACAAGAAGGAATTATTCCTGCTCCAGAAGGAAATCATGCAATCAAAGGAGCTATTGATGCAGCTTTAGAATGTAAAGAAAAAGGTGAGTCAAAAACTATTCTCTTTAATTTATGTGGCCATGGATATTTTGATATGTCAGCTTATGATGATTATCTAAATGGATCAATGGCTGATGATGTTATTGATAATGATGGAATAGGTAAATCTATTTCTCAAATACCAGAAGTAGCGTAATTTAAGTTTAAATTTTTTTTTATTTAATTAAAGGTGTTTCTTTATTATGGTTGAAATTAAACCTTTTAAAGGAACACGTCCTTACAACGAAGATGCAAAAAATTTAATTGCTCCTTCTACTGATCATTTAAGTATTGAAAATATAGAAATATTTAAAAAAAATAATTATTGGAATTATTTAAAAATTTTGAATCCTGTTGGGCAATTAAAAGAAGCAGATACTCTCTTAGAAGCTAAATCACATTTTAATGAAATGAAAGAAAATGACGTAATTAAAAAAGATAAAGAATTATTTTATTATATTTATCAAATTGAATTTAAAGGTCATACTCAACTAGGTTTTTTATCTCTTTCTAAAATATCAGATTTCGTAGATGAAAAAATTAAAGCGCATGAAAAAATTTATGAAACAAGGATGAGAGAAAGGGCAGAGCAAATGTTAAATATAAAAACACAAATTGGTCCTATTTATGTGGTATATAAAAAAAACAATAAGATAAAAGATTTATTGTCTTCTATAATATCAAATACTCCAGATTATGATTTTGAAAGTTTTGATAAATCTATTCATAAGCTATGGTGCATTTCTGATCAATCTTTTATCGAAAACTTATCTTCTATTTTTATAAACGAAGTGGAAAATTTATATATTGCAGATGGACATCATAGAATGGGTGCAATGAAAATTATTGGTGAATTAAATTATAATAAAAATATTTTACAAGAAGATTTTATGATAGCGGCGTTTCCAAGTGATGAAGCTAAAATATTTGATTATAATAGAGTTGTTAAAGATTTAAATGGTTTGAGTGAAGAAAATTTTTTAGACATTCTTTCTGAAAACTTCGAAATAAAAAAAGAAAAAGATCCTTTCAAACCTCAATCTAATAAACAATTTGGAATGTATCATGAAAAAAAGTGGTATTCATTACATTTTAAAACTGAATTAAAAACTGATAATTTTGTTGATACGCTAGATATTAATATTTTAAATAATTTTATTTTTAAAAAACATTTAAATATATCTGATGTTAATAATGATGAAAGAATAAGATTTATTGCCGGATGTCATGGTTTGGAAGCTTTAGAAAAAAAAGTTGATGAAAATAATGACAGTGTGGCATTTTCTATCTTCCCATCTTCAATAAGTGATGTTATTACGGTTGCGACTAAAAATTTGACTATGCCCCCTAAATCAACATGGTTTGATCCAAAACCTTTAGATGGCTTAGTAGTTTATGAGTTTGAAAAAAATGTATGAATAAACCTAATACTAAACCTAATAATCCAAATTTTTCAAGTGGACCAACTTCAAAAAGACCAGGCTGGGACATATCCGTTTTGAGTAATGCTTTAACTGGTAGATCTCACAGATCTATTGAATGTAAAGCAAGATTAAAAGAAGCAATAGATAAATCTAAAGATATTCTTAATTTACCTGATGATTATTTATTGGGTATCATGCCTGGATCAAATACCGGTGCTTTAGAAGCTGCTATGTGGTGCCTATTAGGTAAAACGGGAGTCGATATTCTTGCATGGGAAAATTTTGGTAAAGATTGGGTAATCGATGCAATCAGCGAATTAAAACTAGAAAATTTAAATATTCATGAAGAAGATTATGGAAAACTACCTGACCTAAGCAAAGTCAATTTTGATAATGACGTTATTTTTACTTGGAATGGAACAACATCTGGTGTCAAAGTTCCAAATGGAGATTGGATACCTGATGACAGAAAAGGCCTAACCATTTGTGATGCTACTTCGGCAATCTTTGGTATGCCTATAGATTATAATAAATGCGATGTTATAACTTGGTCTTGGCAAAAAATACTTGGAGGAGAGGCTGCTCATGGAATGATAGCAATTTCTCCACGCGTTGTTGAAAGATTAGAAAGTTTTACACCTAGTTGGCCAGTACCAAAATTGTTTAGATTAGCTGAAAACCAAAAATTGATAAAAGGTATTTTTGAAGGAAACACAATTAATACACCTTCAATGATATGCGTTGAAGATATAATTGATTCATTAAATTGGGTTTCTTCTCAAGGAGGATTAAATTCATTAATTTCTAAATCCCAGAATTCTTTACAAAAAATTAGAGAATGGATTAATGAGAGAGATTGGGTGACCTTTTTATCTGAAATTGAAGATGATAATTATATATCAAACACTGGGATAACTTTTAAAATTGTAGAAGATTGGTTTACTAATAAAGATGAAAGTGATCAAAGAGCTGTAATGGCTGATATATGTAAATTACTTTCTGAAAATAATGTTGGATTTGATTGCAATGGATATCCTAAAGCACCACCTTCTTTTAGAATATGGGCTGGAGGCACGGTTCAAACTTCAGATGTAGAATTAGTTTTACCTTGGATTGATTGGGCTTATTCAGAAATTAAATCAAAACATGCCTAAAGTACTAATATCAGATTCACTAGATAATATTGCATCTGAAATTTTAAAAAAAAATAATATTTCAGTCGATACAAAAACAAATTTATCTCCTGAAGAATTAAAAAAAATAATTGATAACTATGATGGTTTAATTATTCGTTCTGCAACTAAAGTGCGAAAAGATTTAATTGATTCTCTTTCAAATTTAAAAATTATAGGTAGAGCAGGAGCAGGAGTTGATAATGTTGATGTGGAAGCTGCTAAAAATAAAAACATTATCGTAATGAATACTCCAGGAGGTAATACAAATGCTACAGCAGAACACACAATTGGTTTAATTTTTGCATTGCAAAGAAAAATTACTGTTGCCAATGAGACAACTCATAAGGGTCTTTGGGAAAAAAAGAAATTAAAAGGAAATGAAATTAAAGGCAAGAAAATTGGTATCGTTGGTTTTGGTAATGTAGGTAAAAGAGTTGCAGAAATATCTAATATATTGGGAATGCACGTTTCAATATTTTCTTCATACTTTAAAACAATTAAGGACAGCTATCCTGAATATAATTCTTGTTCTATCGATGAGATTATTAAAGATTCAGATATAATTTCTTTTCACTGTAAACCCAATAAAGATTGTAATCCGATTATGAATAAAAATCATTTATCACTAATGAAAAAAAATTGCATAATTATCAACACCGCTAGAGGTAACTTAGTTGATGAAAATGATCTTAAAAACGCTCTTGAAAAAAAAGAAATTAAAGGCGCTGCATTAGATGTTTTTAAAAATGAGCCTTTAGTAGAAAGTGGGTTTTATAATTTAGATAATATAATTTTAACTCCACATATTGCTGCTTCTACTGATGAAGCACAAATAGTTGTAGCAGAAATGGTTGCTAATCAATTTGTTGAATTTTTTAATAATAATAAAATTATAAATTCAGTTACTTAATAAAAATTTCAGTTAAATTTTCTAAGTAAGCGGATGGATTAGAGAGAATGTTACCATCTAATATATTAGCTTGATCTAAAATTAAATTTGAAGCTTTTTTATGGTCAATTTTTGTTAAATTTTGAGATAAATTTACAATCATCGGATGGTTTGGATTAATTTCAAGTATCTTTTTTGAAACAGGAGTTTTTTGATTATGCATTTTCATCAGTTTTTCCATATTTATATCCATCCCAGCTTCTTCAGCAACAAGCAGAATTGGGCTTTTTGTTAATCTCTCAGATACAATTACATCAGATATTGTCTCTTTTAACTCTGTTTTAAGTATGTTAATTAAATCATTGATTTTACTATCTATTTCTTTTTTATTTTCATCTTTCTTATTTGATTTTTCACCAACTTTTGAAACATCAACTTTACCTTTAGTTATTGATTTAAATTCTAAATCTTTAAATTTATTTACATTTTGAATCCAAAACTCATCTACTGCATCAACCATAAACAAAACTGGTATCTTTTTATCAGTGAAAACTTCTAATTGAGGGGAGTTTTTAATATGATCCTTATCAGTATTAGCAAAATAATAAATTTCTTTTTGATCTTTAGCCATTAATTTAGTGTACTCTTCAAGAGATATTTTTTTATCATTTAAAGAATTTTCAAACCTTAATAGCGGTAGGATTTTTTCATGATGATCATTATGTTCATATAACCCTTCTTTTAGTACTGGACCAAAATTATTCCAAAATGTCTCAAATTTATCCTTTTCTTTCTTAGCTAAGCTATCAATTTCACTTAAAATTTTATTTGTAATACCTTTTTTTATTTTTGTAATAATAGGATTATTTTGAAGCATTTCTCTACTTATATTTAGAGAAATATCCTGTGAATCGACTACTCCTGGGATAAAACGTAACCAGTTAGGAATTATGTCTTCACAATCATCAGTGATAAAAACTTTTTGAACATATAATTTTATTTTATTTTTCCTATCGGCATTGAATAAATCCATAGGTTGATTTGTAGGAAAATAAAGTAAAGCCTTATAACTAATAACACCCTCAGCGTTATAGTGAATAGTTTTTAAGGGATCATCAAAGTTAAATGAAATATTATTATAAAATTGTTTATAGTCTTCCTCTTTTATATCTTTTTTATCTTTTAACCATAATGGACTACCTTCATTTATTTTTTCTTCTTTTTCTTTATCGTCAAGATCCTTAAGATAAATTGGGAAAGGAATATAATTAGAGTATTTTGTTATAATTGATCTCAAACGAAATGAATCTAAAAATTCAT
The DNA here is from genome assembly GCA_902518705.1 of uncultured Alphaproteobacteria bacterium. Taxonomy (GTDB): domain Bacteria; phylum Pseudomonadota; class Alphaproteobacteria; order HIMB59; genus CACPNW01. The sequence continues at coordinate 3,125 of CABYHW010000014.1, read as the reverse complement.
CAGCATCTTTCTTTATATTTAGAGTTATACAGGTGCCACGTTTATCTTTTTTAGCTTCTTCAATGGTATAATTTTCTCTTCCATTAGAAGACCAAAGATTTGTTTCTTCATTTTCAGCATCTTTAGAAAGCACTTCAACATTATCCGCAACCATATATGAAGAATAAAAACCAACACCAAACTGTCCAATTGCAGAAATATCATTGCTCTTTTTATTTTTCATTGTTTCAATAAATTTACTAGTTCCTGATCTCGCTATAGTTCCTAAATTATCAATAAGTTCATTTTTAGACATTCCAATTCCATTATCTTCAATTTCAATAATTTTTTTCTTTTTTGAAACTCTGATATTTATTTTTAAATCCTTTTCATTTTTAAGAAGATTTTTTTTTGAGAGTGATTGATATCTTAATTTTTCGCAGGCATCTGCAGAATTAGATATTAATTCTCTTAAAAATATTTCTCTTTCGCTATAAAGAGAATTAGCAACAAGATCTAAAAGCTTACTGACTTCAGCTTGAAATGTTAAATTTTCTTTAGTTTTTTCTGCCATTTTTGAAATTTAAGCATTCATATCTATAAATCAATAGTAAGCAATAATTTTTTGCCACATTTTCGACTATATTAGTAAAAGTTATGGTATTTAAATTTATAATGAAATTTGATAATTTTTTAAAATTATTGTGCATTACATTGTTATTTTTATATGCATGTACTTCAAATCAGTTAACAAATACTGCTGATAGTTGCATAATTTTTGATGAAAAGAAAAGCTGGTATAAAGCAACTAAAAATTCTTATGATAAATGGAATACCCCAATTGCATTCCAATTAGCAGTTATAAAACAAGAATCATCTTTTACTCAATTTGCAAAACCGAAGAGAAAAAAATTTTTAGGTTTAATACCAACGTCTAGACCATCAACTGCTTTTGGTTATGCACAAATAACAAATCCTACTTGGGATTGGTATAAGAATAAAACTGGAAATCAAAATGCATCAAGGGCAAATTTTAAAGATGTAACTGATTTTATTGGTTGGTACACAACACAGTCGGAAAATATGATTGGAATTTCAAAAAATGATTACTATAATCAGTATTTAGCATACCATGAAGGTCAAAATGGATGGTCGAAAGAGACATTTAAAAGTAAAGATTGGTTGATTGATGTTGCTAAAAATGTAGAAAGAAATACTAAGATGTTTAATAAACAATTACAACAATGTGAAGAAAAACTAAATAAAAAAGGTTTCTTCGGAATACTATAATGCCAATTTTAAACAGCATAAATCAAATGCAAGATCAAATGACAGAATGGCGTCAGGATTTACATAAAATTCCTGAGATAGGCCTTCAGGAATTTGAAACATCAAAGTATATCAAAAATAAGTTAAGTGAATTTAATATTAAATTTAAAGATGGTTACGCTAATACAGGTGTTGTTGCTTGGGTAGATGGTAATGAAGTTACTAATAAGAAAACAATTGGTTTAAGAGCAGATTTTGACGCTCTTCCTATGCCAGAACAAAATGAATTTAATCATAAATCTCAAAATAAAGGTATGATGCATGGTTGTGGTCATGATGGTCATACCACAATGCTTCTTGGGGCAGCGAAATATCTAAGTGAAAATAACAATTTTAATGGAAGAGTATATTTCATTTTTCAACCAGGAGAAGAAGGTTTTGCTGGAGGAGAAAAAATGATTCAAGATGGTATGTTTGATGATTTTAAAATTGATGAAGTTTATGCACTTCATAATTGGCCTGAGTTACCTTTAGGTACGTTTGGTGTGAATAGCGGACCGATGATGGCGGCAGTTGATGAATTTGATATTACTGTAAAAGGAAAGGGTGGTCATGCTGCATCACCTCATCTAGCAATTGATCCTGTAGTAATTTCTGCACAAGTTATTTCTGCTGTTCAAACAATTATAAGTAGATCCACAGATCCTGTTGATAAAGCTCTTATAAGTATTACAAAAATTAATGCTGGTACGGCTTATAATGTAATCGACAATCAAGTTAAAATGGGCGGGACTATTAGAACTTTTCGAAGAGAAACACGAGCATATATAGAGCAAAGATTAAATGAATTATGTAAAGGTATAGCGGATGCACATGGTGCAGAGATAAAAATTGAATTTGATTTAGTTAATAAATATCCACCTACTATAAACTCTAAAGAAGAAACAAAATTTGCAGCAAATGTAGCTAAAGATTTAGTTGGTGATGATAAAGTTATTACTGATATTGACCCGTCAATGGGAGGAGAAGATTTTTCATATTTGCTAGAAAAAAAACCTGGCTCATATCTTTATCTTGGTCAAGGAGATGAAGAACATAGTGCTCATCTACATACAACAAAGTATGATTTTAATGATAATTTATTACCCATTGGTGTAAATTTTTGGGTGGACCTTGTTCAAAAATACTTTTCTAAGTAATCTTAATTGATGTTAAATTTTAGTGCGATTTATTCAATAATCGCATTTAGAATAAAAGAATTTCTACAAGAGTATCATTATTCTTTATTAGCCCCTCTAACAACAAATCTTTTATTTATATTAGTTTTTATAACAGTAGAAAATTATTACTCACTTTCTATGGATTCTGGTTCTTTCGTCGAATTTATTGCTCCTGGATTAATCATTATGATCGTTGCTCAGGAAAGTTACGACAATTCGTCTGCTACTTTAATTCATATGAAACAAATTGGTTCTTTAGATGATTGGTTAATGGCACCTATTTATAGAATTGAAATATTAATATCATTAATATTCACATCTCTCATTATTGGAATTATCTTAGCACTGTTTAATTTTTTAATATTTACTTTTTTAATAGAAATTGAAATTTATAATTTTTTTTATTTTTTTTACTACCTATTTCTAGTTATAATATTTTTCTCATGTTTAGGATGTTTTGTAGGAATAATTTTTAATTCTTGGGATTCACAAAGTACATTCTCGAGCTTTTTTGTTGCGCCAATTAATTTTTTATCAGGAACCTTTTTTTCAATAAATTATCTTCCTGATAGTTTGAAGGCTATACTTTTATATAATCCTTACTATTATGTTGTAAGCTATTTTAGAAATTCATTTAATGATGAATTTTCATTTAAT
>CABYHW010000013.1 GCA_902518705.1 uncultured Alphaproteobacteria bacterium | reverse complement strand
TAGTAATTACAGATTTGTTGTAAAGCCAGTTATTAAGGAAACTGGTAGATCTTTAGATTTGGCTAGACCCATGAAAATACACCCTCTTACATATCAAGAGTTACCACTTAACCCGGAATATACTAACTACGCCGATGGTAGATTTACGCTTGAAAAATTATCTCACGCTACAGCAGATGAAATGTATTGGAAAGCTAGACAAGAAATAATTTTACGTCATACAGGTGAGCATCCATACGAAATTTCTGGTCCGGATGCTGAAAATTTACTTCAACAAATATTTCCTAGAGATATTTCAAAAGTTAAAATAGGACGATGTTCTTATCAATTTGCTTGTTACCATGATGGAGGAATGATTTCAGATGGATTATTATTAAGATTAGAAAAAAATAAATTTTGGTTTGCGCAAGGTGATGGACATTTATATAGTTGGTACAAAGCTCATTCGAAACATTTAGATGTTGAAATTAAAGATCCAAATGTTTGGGTAAGCCAAATACAAGGGCCTAAATCTTTAAAACTGTTAGAAAAACTAATTGATCAACCATTAAAAAATAATTTTAATTACTTTAATTGGATTGAAACTTCAATTGCTTTAGAAAAAGTAATTATAAGTAGAACAGGATTTACAAATGAACTAGGTTGGGAAATTTATTTAAGGCCAGAAAATGATTCAAAAAAAATTGGGGACTTAATACTTAGTAAGGGTGAAGAAATGGGGATGATCCTAACAGCCTCTCCAGGATTTAGATGTAGAAGAATTGAGGCAGGTCTCTTATCTGCAGGGAGAGATTTTACAAGAGATAGATCTCCATTTGCTGTTGGATTAGGAAAATTTATAGATTTTAATAAAGGGGATTTTATTGGAAGAGATTATTTATTAAATGCAAGCAAAGATTGTTTAACATGGGGTATGAGAGTGGAAAATAGTTTTGCATTAGTTGATTCTGAAATTTCTATTAATAATCAAAAAGTTGGAATTGTAACTTCAAGTACATGGTCGCCATTTCAAGTTTGTGGTGTTGCTATAGTTCATATGGATAATGCAGAATTTGGACCAGATACAATAGTAGATGTTAGATGTGATGATGGTACTTTACAAAAAGGTGAAATATGTACTTTACCAATGTATGATGAGAAAGGAGAAATACAAAGAGGTTTAAAAGAAGATATTCCATCTAGTCCTGTACCTTGGAAGGGTATTTCAAAAAACTAATATATTTTGTAATAGAATTATAAATTATATTAGAATACAAATATTAAAATGAATGATCTCATTAAAGCTAGCACTAAAATCCATACAATAGATGATGCAATTAGGTTATCTAAAAAGAGATTACCAAAATTAGTCTTTGATTTCATTGATGGAGCATCAGGAGATGATAAACTTGCTGAAATTAATAGTAAGGCATTAGATCAAATTAGACTTGAACCTAAGGTTTTCAGAAATGTCGAGAATAGAAATTTAAGTAAAAAAATATTTGATTTTCATTTTGATTATCCATTTGGATTTGCACCAATGGGAATGACAAATCTTTCATGGCCTGAAGCAGATAAAATGATAGCAAAAGAAAGTGCGTATAATAATATTCCAACATGTGTTTCAATGGCTTCTAGTACTACGCTTGAAGATATGTTTACTTTTTCAGAAGGTCATTCGTGGATGCAAATATATATTTTTCAAAGTGAAGAATTTATTATGGAATTATTAAAAAGAGCAGAAGGCATAGGGTATGAGGTTTTAATTCTCACTGTTGATGTTCCAATTCTTTCAAGAAGATCCAGAGATGATAGAAATGGCTTTGGTTATCCATTTAAAATTGGCCCAAAACAATTTTTAGATTTTGCACTACATCCTCAATGGAGCTTAACAACTTTATTTAAAGGTGCTCCACAACCAATGAATTATGTTACCTCCAAAAGTGGTGATCAAGTTTTTAGACGAAAAGAAAGTAGAGGGGCAACTGATTGGAATACTCTAAAAAGGGTTCGAGACGCTTGGAAAGGAAAATTAATAATTAAAGGAGTAATGAATTCTGAAGATGCTTTGAAAATTAAAGAGGCTGGTGCTGATGCAATTCAAGTATCAAATCATGGTGGAAGACAATTAGATAGTGCTACTGCTTCTATTAATGCTTTACCATTAATACGAAAAGCTTTGGGAGACGAATTTCCAATACTTTTTGATAGTGGAATTAGAAGTGGTAGTGATATTTTACGCGCGTTAGCTCTGGGAGCTGACTTTGTTATGTTTGGCAGACCTCTAATGTATGCCATCGGTGCGGATGGCGCAAAAGGTCTTAGAAGAATCATTAACCTTATTAAAGAAGAGTTAAGTACAAATCTTGGCTTAGTAGGATTAACCGATATAAATGAAGTTGATAAAAAAATTATAGCAGAGAAATTTTTTAAGGATATAAAGTATTAAGATGGGAGATAAAAAAATTAGAGGTGGGGCATTAGTTGCAAGAGCTCTTAGAGACAAAGGTATTGATAATGTTTTTACACTTTCTGGAGGTTTTTGTAATCCAGCACTTGAAGGATTTATGGAGTGTCAAATTAATGTAATTAATTGTCCTCATGAACAAATCGCTGGTCATTTAGCTGATGGTCATACTAGAATATCAAGAAAACCATCCGTTTGTATTGTAGGACCCGAAGGTTTTGCAAATGCAGTACCCTCAATGATGGAAGCATGGGGTGAAAGATCACCTGTTATTTTTATAACTGGATCAAGTAGTTTAAAAAGACAAGGAGCAGGCGGTTTTAAGGAAATAGATGATGTATCTATTGCAGCACCGTTAACAAAATACAGTGCAAGTATAACGGATGGCAACAGAATAAGAGAGTTCGTAGATAAAGCACATAGAATTGCAACAAATGGCTATCCTGGTGCAGTACATTTAAGTGTACCAGTAGATATTATGTTTTCATCATTTGCAGATGATGCAGGTTTAGAAGAAAGACCTTTTACTCATCAAAAGAAACCTTTAGCAAAAGCTTGGCCCGATCCTGAGAGATTAAATGAAATATTTGATCTAGCAATTAGTTCACAAAAACCTGTTTTTATTGGAGGACATGGTGCTTGGTGGTCTAGTGCAGAAAAAAAATTAGAGCAAGCAGGGTTTGAATTAAATATTCCAATATTTAATATACCATATCATCAAAAGCTTTTAGGTGAAGAAGCAGATACATACATGGGGCTGGCAGACATTCATCAATATCCTCCATCAAAAATGGCTCTTCATGAATCAGATTTGGTTCTTATGATTGGTGCACGTCTTGATAATCAAATGAATTTTGGTAATCCTCCACTCTTCCCAAAAAGTACTAAGCTTGTTTGTATTAATGGATCGCATGAGGAAATAGAACTAAATAGAGCAGCAGATATAAACTTACTTTGTGATCCTGGAGTTTTTTTGGATAAACTCATAGAGTTAAAGAAAAACAGTAAATGGAAATTAAACAATGAATGGTTTAATAAGAATAAAAAAGAGAAAAAAATTTGGATTAATAAAACATTAGATGACTTAAATAAAGAAACTGAAAAGGCTAAAAAAGACGGTGGAAAAATTCATCCTCTTCAATTAGCTTTAGATGTTCAAGAAGTATTAACTGAAAATGATTGGTTAGTTATTGATGGTGGAAATACACATTTCTGGTCTGAGATTGCAATTAATATTGCTGGATCAAAAGGTAAAAAACTTGGCGGAATATTGCATCCAGGTACCTTCAGTATGTTAGGCGTTGGAGTTCCATTTGCAATATCAGCGAAAAATCTTAATCCAAAATCTAATGTTGTTTTAATAAGTGGAGATGGTGCATTTTTATCTGGCGGATTATCAATTGAAGCTGCATTTCAAGAAAAAAAGCCTATTGTTGTTGTTATAGATAACAATGGAGGTCTTGACTGTATTTCTCAACAACAAGAAAGGTTATTTGAAAGTGGCAAACATTTTGCAACTGATTTTAGAGACATTCCATTTCATTCAATTTTTGAAGGTTTTGGAGGGCATGGAGAATTAGTTACTAAAAGAGAAGATTTAGGCCCCGCTCTAAAAAGAGCATTAGAAAGTGGTAAAACTGCATGTGTAAATGTTAAGGCTAAAGGTGTTATAAGTCCTATAGTTGCTGCAGTTAGTGATAAAAGAGATAAAGCGTCTATAGAGTAGGTTATGGCAATTTTTTCTACACATTTACTAAACTCAATAGATGGTACGCATGCAAGTGATGTAGAAATTGTTATTTATAAAGTAAATAATAATAACAAAGTTGTATTTCTAGAAAATAAAACAGATAGCTCTGGGAGAATGCTTAAAGAATTTGAATTAACGAAAGAAGATTGTGAAAGTGATTATGAAATGATAATTAATTCTGGTAAATATTTTAGAAATACTAGTGAAATAATTAATTCAATAAGTGTTAAATTTAAAATGAAAGATCCTCTTAAAAAATACCACATACCTCTAATTATTTCTCCAAATGGATACTCAATATGGTGGTCTAAATAAAATGAGTAATTCAGGATTAAACATGTCTAGACGTATAAGGAGGACCCCCTATACCGAGAAAGTAATTGAGGCTGGTGTAAGTGGCTTTACTGTAGTTAATCATATGCTTCTTCCAAAATCATATAAAGCAACAGTAGAAGAAGATTATTGGCACTTATCTAAAAATACTCAAATTTGGGATGTTTCATGTCAAAGACAAGTTCAAATAATAGGAGAAGATGCTACAAAATTAATACAACTCATGTCTCCAAGATCAATAAAAGATATGCCTATTGGTAAATGTTACTATTATCCAATGATTGATGAAAATGCAGGGATGATAAATGATCCTGTACTTTTAAAATTAAGTGAAAATAAATATTGGCTATCAGTTGCAGACTCAGATGTTCTTCTTTGGGCAAAAGGCTTGGCTGTAGGAAGAAATTTTAAAGTTGATATTATAGAGCCAAATATTTACCCCTTAGCAATTCAAGGTCCAAAATCTGAAGAATTAATGTCATCAATATTTGGAGAAAAAATTAAAAAATTAAAATTCTTTCATTTTTCTTTTTTTGAATTTGAAGGAACAAAGCAGATAATTGCAAGATCAGGATATAGCAAACAAGATGGTTTTGAGATTTATCTTAAAGGTTTTAGTTTAGGAAAAAAACTTTGGGAAACTATTTGGGAAGCAGGTAAAGATTTTAATATTTCACCTGGATGTCCAAATTTAATTGATAGAATAGAAGGTGGTTTATTATCCTATGGTAATGAATTTACTTTAGAAAATAATCCAATTGAATGTGGATTTGATAATTATTGTAACAATTTATCTCATGATTTCATTGGAAAAAATGCATTAAAAAAAATATTAAAAAATGGAATAGAAAAAAAAATAAAAGGAATTACTTTTGATGGGTCCCCGACTCCTTCGTGTACAATACCTTTTCCTGTATACTCAAAAAATAGATTTCAAATTGGTAATATCACCTCTGGTATTTATTCACCATTTTTAAAAACCAATATTGGGCTATCAATGGTTGATAGAGACTATTGGAATGATGGGCAGGATGTTATCGTATTAACACCAGACAACATTGAGAGAAAAGGTAAAGTGTGCTCACTACCTTTTAATTATTCTTAAAATGAGTCATTCAATCGAATTAAAGTGGGAATTAGGAGATCAAAAACTCGAATTTGGAAAATACTTAACTGATCACACAGTAATGCTTAATGAAAATGTATCTATTGATGCAGGATCATCTCCAGATTATGGAGGAAGCGAAACTAATATTAATCCAGAGCAAAAACTAGCTGCAGCTGTAAGTAGTTGTTTTATGATGACGTTTTTAGCTTTAGCTGCAAAAATGAAATGGCCAGTTATTAATTACAAAGATAAAGCAATTTCGTATTTAGGAAAAAATGCAGAGGGGAGAATGTACGTTAACAAAATAGAGCTAAATCCAGCTATAGTATTTGAAGATAATTTTAATATTTCTGATGAAGAAATGAAAAAGATGAAAGAGAGATCACATAAGTATTGTTTTATAGCTAATTCACTATCCAAAGATGTTGAAATTCAAATCAATTAAATGAATTTTAATCTAATATTAAACGAAAAAAATAATAATATTTTTAATATTATTCTTAATGACCAGAGAAACCAAAATACTTTAAGCGAAAACATGATCAATGAATTAACATCAGCACTAGACATCGCTGATAAAGATAATGATGTAAAAGTAATTATTTTATCATCAAACGGTAATATTTTTTGTGCAGGACATAATTTAAAAGATTTAAATTCACAAAGATTGCAAAATGACAAAGGTGAAAGCTATTTTAAAAAAATATTTCAAATGTGCTCTCAACTTATGCTGAAAATTAATAAAAATAATAAACCAGTTATAGCTATGGTTGATGGTATTGCTACTGCAGCAGGCTGTCAGTTAATTTCTAGCTGTGATTTAGCTTACTCAAGTAGCAGAGCAAAATACGCAACCCCTGGTGTTAATATTGGATTATTTTGTTCTACACCAATGGTTCCATTATCAAGAACTGTAGGGAAAAAGCAAGCAATGGAAATGCTTCTCACTGGAGATCTTATAGATGCAAATAAAGCATTAAGGATTGGTTTAATAAACGATGTTTTTGAAGAAGATAGTTTAAAAGAAAAAGTTTTTCAAATAGCAAAAAAAATATCCTCTAAATCTTCTAATACTATTAAAATTGGTAAAGAAGCTTTTTACAAACAAAAAGATATGAATTTAGAAGACGCATATACTTTTACTTCAAATGTAATGACTGAGAATATGTTACATGATGATTCCAAGGAAGGCATTGATGCTTTTTTAGAAAAACGAGAACCAAATTGGAAAGAATAATTTCTTATTTTTTTGTACCATCATTAAAAGTTCCAAAAAATCTATCCCAAGGCATTTCTATAGTTCCATAATTACAATTAAAGTATCGGTGGTGAAGTTGGTGAAAGAAATCACCTGCTTTTAGTCTTTTTTTATCTTTGATCACGATACTATCAAAACCTGAATGGCTAAAAGCTGGATTTAATCCTTGTTGATAAAAATGAAAAAGCACATGTATTGGACTTGAAGGAACAACAAAATGTATAACTACAGTTGAAAAGTATAAAATATGTTCGATAGGATGCATAGATATACCACTCCAAGGTCCTGGACTTATATTTCTATGATGTAAATTGTGAACAGTTTTATAAAGAAAAGTATAATGCAATAATCGATGAATAATATAAAAATGCGCACTTGACCAAATAGGAATTATAATAAAAAATATTCCATACCAAAAAGGGTTATCATACCAAAACATGATAGGAACGATATCATTACTTGCTGCCCAAAAATAAAAACTTTCAAATATTGTCCAGATAGTAACACCACTTATAATTGTCCAAAAAATATTATCAAAAAGTTGATTATTTAAAGTAAATTTTTTTACTTTTTCATCTATAAATTTTTTTTCAAATTTTAGTTTTTTGCTTTGACCTTTTAAGTAATAAAACCAAAAGTGTAGAGAACCGGCAACAAGAGTAATTAGAATACAATTTCTAATCCATAACTGTGAAATCCACGAAAAAGAAAAGTTTTTCATTTCTTCAGCAGATGGGTGAAACAAATAGAATATAAATATAGCAAGTAAAACTTCAATTATAATTGAACTAATGTGAAGCCAATAAGAAGCTAGCCATTTGTAAAGCAATAAAAAGTTTGGTGGCCAATCTAATATTGGTGATAATTCAATTGGTAAAGTTGGTTTCCAATTCCATTCATGACGATTTTTTAAACTCATTTTAAAATGGATCTGGTTGAGAGGGATTAGTTGCTAACCATGTAGATTTGGTCTGCATGTAACTTTGCATTCCCTCCCATCCATTTTCTCGACCGTATCCTGATTGCTTGAAACCTCCAACTGGAGATTGAGTAGAAGCATTAAAATAATTATTTATATAAACAGTTCCAGCCTCTATCTTATCTGCTAAACGTATAGCTTTATTAGTATCCTTAGTCCAAATACCTGCTGCAAGTCCATAAATAGTATCGTTTGCAATTTTAATTACTTCATCTTCATTATCCCAAGATTGTATTGAGGCGACAGGTCCAAATACTTCATTTTGAGCTAAATCATCTTCATTTGGAACATTATCAAAAATAGTTGGTCCAATATAGTAGCCTTCAGATTTTTGTTCTTTTCTTCCATCAATTAATAATTTTAAACCTCTTTTTTCAGCCGCTTCTATCTTAGATAAAATAAAATCATATTGCTCTTTATTTGCTATAGGTCCTATTTGTGTTGCAACATCATTTGGGTGACCAACTTTAGCTTTTTTAACAACTTCTAATAAATTATGAGTAAATTTATCTTTTATGTCTTTATGCACTAGTATCCTTGATCCTGAAATACAACTATGTCCTGAAACTGGAAATATACCCGACACAACTCCATTTACTGATAAACTTAAATCAGCATCTTTGAATATAATTTGTGGTGATTTACCCCCTAACTCCATAATAATAGGTTTAACATTTTTGGATGCACTTAAAGTTGCTGCACTCCCCCCTTTTGTTCCGCCTGTAAAACTTATCATCCTAACATCTTGGTGTTCAATAAGAGGTGCTCCGGTTGTAGCACCAAAACCAGTAACAACATTTATCAAACCTTCTGGAAGATCGGCTTCTTCTAAAATTTTCATTAACTCTAATGTAGAGCATGATGCTCTTTCTGAAGGTTTAATTACAACAGTATTGCCTGCTGCTATTGCCGGTGCTAATTTCCAGATTAATGTTCCAATTGGTGAGTTCCAAGGAAGAATAAGTGCAACAACTCCAAATGGTTCCCATTTTAAATAATTATGCATATTTGGAACCTCTGAAGGTATCAATCTACCTTCATACTTGTCACACATGCCTGCATAATAATAAAAACTCTCAGTCTGCCAGCTGGTTAAAGAAGGAGTAATATTTTTAGGAAGTTTGCCGTTATCTTTAGTTTCTATTTGACCAATACGTTCTGCATTTTTAGCAATAATATCTCCAATTCTTGTTAATGTTCTCCCTCTTTCTGCTGGATGCATTTTACTATAAGGACCATCATAATAAGCCTGTTTAGCAGATGATACCGCGAGATTAATATCTTGTTCGTTACAATCAGGGATCTTTGCCCATACTTTTCCTATAGACGGATCCTCACTTTCAAAATATTTTTCAGAAGAAGGTTCATGCCATCGATTTCCTGCATAAAATTTGTAAGTTTGAATTTCAGACATAATTTATTTAAACTTAAATATTTTCATTGGTCAACTTATTTGTGATTAATTAATTTTTTAATATCATATCTGATGCTTTTTCTGCTAACATAATTACAGATGCATTTATATTTCCACTTATCATATCTGGGAAAGAAGAAGCATCTACTACTCTCAGATTGTCTATTCCTCTAACTTTAAGCTGATTATCAAGTACAGCCATTTTATTATTACTTGAACCCATTGCACAAGTAGATGCAGGATGATGACCTGTTTGTACATGATTTCGAACTGACTCTTTTAAATCTTCGTCACTTTTGATTTTTTTTCCTGGAAGTAATTCTTCTGAAACAATTTTAGCTAAACTAGGTTTTGACAATACTTCTCTTGTACGCTTCATCCCTTCTATCATATCTTCCATATCAGATGGATCGATGAACCAATTAGGATTTATATTAAGTTCATCATTAGGATTTGAACTTTTAAGTTTTACACTTCCTGTGCTCTTTGGTCTTAGTAAATTAATTTGAAAGTGTAATCCTGGAAAAGCTTTTTTACCTCTAGAAAAAAATAATGAGCCAAAATTTAATAAATTGTCTAAACTCATAGACCAATTATCTTTTTCTTCTTTGAAACACATAGGTGTCATGAATACTTGTATTTCAGGCATATCTTTTTCTCTTATTGTATGAAATAGATTTGTTGACCAAAAAGGAGCTGCGGCTAATCCCTTTTTAAATAAAATATATTTTAATCCCACAATAATAGCTCTATCGATCCTTTGATATTTAGAGAAACTTAAATTGTTATTTTGAAAGGCCCAATTCATTGGCATAACAGGATGATCGTGAAGGTTTTCACCTACTCCGGGTAAGTTAATTATTAATTCTATATTTTTTTCTTTTAAATGTTCTTCTGGGCCAATTCCTGACAACATTAGACATTTGGGACTACCGAATGCTCCTAAAGATAATATTACCTCTGATGATGCATAAACTTCACCATTTGATAAAAGTAATCCTTTAGCTTTATTTTTCTCAATTAAAATTTTTATTACAGATGTATTTTTATAAATTGTTAAGTTGCTAGGTTTAAATTTCAAATAAGCTTCTGCAGATGATTGTCTTTTTCCCTTCCATACTTTAACATCATATCGGCCTACTCCATTTAGATTGCCATTGTAAAAATCATTATTAATTTCTGCCCCAGCTTCAACACATGCATCAATAAATGCTTTATCGATAGAATTGTAATTACCAGCTGGTGTAAGTTTTAAAGGACCTGAATGTGAGTGATATTCATTTTTTTCTCTATGAAAAGCTGAGGCAGATCTTTTGAAATATGGTAATACATCATTATATGACCAACCCTCTAAGCCCTTTTGTCTCCACCGATTAAAATCACCTGGAGCGCCTCTCATGTAAATCATACCATTTAAAAGAGACGATCCTCCTAGCCCTTTACCTCTAGGGTATAAAATTTTTCTATTATTTAAAGAAGGCTGAGGTATTGACTCAAAACCCCAATCAAATTTAGGGTTTCCAAAAATGTATCCGTTACCACCGGGCATTTGAGTGAATAAACTTTTTCCTGACCCCCCAGCTTCTATTAGTAATACCTTTATATCTTTATTTTCAGATAATCTTGAGGCTAATGTACAGCCAGCAGAACCTCCTCCTGCTATTATATAGTCAAATGTTTTTTTCATTTTTTAAAAATATAAATTATACTAATTATTAATTTATAAGTAAACTTGAGTAAATTAAATATGAATAATTATAAAGATTGGATTGGAAAGAAAATTTCAAGATGTGATATCATTACTCCTCGATTAGTTGATCATTTAAAAAAAACAATTGATCAAAACTGTTTAAGTGATCAAACTGTTCCTGAAGGAATTTTTTTATGTTTATGCCCAGATGTGGCTTCAATAAACGAACTAGATAAAGATGGAAATACAAAATTAGGAATTTTCTTACCTGAGTTACCTTATAAAATTAGAATGTGGGCTGGAGGTAAAATAAAAATATTTGATGAATTTGAAATTGGATCTGAAATTAAAAAAAATTCAACCATTTCAAGTATTGAATTTAAAGAAGGTAGATCAGGCAATCTATGTTTTGTTAATATTAATCATGAATATTTAAATAAAAATAAATTAATAATATCAGAAGATCAAACTGCCGTTTATAGAGAAAAAATAAATAAAAACTCCATTACTCCTAAAATAAAAGATGAATTAAAATTAATTGATAAAGTAGAAATTTTTAGTTCATCAACTTTGCTATTTAGATATTCTGCTTTAACTTTTAATGGACATAAGATTCATTATGATAATGATTATACAAAAAATTATGAGGGCCATATGGGATTATTAGTCCATGCACCTCTTCAAGCAACTTATCTTTTAAATCTTGCAAGAAAAAACGAGATTGAGTTCAATTGTTTTGAATATAAAGCTACAGCGCCTCTTGTATATAACAATAATTTCTTTGTAGAAATTGGTGAAAATCGAGATGATGAAATTATTGGAAGAATTCTTAATGAAAAACAAGAAATTACAATGATTGCAAAATATAAAAAATGAGTTTTCATAAAAAATTTTGTAATTGGGCATCACAAAAAAAAATTAATATCAATAAGGTAACTTATAAAAAAGCAGAAAATGCATTCATAGATACCCTAGCTTGTATATTATCAGGTGTTAAAGAAAAACAATCAAAGGTTGCCTTAAAATACTGTTTAGAAAATAATAATTCAAAAAACATTAAGATATTTGGAGGAGGAAAAAAATTATCTATTTCTGCAGCATGTTTTTTACATGGAGTCAGATCAGCGTCTATAGACTTTGATGATTACGAATTCGTTGCAGGATCTCATCCTAGTGCACCAATTTTTTCTGCTCTTATATCTATTGCTCAAATGAAAAACATTTCAATTGAGGAAACATATCAGGGATGGCTAGTAGGATATGAATTAATAATAAAATTAGGACAAGCACTTAGTTATGATCATTATTATAAAGGATGGCATTCAGCAAATACAATAGGTGTGATTGGAACTGCTGCGGCAGTATCTAAAGTGTTAAAATTAAATGCAGATCAAATGGCAAATGCAATTTCTATTGCAACAAGTTTTTCATCTGGTTTAAAACAGCAATTTGGCACAGATATAAAAGCTTTTCATGTAGGGTTTGCTGCTCAAGCAGGGGTACAGTCAGCCTTACTTGCAAAAAATGGAGGGACAGCTAATCAAGATATTTGGAATATTGAGAGAGGATTTATTGAATTGTATGGTAGTAAATTTTCTAAAAAATTAAATAATAATTTTAAAAGATCAGATTTAGGAAATGCAATAATTAAATTTCCAAATTTTATTAAGTTTTGGCCAGTTTGTAGTTATTCACAAAGAGTAATACAAGGAGGATTAATTTTAAATAAAAAAATTTTTATAAAAAAAAATATTAAATCTATCGCAATTGAGTTTCCAGAACCTTGGTTCAGAGTATCAAAATTTCATATACCTAAAAATTCTACTGAAGCTAGATTTTCATTGAGTTATTGTTTAGCAACCGCTCTCATTAATGGTAAATTTGATTTAACTAGTTTAAATATTTCTAAAAATAAAAAAAGTTTAAAATTGACTAGAAAGATTAAACTAATCACTTATAAAGTGCCAAATAATTTTGAAGACTATGATCCTAAGTATCCTGATATAATTAAAGTAATAATGAATGATGGAAGTGAATTTATTGAAAAAATATTAAATATTAAAGGAGGAAAAAATGACCCTTTAAAAGACGAAGATATTGATAATAAATTTTTAATGTGTGGAGGTAAAAAAAATATTTTAAATAAAATAAGAAATCAAAAATATAAGAAGAAAAATTTAAAAGAAATAATTTTTTAATTTAGCTATTTTTTCTTTCTCTGTAAGCTATAAATATTCCAGTACTAATAATTATTGCTCCCCCTAAATAAATACTTAAAGTTGGAACCTCAGAATAAATTAAATATCCCATTATTCCTACAAATATAAAAGATGAGTATTCAAAGGGTGAAGTAATTGCAACATCTGCGTATTTAGCTGCTTGAGACATAAATAAATGTCCTAGTGATCCCATTACACCTAAACTCATAGCTAAAATTAATTGAATTCCATTTGGCATAATAAAATTATCAGGGAAAAATATAATTGACGTAATTAATAATGCAAAAGAGTAATAAAAAACAATTGCAACACTAGAATCGGTACTCATTACTGATCTCGTTGATAAATAAACAGAAGCCATAAAAGCTGCTGATATTAGAGGATAGAGTGTTTCTAATTTGAACAAATCAGTACCGGGTTTAACAATAATTAATACACCGATGAAACCAATTAATATTGCAGTTGTTCTAAAAATCCCAATTCTCTCACCAAGTATTGGTACAGCAAGAAAAGCAGCAATAATGGGAGCAGAATGTGCAATAGCAATATTTTCAGATAACATTAAATAATTAATTCCATAAATATAGAAAACAACACAAGCAGAAGCAGAAAGAGCTCGGATAGCATGTCCAACTGGTTTTTTAGTTTTTAACTTATCAAATCCAAAATACATTGCTAAAAAAGTTGCAATAATACTTCCACTTAGTGCTCTGAAGAATATTGATTCCCATACAGGAAAATGAAAGCTTAAATATTTATACGTGATATCATTTATACTTAGACAAAACATAGAAAATAACATGAAAGAAATTCCCAAGAGATTATTATTTTTCGATTTCATTAATTTGTTAAATATACTAAGATAATTTATTCAGATATAAATATTTCAAAATGAGTAACAAATATCATGTAAAAAAATTAGAAAAAAAGAATGACCATTTAAGTATTTTGTGGAAAGATAATTTTGAAAGTAAATTCCATTTTATGTGGTTAAGAGATAATTGTCCAACAGCAATACATCCAACTGCAAATATGCGAGTCTTTAATATTTTAACTGTCAGTAAAAAAATATTTCCTAAAAATTATAAAATTGAAAAAAATAAACTCAATATTGATTGGAGTGAAGGTGATCATAGTAGCAAATTCAATTTAAAATGGTTAAGAGATCATTGTTATACCGAAATAAATAATCAAAAATATAAATCACCTTATATTTTTTGGGATGGAAAATTAAAAAAAAATTTAAAAAAAATTATTGTTGATCATAATAGTGTAATAAAAAATGACAAAAATTTAAATAAATGGTTAAATTTACTTCATACTTATGGTTTTGCATTAATCAAAAATGCACCAACTAGAAAAAAATCAGCATTCAAAATATTACATAGAATAAGCCATCATAGAGAAACTTTCTTTGGTACACCATTTGAAGTAATTAACATTCCAAAGCCAAATAATACTGCTTATACGGCAGATGCATTAAGAAATCATACCGACTTACCTTATTTTGAATATGCTCCTGGTTATCAGTTTCTTCATTGTTTAGTAAATGAAGCTAATGGTGGATTATCATCTGTTGTAGATGGTTTTGCAGTTGCAAATTATTTAAAAAAAAATGAAAAAGATGTTTTTAATATTTTAACAAAAACTCACGTTAAATTCAAAGATACTGATTATACTCAAAAAGCTGTCAGAATTCTTCATTCACCAATAATTACACTTACAAAAGATAATGATTTCAATGATATTAGATTTAGTATGGCTGCAATGGGAGCAGTTGATATTGATCCAAAAAAAATGAAAAAATTTTATGATGCCTATCAATATTTTGCGTCATTGCTTCAAAACAAAAAATTTAAAATTGATTTTAGATTAGAGGCAGGTGATATATTTTGTTTTAACAATAGAAGAGTATTACATGGGAGGACTGAATTTGATCCAAACTCTGGAAACAGACATCTTCAAGGATATTATATTGAAAGAGATGAAATAATAGGAAGATTAAATTATTTTAATAATATTAAAGTTTAGATCATTCCCATCCACAGATAGTTTTAATTTCTAAATATTCTTCTAGACCCCAATCACCTCCCTCTCTTCCATTACCAGATTGTCTATAACCACCAAAGGGAGTTCCTGGTTCTGCACTATTTCCATTTATATAGACACCTCCAGATCTAAATTTTCTTGCTACTCTTTTTGCCTTTTCTTTATCTTGAGTTTGAACGTAGTTTCCTAGACCATATGATGTGTCATTTACAATTGATACAGCCTCATCTTCGTCTTCAAATGGAATAATTGAAAGTACTGGACCAAATATTTCTTCTTTGGCAATTCTCATATCATTAGTTACATCTGTGAAAATTGTAGGCTTAACAAAATAACCTTTTTCTAAACCATTTGGTTTTTCAGGACCACCAGCAACGAGTGTTGCACCCTCATTTATACCACTATTAATTAAATCAATAATTTTATCATATTGTTTTTTAGAGACAACTGGACCGATATGATTTCCATTCTTAGAAGCAATATCAACTTTGATTTTACTCGCTTCATCTGAAGCTTCTTCAATTGCTCTTGTATAAATTGATTTTTCAACTAGCATTCTTGTTGGTGCATCACAAGATTGACCAGAATTACTCATAATATTTCTAACACCCTCTCTTACTGCTTCTGGATGAGAATCACTAAAAATAATATTACCACCCTTACCTCCTAATTCTAAACAAACTCTTTTAATAGTATCAGCTGCGTTTTTAGAAATAAGTTTTCCTGCTCTCGTTGATCCAGTAAACGATACCATATCAATATCTTTATGAGAGGATAAATCTGTTCCTACACCAGCACCATCTCCATTAATTAAATTAAAAACACCTGCAGGAAATCCTGCTTCATGAATTATTTCAGCAAAAATGATCCCTGACATGGGTGCAATTTCTGAAGGTTTTAGTATCATAGTGCAACCAGTTGCTAACGCAGGTATTACTTTTAATGTTATTTGATTGATAGGCCAATTCCATGGCGTGATAAGACCGCATACTCCAATTGGTTCATAAACAATATAATTATTAGAATTTTTATTAAATCTTTTTTCAAATTCAAAATTTTTTAATCTTAATATGAAATCATTAATATGGTCGGCACCTGAAGAAGTTTGTGCTGATGAAGACCAATCTAATGGTGCTCCCATTTCTTTAGACATTGTTTGAGTTATATCATCCCACCTACTTTTATAAATTTGAAGTATATTTTCTAGTAAACTAATTTTTTCTTTTTTATCAACCTGACTCCAAGTATCGAATGCTTTCTTTGCTGCATTTACTGCAAGATCAACATCTTTCTTTGATCCTAAAGAAATAAAAGCATATGGTTTTTCATTCGAAGGATTAATAATTTGGAAGTCGTTTTTTATTACTGGATCAGTCCATTTACCATTAATATAAAACTGACTTTTATCAATCATATTTAAAATAATTTTTCATTTATTTTTTTCTATATTAGAATAAAAGAATATACAATAAGAGGAAAAATTGACACTAGAAAATATTAAACTCGACATAGATTACGTAAGATCACAGTTTCCAGCTTTTAAAGATCCTCTTTCAAAAGATTGGTCTTTTTTTGAAAATGCTGGAGGTAGCTATGTGCCTCAAAATGTAATAGAAAAATTAACAGAATTTATGACATCTACAAAGGTACAACCTTATGCTAAATATCCCATGTCAAAAATAGCTGGTGAAAATATGGATTTAGCAACAGATTTGTTTTCAAAAATGATAAATGCAAAAAATAATGAAATTCTTATTGGAGGATCAACATCAATAAACCTATATGTTTTATCAAATGCGCTAAAAAAATATATTAATCCAGGTGATGAAGTAATTGTAACTAATCAAGATCATGAAGCTAATATAAGTCCTTGGCTTAGATTAAAAGAACAAGGTGCAAATATTGTACAATGGAAATTTAACTTATCTAATCAAGAATTAGAAATTTCAGATCTAGAAAAATTGATAACATCAAAAACAAAAATACTAGCAGTAACTCATTGCTCAAATATAATTGGCTCAGTAAATAATTTAAAAGATATTTGTAAATTAGCTCATAAAAATAATATAATAGTTATTGGTGATGGAGTATCTTATGCACCACATGGATTTCCGAATGTTAAAGAACTTGATGTGGATTTTTACACTTTCAGTCTTTATAAAACTTATGGACCACACTTAGCTTTGCTTTATGGTAAAGAAGAAATACTTAAAGATCTTCCAAACCAAAATCATGAATTCTTAAACGGTATTTATCCCTACACAATAAATCCTGGAGGCCCTAACCATGAAGAGTTAGTTTCTTTGATTGGTATTTATGAGTATTTCATAAAATTATATGATCATCATTTTAAAGAAAAGGGATTATCAATATTAAATAAAATAAAAAAAATTAATAATCTTTTCTCAAAACATGAGGAACATATAGCTAATCCTATATTAAAATATTTGCATGAGAGAAAAGATTTAAAATTATTAGGAAAAAATAAAATAATTAATAAAGATAGAGCTCCGACAATATCATTTATATCTAATGTTAAAACATCAAAAAATATATCTGAAGAGTTAGTCAAAAATAAAATAGCAACAAGAAATGACAATTTTTATGCATGGAGATGCTTAGAACATCTTGGAATTAATACTGAAGACGGTGTTGTTAGACTTAGTATGGCACACTACAACACATATCATGAAACTAAAAATGTGATTAGTGCCTTGGAAAAAATTTAATCTATTTTATAATATTCTTTATACCAATCTATAAATTTTAATATTCCTTTTTCAATGTTTGTTCTAGGAACATAATTAGAATATTTTTTTAGTTTTTTAATATCAGCATGTGTTTTAACTATATCGCCAGTTTGGATTGGTAATTTTTTAATTTTAGCTTTTTTATTTAAATATTTTTCAATATTTTTTAAATAATCTAATAATTTTTTTGGTTTACCATTTCCAATATTAAAAATATTATAAGGTATCTCCTTTTTTGAAGGTCTATTTATAATGGAAATGATCCCATTAATAATATCATCTACATATGTAAAATCTCTGACATGCAAACCACCATTAAATAATTCAATTTGTTTATTATTTAAAATATTTTTTGTGAATTTGAACAATGCCATATCAGGTCTTCCAAAAGGTCCATAAACTGTAAAAAATCTTACACCAGTACTTGGTATTTTATAAATATATGAATATGAATGAGCCATTACCTCATTTGTTTTTTTAGATGCAGCATAAAATGATAATGGAGAATCAGTTTTGTATTCTTCGGATAAAGGAAATTCTTTATTATCTCCATACACTGAACTAGTTGAGGCATAAATTAGGTGTTTAATATTATTAATTTTACTAATTTCTAAAATATTAAAAAAACCCTTAATATTATTATCAAAATATGTTCTAGGATTTTCAATTGAAAATCTTACACCTGCTTGTGCAGCAAGATGAATTATGTATTTTATTTTATTTTTTTTTATAAGCTTATTTAATTTATTAAATTCAAGAAGATCGATTTTATAGAAAGTAAAATTTTTCTTTAATTTTAAATTTTTTAATCTATTTTTTTTTATATTAACATCATAATAGTCATTTATATTGTCAATACCAATTACACTAATATTTCTTTTTGACAGTATATTATTGGTAAAGTGGTACCCTATAAAACCAGCGCAACCTGTAACTAATATTTTCATTAATTTGTTGGCATTTTAAATTCTGGTCCAGATTTAATACTTTTTGGCCATCTAGATGTTACGGTTTTAAGTTTGGTAAAAAATTTTATACCTTCTTCTCCATGCATAGCGCAATCTCCAAATAATGATTGTTTCCAACCACCAAAACTATGAAAAGCCATGGGAACAGGAATAGGTACATTTACACCTACCATTCCAATATTTGAATTTGTTGTAAAATGTCTAGAAACCTCTCCATCTGAAGTATAAATACTTGTACCGTTACCAAATTTATGTTGATTTACTAATTCTAATGCATCTTCATAATTTTTAGCGCGAACTACACTTAAAACTGGACCAAATATTTCTTCTTTATATATAGTCATATCACTAGTGACTTGATCGAATATAGTTGGACCTACAAAATATCCATTTTCATAACCCTGTATATTTATTTTTCTACCATCTAAAATCAATTTAGCTCCCTCTTTTTCACCAGTATCTATGTAATTCAGAATTTTGTTTTTATGTTCCCTTGAAATAACTGGTCCCATTTCAGAAGATTGATCAGTCCAAGGAGCCACTTTGAGCAATTGAGCTTTTTCATTTATCTTATCAACTAATGCTTTTCCAATATCACCTACAGCTACAGCTACTGATACTGCCATACACCTTTCTCCTGCTGATCCAAATGCTGCGCCCATAATTCCGTCAACAGCTTGATTTAGATTAGCATCTGGCATAACTACTAAGTGATTTTTAGCACCCCCTAAAGCTTGGACACGTTTTCCATTTTTAGCAGACTCTTCATAAATATATTTTGCTACTGGAGTAGAGCCAACAAAACTCACAGATGAAATATTTTCGTCAGTTAGAATTTTATCAACAATTTGTTTATCTCCATTTATAATATTTAATACCCCTTCTGGTAATCCAGCATCCATAAACAATTCAGCGAGTTTTATTGCACAAGATGGATCTTTTTCAGAGGGTTTTAATATAAAACTATTGCCACAAGCTATAGAAATTGGAAACATCCACATAGGAACCATAGCAGGAAAGTTAAATGGCGTAATACCTGCTGAAACTCCTAAAGGCTGTCTTATTGACCAAGAGTCTATGCTTGGTCCAACATTTTGTGAGAATTCTCCTTTTAATAGATGAGGAATACCAGTTGCAAATTCTACAACCTCAAGACCTCTTATTACTGAACCTTTAGCATCTTCAATTGTTTTTCCATGTTCTTTTGAAACAGTTTCTGCCAATAATTGTAAATTTTTTTCAATATTTTCTTTAAATTTTGATAGAATTCTTGATCTCTTTAGTGGGGTAATTTCTGACCATTTTAAAAATGCATTTTTTGAACTTTTAATTGCCATTTCAAAATCTTTATTGTTCGATAAAATAACTTCAGAGATTACTTCTCCAGTCGATGGATCATAAACTGGTAAATAATTTTCTGATAATCCTACTAATTGTCCATTTATGAAATTCTGAATTTTCTTCACAATAAATTATAACATTATTTTTATTATTATGTATATATTTAAGTCATATGTTAAATTTAAACAATTTTAAAGAACTTATTGTAGACCCTTATCCTGTAGGAATAATAAATCCCATATTTGATAAAAATATGTATGATGAAATGGTTTCTAGTTTTCCGTCAGTTGACTTGTTTACGTTTAGATCTGAACTTGGCGGGAAATCCTCTTTAAGTTCTAGATTTGATAAAAGATACAATAAATTCATTAAAGAAAACAATATCTGGTCAGATTTTTATCAATATATTAAATCAGATGAATGTTTTTTTAAAATTTTAAAACTTCTAAAAAATAACGACATTGATTTATATAATTCTGGTCATAAGTTTATTAATACAAATAAATCTGTAAATAATGGTCTCTATAAATTTATTAAAAATATTTCATTTAACAAACTTAAGCTTTCAAGTAGTCCTTTTTATTCGAAGTTTGAATTTTCAGTAATGAAAGGAAGCGGTGGACATATTCTTCCACATACTGACTCTCCCAGAAAAATAATAACTATTGTAATAAATATTGTTAAAGAAAACGAATGGTTAGAAGATTGGGGCGGGGGTACTAGTATAGTAAGAACTAAAGATAAGCAAAAAAACTATAATTATTTAAACAAACAATTTAAATTCGATGAAGTTGATAATATTAAAACTTTTAAATTTGTACCCAATCAAGCTGTAATATTTGTAAAAACATTTAACTCCTTTCATTGTGTTTATCCTATTAAGAGCAGTAATAAAGAATCATTAAGAAGAACTTTAACAATCAACTTTTTTGTTGATTAGAGCTATATATTAAATATAGATTTCTAGCGTAAATAAGAACACCAAAACTTTGACCTAATATTATTACGGGATCTTTTCTAAAAATAGCATATGTTAACAAAGCTAATCCACCTAAAATACTTAAATACCAGAACTGTATTGGTATTACACTTTTCTTTAATGATTCAGAATATATCCATTGGACAATAAATCTAGAGGCAAATAATCCCTGACCAATAAAACCAATTATTAAGAAAAATATCTCAAAATTAGTCAAAGAGTTTATATATTCGACAAACATAATTATTTAATATTAGAATATAATTTAAAATCAATTAATATATTTTAAGTTACTAATTTATATAAATATAAAATAAATATTAATGAACAATAGCATAGAAAAATTTTTTAAAAATTTTTGGATACGAAGATTCTTCAGTAAT
>CABYHW010000012.1 GCA_902518705.1 uncultured Alphaproteobacteria bacterium | reverse complement strand
GTTTAACCAAAAATAAAAAAATTATTCTTAAAACTTTTATTAAAGAAAACGAAAACATAGAATCAATAACAAATATTCACAAATCTGCAGATTGGTATGAAAGAGAATGTTATGATTTATTTGGAATTGAATTCATTAATCATCCTGATTTAAGAAGGATAATGACTGATTACAATTTTGAAGGTTATCCATTGCGCAAAGATTTTCCTTTAACTGGACACACAGAAGTCCGCTATGATGACCTTGAAAAAAAAGTAATATACGAGCCTGTTAAGTTAACTCAAGAATTTAGGAATTTCGATAGTGAATCTCCTTGGGAAGGAATGGAAAACAAACTTTTTGGTGATGAGAAATCTACTGGTGAAAATTAAATGAAAGAAGTTGAGCTTAATACAACTACAATTAACTTTGGCCCCCAACATCCAGCTGCGCATGGAGTTTTACGTTTAGTAGTTGAGCTGGAAGGTGAAGTAGTTCAAAGAGCAGAACCACATATTGGATTGCTACATAGGGGAACAGAAAAATTAATAGAATATAAAACTTATCTTCAGGCAGTTCCTTATTTTGATAGACTTGATTATGTTTCGCCAATGTGTCAAGAACATGCTTTTGCATTAGCAACTGAAAATCTTTTAGGTATTAACGTACCTAAAAGAGCTAAATATATTCGTGTTATTTTTGCTGAAATTACTAGAATACTAAATCATTTATTAAATATACCTGCCTATGCTGCTGACATCGGTGCAGTGACACCATTTTTATGGTGTTTTGAAGAGAGGGAAAAGCTTTTAGAATTTCATGAAGCCGTATCTGGTGCAAGATTTCATGCAGCCTATTTTAGACCTGGTGGCGTTCATCA
This sequence comes from uncultured Alphaproteobacteria bacterium, assembly GCA_902518705.1. Taxonomy (GTDB): domain Bacteria; phylum Pseudomonadota; class Alphaproteobacteria; order HIMB59; genus CACPNW01. Next base: position 21,483 of record CABYHW010000012.1, on the reverse strand, counting down.
AGATATGCCAGAGGGAATGGAAGAAAAATTATTTGAGCATTTTAAAACTCTTCCAAAATTTATTGATGATCTTGAAAGCTTGCTGACTAATAACAGAATATTAAGACAAAGATCAGTTGATATAGGAATAATTTCAAAGTCAGAAGCAATTGAATGGGGGTGTTCGGGTCCTGTATTAAGAAGTACAGGCGTAGCATGGGATTTAAGAAGATCTCAACCTTATGACGCCTATGATCAAGTTGATTTTGAAGTTCCTGTTGGAAAAAAAGGTGATTGTTTTGATCGATATTTGGTGCGCATAGAGGAAATGAGACAAAGCATTAGTATTATTAACCAATGTTTAAATAAAATCAAACCAGGTCCAATATCAATTGAAGATAATAAAATTACACCTCCTAAAAGAAATCAAATGAAAAAATCAATGGAAGCTTTAATTCATCATTTCAAACTTTTCACTGAAGGTTACCGTGTACCTGCTGGTCAAGTTTATAGTGCAGTAGAAGCTCCAAAGGGTGAATTTGGCGTTTACCTTGTTTCTGATGGATCTAGTAAACCATATAGATGTAAAATAAGAGCACCAGGTTTTGCACACCTTCAAACATTGGATCATTTATCTAAAGGCCACTTAATGGCTGACATAGCGGCTATACTAGGTAGCTTAGATATTGTTTTTGGAGAGATAGATAGATAATGCATCATCCTGGTACAAATAATAAAGTATATAAAAAAATTAATGATAATTTTGAATGGTCATCAGAAAATTTTAAAAAAATTTCTGAAATAATAAATAAATACCCATCAAACCGTATTCAAAGCGCAGTTATTCCTTTACTTGATTTAGCACAAAGACAAAATAATGGATGGCTTAGTAAAAACTCAATGGAAAAAGTAGCTGAAACTCTAAGTATGTCTTATATAAGAGTGTTGGAAGTTGCCACTTTTTATTCGATGTTTAATTTAGAACCTATTGGTAAAAATTTTGTCCAAATTTGTAGAACGACACCTTGTTGGTTAAGAGGGAGTGATAAACTGTCTAAAGTTGCACAAGAAGTTTGCGAAACTAATATTGGCGAGACAAGTGATGATGAAATATTTACAGTTGTTGAAGTTGAATGCTTAGGTGCTTGTTGCAATGCTCCTATGGTCCAGATCAATGATGATTATTATGAAGATTTAGATGAAGAGAGTTTTAAAAAAATACTTCAAGATTTAAAAGATAATAAATCAATAAAAGTAGGTTCACAAATTGGTAGAAAATCATCACAACCTGAAAGAAAATTTGATGCTTAAGGAAAAAGATAAAATTTTTAAAAATTTATACGGTTTTGAAGACTGGAAATTAGAAGGTGCCAAAAAAAGAGGTATTTGGTCAAATACTAAAGAACTTATTAAAATGGGTAGTGATAAAATTGTTGAGGAAATTAAAAATAGTCAATTAAGAGGAAGGGGAGGAGCAGGTTTCCCTGCGGGACTTAAGTGGTCATTTATGCCAAAAGACTCTGGAAAAGATCATTACCTAGTTGTTAATGCAGATGAGTCAGAGCCAGGCACATGTAAAGATCGAGAGATTATGAGAAATGACCCACATCTTCTTTTAGAAGGTTGTTTAGTTGCTGCCTTTGCAATGCATGCACATACTTGTTATATTTATATAAGGGGTGAATATTATTCTGAATCTTCTAATTTACAAAAAGCAATAGATGAAGCTTATGAAAATAATTTAATTGGTAAAAATGCATGTGGTACAGGGTGGGATTTTGATATTTATCTTCACAGAGGAGCAGGAGCTTATATTTGTGGTGAAGAAACTGCTTTACTTGAAAGTTTAGAGGGTAAAAAAGGTCAGCCCCGATTAAAGCCTCCATTTCCTGCTGGTGCAGGTTTATATGGATGTCCTACAACAGTTACAAATGTTGAAACAATCGCTGTCTCGCCAACTATTTTAAGACGTGGTTCTAAATGGTTTGCTAATTTAGGTAGTACAAATAATACAGGTACAAAAATTTTTAGTATCTCTGGACACGTAAATAACCCATGTAATGTAGAAGAAGAAATGGGCATACCATTGAAAGATCTCATTGAAAAACATGCAGGTGGGGTAATTGGTGGTTGGAAAAATTTATTAGCTGTTATTCCTGGAGGCGCAAGCGTGCCTTTATTACCTAAGTCAATTTGCGATACTGTTAAAATGGATTTTGATAGTCTAAAAGAAGTGCAAAGTGGATTAGGCACTGCGGCTGTAATTGTAATGAATAAATCAACAGATATTGTTGAGGCAATAGCCAGATTATCACATTTTTATAAGCATGAAAGTTGTGGTCAATGTACACCTTGCAGAGAAGGTACTGGATGGATGTACAGAATGATGGAAAAAATGATTCATGGAAATGTTGAATATCAAGATATTGATAAAATTTTAGATGTCACTAAGCAAATTGAAGGTCACACTATTTGTGCCTTAGGCGATGCTGCCGCTTGGCCTATTCAAGGTTTGTTTAGACACTTTAGACCTGAAATTGAAAAAAGAATTCAAGAAAGAAACAGAAGAGTAGCTTAGTGCCAAAGATAACAATCGATAATAAAGAATACGAATTTGAAAACGGCATGACTGTAATGCAAGCTTGTGAACAAGCAGGAACTGAAATTCCAAGATTTTGTTATCACGAAAAACTATCAATAGCGGGAAACTGTAGAATGTGTTTAGTAGAAATGGAAAAAGCTCCAAAACCTATTGCATCATGTGCCATGCCAGCTGCAGATGGAATGGTTATAAAAACAAATACAGAAACAGTTAAAAAAGCTCGAAAAGGTGTAATGGAATTCCTTCTTATTAACCATCCATTGGATTGCCCTATTTGTGATCAAGGTGGAGAATGTGATCTTCAAGATCAAGCGATGTATTATGGTTTTGATAAAACTAGATATGAAGAAAACAAAAGAGCAGTTCAAAATAAAAATATGGGACCACTTGTCAAAACAATTATGACAAGATGTATACATTGTACAAGATGCGTAAGGTTTTCTACAGAAGTTGCGGGTGTTGATGATATAGGGTTGCTTGGCAGAGGTGAAAATGCTGAGATCACGACTTACTTAGAAAAAACTATTGAGTCAGAATTATCTGGAAATGTAATTGATTTATGTCCTGTAGGTGCTTTAACAAGTAAACCATATGCATTTAAATCTAGACCATGGGAACTAACTAAGACTGAAACATTTGATGTGTTTGATGGTATAGGCTCAAGTATAAGAATTGATACAAGAGGAAAAAAAGTTTTAAGAGCTCTTCCTAGAATAAATGAAGAAATCAATGAAGAATGGATAAGTGATAAATCTAGATTTGCAGTTGATGGACTCTCAAGTCAAAGATTGGATAGTGTTTATTCTAAATCAAATGAAAACCTCCAAAAATCTTCATGGGATGATGCATTTGAATTAATAAAAAAAGAAATTACAAAAAGAGGTAAAGAAAATACTGTATTCTTATCGGGTAAGTTTACCGATATTGAAACTTTATATTCTACAAAAAAATTTAGCAATTCACTTAAATCAAAAAACTATGATTGTAGATTTGATAATACACAAATTATCGACAATTCATCTTCAAGTTATAAATTTAATTCAACAATTCAAGAAATTGAAAATGCTGATGCTATTCTTTTAATTGGATCTAATCCAAGATGGGAAGCGGCGGTATTAAACGCTAGAATTAGAAAGGCATATATTGAAAATAATTGCAAAATTGGTCTTATAGGTCCTAAATTAGATCTTACTTACGAATATCATCATCTCTCTGATTCTTTAGATTATCTTAATAAATTATCTAATAATAAATCTGATTTTAATAAAGTTTTAAAATCTGCAAAAAACCCACTTATAATTTTAGGCACTTCAGCAATAAATAATAATCATGGAAAAAAAATATTAGAAACTGCAGGATTAATTGCAAAAAAAATTCAAAAAAATAAAAATATAAACCCATTAAATATTCTTAACCAAGATATTTCTAGGGTAGGAGCATTAGATTTGAAATTTTATAATAAAAAATTTGATAATGATTACAATAAACAATTAAAAAAACATATTGATAAAACAAAGCCTGTAGTTTTCTTAATGGGGTTAGATGAGATAAATTTTTCAACATTTGAAAATGCTTTTGTTGTTTATCTTGGTCATCATGGAGATGTTTCAGCATCTATAGCTGATGTAATTTTACCAACCCCAGCATATACTGAGAAAAGTTCTACTTATATGAATATAGAAGGTAGAGTTATTCAAACAACTAAGTGTCATAATCCAATAGGTGAAGCAAAAGAGGAGTGGAAAATTTTTAGAGTTTTAAGCGACTTATTTGAAAAAAATTTAAATTTTAATAATCTTGGGGAACTTCGAAATGAGCTTACAAGTACCTATGGACAATTTGCTCTCTTAAATGAAGTTAATTCTGTTGGAGAAATAACTTTTGCTAAAAATAATAAAATTGAGAATATTAAAATTAAATATAACATTGAAAATTTTTATATGACCGACTCTATTTCTAGATCTTCTGAAACAATGGCAAAATGTACTAAAGATATTTTAAATAAGGCAGCATAATAATTGCATGAATTATGATATTATAATTACAGGGCTAATAATCGTTGCCCAAATACTTGCTGTTGTTGTGCCAGTTTTAATATCTGTAGCTTTTTTAGTTTATGCTGAAAGAAAAGTTTTAGCCCTAATTCAATTAAGAAGAGGACCAAATATAGTAGGGCCTTTTGGTATATTACAAAGCTTTGCTGATGCATTAAAACTTATTACTAAAGAAAATATTATACCTAGTGGATCAAATAAAATTGTTTTTATTTTAGCACCCATAATAACAATGGTACTTAGCTTAGCAGGTTGGGCAGTAATACCTTTTGCTCCAGGATGGGTAGTCTCTGATATTAATGTAGGTATCATGTATCTGTTTGCAGTATCATCTCTTGGAGTATACGGAATAATAATGGCTGGTTGGGCTAGTAACTCTCAATATCCTTTTCTAGGAGCATTAAGATCAGCTGCTCAAATGGTTTCATATGAAGTATCAATTGGATTTGTAATAATTACGGTATTATTATGTGTAGGGTCTTTAAATTTATCAAAAATAGTTTTAGCTCAGCAGACTGTATGGTTTGCAATTCCATTATTACCTATGTTCATTATTTTTTTTATTTCTGCGTTAGCTGAAACAAATAGATTACCTTTTGATCTTCCTGAAGATGAATCAACACTTGTTGCAGGATTTTTTACTGAATATTCATCTGCTTCATTTGTATTATTTTTTTTAGGTGAATACGCGAGTATGATTTTAATGTCTTCTATGACTGTCATTCTTTTTTTAGGCGGATGGCTTCCTCCATTTGATGTATACCCATTAAATGCTGTTCCTGGAGTAATCTGGTTTACTGTGAAAGTAATATTTATATTATTTTTATTTATTTGGGTTAGAGGAACTTTCCCAAGATATAGATATGATCAGTTAATGAGACTTGGATGGAAAGTTTTTCTACCATTTTCTTTGTTTTGGGTTGTGGCAACTTCAGGTTTTTTAGTATATTTTGACATGCTTCCAAATTAATATGTATAAACTTATTAAATCTTTTACTTTATTTGAATTATTTCAAGGACTATTTTTAACTTTCAAATACATATTTAAATCTAAAGTTACAATAAATTATCCTCATGAAAAAGGTCCATTAAGTCCACGTTTTAGAGGCGAGCATGCTTTGAGGAGATATCCAAGTGGGGAAGAGAGATGTATCGCATGTAAGCTTTGTGAAGCAGTATGTCCTGCTCAGGCAATTACAATTGAAGCAGAGCCAAGAGAGGATGGAAGCAGAAGAACAACTAGATATGATATAGATATGACTAAATGTATTTACTGTGGTTTATGTCAAGAATCTTGCCCAGTTGATGCAATAGTCGAAGGACCAAATTTTGAATTTGCCACTGAAACGAGAGAAGAATTAATTTATAATAAAGATAAACTTTTAGAAAATGGAGATAGATGGGAGCAAGAAATTGCTCAAAATATTCATCTCGATAGAAAATATAGATAAGAATGGTTCTTTATTCATTAACATTTTATCTTTTTTCATCTGTTGCAGTTCTTTCTGCTCTAATGGTTATAAGCGCAAAAAATCCAGTTCATTCAGTTTTGTTCTTAATTTTAAGTTTTGTTAACGCATCAGGACTCTTTGTTTTATTGGGTGCTGAATTTTTGGCAATGATCCTTGTCGTTGTATATGTTGGCGCTGTTGCCGTCCTTTTTCTATTTGTTGTAATGATGCTTGATATAAATTTTGTAAAGTTGAGAGAAGGTTTTTTGCAATATTTACCTTTTGGAGCATTGTTAGGGATAGTTCTAGTAATTGAACTTGGAATACTTTTTTTAACAGATAGATCGTCTAATATTTACAACAACCAAACACCATTACAACCTATAGTTAGTGAAGTGGAGAATACAAAAATGATCGGGCAAATACTCTACACTGAATATTTTTATTTATTTCAAATATGTGGAATAATTTTATTAGTCGCAATGATTGGCTCTATTACACTTACATTAAGAGATAAAGGTGGCGTTAAAAGGCAAAATATAGATTCTCAAAATACAGTTGATGCATCAACAGCTATAGAAAAGAAAAAAGTAAAAATAGGCGAAGGAATTTAATTAATGATTACTCTTGAACACTATCTTTTTCTTGGCGCAATTATTTTTACCTTAGGTGTTTTAGGAATATTTTTAAATAAGAAAAATTTAATTATAATACTAATGTCTATAGAACTCATCTTGTTGTCAGTAAATATTAATTTTATTGCTTTCTCAGCGTATATTAATGATATTTCAGGGCAAATCTTCGCAATGCTTACACTTACTGTTGCAGCAGCTGAAGCAGCAATTGGACTCGCCATACTTGTAGTATTTTTTAGAAATTTAGGATCAATAGAAGTAAATAAAATTAATCAGCTTAAGGGATAGTAGATGTCAACCTCAATTATATTTTTACCTCTACTTGGTTTTCTTTTTTGTTTTTTACTAGGTAAACAGTTTAATTATAGAGTTTATCAAATATCAACAACTTCAATCCTTTTTCTTTGTGCTTTATTTTCTTGGATAATATTCATTCAGTTTATTTATAATAAAGAAACTGAAATAATCTTTATCCTTAACTGGATAAGTTCTGGAAACTTTATTGTTGATTGGTCAATTAGATTAGACACTTTAACTGCTGTGATGTTCATTGTGGTTACAACTGTTTCTGCTTGTGTTCATTTATATTCAATAGGCTATATGGAAGAAGATCCATCAAAAATAAGATTTATGGGTTATCTAAGCTTATTTACTTTTTTTATGCTTGTTCTTGTATCAAGTAATAACTTGCTGCAAATGTTTTTTGGTTGGGAAGGTGTTGGGCTAGCCTCATATTTATTAATTGGTTTTTGGCACCATAAAGATTCAGCAAATAAAGCTGCTATAAAAGCATTTGTTGTAAACAGAGTTGGAGATTTTGGATACGCAATTGGAATTGCTGGAATTTTTTATATTTTTGGCACGGTAAGTTTCGACAGTATATTTTTACAAGTGGATCAATTTAGTGATCATCAAATTCAATTTCTTTCATTCAGTTTTCCAACTTTAGATTTTTTATGTTTTCTTTTATTCATAGGCGCAATGGGTAAATCTGCCCAATTAGGTTTTCACACCTGGTTGCCAGATGCTATGGAGGGGCCTACTCCTGTATCTGCACTAATACATGCTGCAACAATGGTAACAGCTGGTGTATTCTTAGTTGCAAGAATGAGTCCTCTTTATGAATTTGCTACATTTACTAATTTATTCATTACTTTTATTGGTGCGGCCACAGCTATTTTTGCTGCCTCTATAGCCTTAACGCAAAATGATATTAAAAGAGTCATTGCATATTCAACATGCAGTCAATTAGGATATATGTTTTTTGCAGCAGGTGTAGGAGCTTATAATGCATCAATATTTCACTTAACAACCCATGCCTTTTTTAAAGCTCTTCTATTTCTTTCTGCAGGTTCTGTTATTCACGCAATGCATCATGAACAAGATATGAGAAAAATGGGGGGGCTTTTCAAAAAAATACCTTTTACCGCTACAATGATGTGGATTGGATCTCTTGCAATTATTGGTTTCCCATATCTATCTGGTTACTATTCAAAAGAAAGTATTTTAGAAAATGCTTTCTATACTTCAAATGGAATAGCATACTTCGCATATTTAGTAGGTATTTTAACTGCTTTACTTACTGCTTTTTATTCATGGAGATTATTATTCTTAACATTTCATGGTGAAAATAGATCAAATAATAAAACATATGATCACGCCCATGAATCTCCTTTAGTAATGATAGTTCCATTATTTATTCTTGCAATTGGTTCTATTTTTTCTGGAATATTCTTTTCTGATTATTTTATTGGATATTACAAAAAAGAATTTTGGGATAATGCAATATTATTAACAGAAAGCTCTCATAAATATCTTCCTCTTACGCAATCATTAATATCAAAATCGGCTGTTGCAATTGGAATTCTTGTCTGTGTGCTGATATATTCAAATAATTTAAACAGGGCAAAAAATCTTGCCTATAATTTAGATCCTTTATATTCTCTTTCTAAAAATAAATGGTATGTGGATGAGCTATATCATAAAGTATTTGTTTTAACTTTTTTCAAATTGGCAAACTTTTTCTGGAAAAAAGGAGATGAAAAAACTATTGATGGTTTAGGACCAAATGGGGTCTCCTGGATTATTTCAAAATCTTCATCTTATGTAAGTTTGTTTCAATCAGGGTATTTGTTTCATTATGCTTTTGCTATGCTTGGAGGCTTAGTGATAATTTTAACGTGGTTTTTATATTACTAAATGATTGACTGGCCATTAGTATCGGTAATAATTTTTTTACCTTTAATTGGTGCTTTAATTATTCTTTTTATTAAAGAAGATGAAATAACATCAATTAATATTAAATGGGCTGCTTTACTAGCAACATTAGGAACATTTATTTTAAGTTTAATACTCTGGTTACAATTTGATTATTCCAATCCTTCTTATCAATATGAAGAAAAATTTAGATGGTTTGATGATTTTAATTTCTTCTATCATGTTGGAGTTGACGGCATCTCACTTTTTATGATTTTATTAAGTACATTTTTGACCCCACTTTGTATTTTAGCTAGTTGGAATAATATAAAAAAAAGAGTCAAGGAATACATGCTTTCTTTTTTATTTTTAGAGACTGTAATGATTGGAATGTTTGCTTCTATAGACATACTTTTATTTTATATTTTTTTTGAAGCAGTATTAATACCAATGTATCTAATCATAGGTATATGGGGAGGTAATAGAAGAATCTATGCTTCTTTTAAATTCTTTCTCTACACTCTTTTGGGGTCAGTACTCATGTTGATTGCTATTATTGTGATGTATAGAAATACAAGTTCAATGAGTATTGAATTCTTACAAGGTAATTATTTTTCCTATAATACTCAATTGTTTCTATGGCTCGCCTTCTTTGCTTCCTTTGCAGTTAAAATTCCTATGTGGCCGTTTCATACATGGTTGCCCGATGCCCATGTTGAAGCTCCAACAGCTGGATCTGTTATTTTAGCCGGAATACTTTTAAAAATGGGTGGATATGGTTTTATCCGTTTCTCTTTAGGTATGCTTCCAGAAGCAACAGAGTTTTTTATTCCTTTAATTATGACATTGAGTATAGTTGCCATAGTATACACTTCCTTGGTAGCACTAGCACAAACTGATATTAAAAAACTAATTGCATATTCATCTGTTGCTCATATGGGAATTGTAACAATTGGAATTTTCTTAGTGAATCAACAAGGTTTAGAAGGAGCAATGATGCAAATGATTAGTCATGGACTAGTTTCAGCAGCTTTATTTTTATGTGTTGGTGTTATTTATGATCGAATGCATACTAGAGAAATTGAATTTTACGGAGGATTAGTTCAAAGAATGCCACATTATGCAACAGTATTTATGATTTTTATGCTGGGATCAGTTGGATTGCCTGGAACTAGTGGTTTTATTGGAGAATTTTTAGTTATTGTTGGCGCATTTAAATTTTCAAGTTACGTTGTTATTGGCGCGGCTTTTGGAATAATATTATCCGCTGTTTACATGCTATACCTTTATAAAAGAATTATTTTTGGCACCATAACTAATAATAAACTTACAGATATTTTAGATATAAACACAAGAGAGAAAATCATATTAATCCCTTTAGCAATTTCAGTAATATTACTAGGTATATTCCCAAATCTATTTTTAGATCCTATGAGATTATCACTTGAACTAATTATAACAAACTATGAAATAGCCAATGCTAAATAATATTTACAATATTTTTTTTATACCCGAAATTTTTTTAGCATGCTCTTCTTTTGTTTGCTTACTTTTTGGGCTTTTTTTAAAAAAGAATGCATTTAGACAAACTTCCAATCTTGCAGTTTTAGTTTTATTATTAACCATTTTGCTTGTTTACTATGATAATGAATCAAATTTTGCAAATTATAAAAGTTTATTTAGCCACTCTTCTTTTATAAATTTTTTTAAAATTTTAGCTCTATTAGGATCTATAGCTAGTATCATCATTTCTAAAGATTATTTCTTAGGCATTAAGCTTAAAAATTTTGAAATTCCTGTTTTATTTTTATTTTCTACACTTGGGATGATGTTAATGATTGCTTCAAATAATCTTATGTCCATGTATCTAGCAATAGAACTACAAAGTTTATCTCTATATGTTGCTGCAGCAATAAAAAGAGATTCAATCTCATCAGCTGAGTCAGGAGTAAAATACTTTATTTTAGGAGCATTATCGTCTGGTATACTTTTGTATGGTTTCTCCTTAATTTATGGATTTACTGGTTCAATGAATTTTGATGATATAAGTTTCTATTTATCAAAATATGATAATTTAAATTTAGGTTTAATATTTGGGCTAGTATTTGTAATGGTAGGCTTGGCTTTTAAGGTTTCAGCCGTACCTTTCCATATGTGGACTCCCGATGTTTATGAAGGAGCCCCAAACTCAATTACAGGTTTTTTTGCTATTGTTCCTAAGATTGCTGCAGTAGCTTTAATTTATCGTTTTTGCTTAGTTCCATTTGAAAATTTCTACTTAGAATGGAGTCAAATAATTTTATTTTTATCAATAGCCTCAATGTTTCTTGGAGCTATAGCGGCTATAGCACAGTCAAATATCAAAAGATTATTAGCTTATAGTTCTATCGGACATATAGGCTATATCTTAATCGCATTAGTTGCCGCAAATGATGATGGAATTAAAGCAACATCAATTTATATGTTTTCATACATGATAATGAATGTTGCTATTTTTGCCATTTTACTTTCGTTAAAAGTTAAAAATGAATATTTATTTAAAATAAGCGATTTAAAAGGGTTAAGTAAAAGTAATCCAATCGTTAGTCTTTCTATTTCAATAATAATGCTATCTATGGCTGGCATCCCCCCATTTATAGGATTTTTTGGAAAGTTTTATGTTTTCATTGCTGCAATTGAAAATGAATTATATGTACTTTCAGTTCTTGGCGTCCTAGCTAGTGTAATTTCTGCTTTTTATTATTTAAGAATTATTAAGATAATGTATTTTGATGAAAGTAAAAGTGAAGGAATAATTAATTTTCAAATTTCTTTTCAATCAAAAATTATTTTATCTTTAAGTTTATTTTTAATTATTTGTTTTATATTTTACCCGTCTTTATTGATTAATATATCTGCAAGTTTGAGCATTTAATTAATGTCATTAGATAAAATTAAAAATCTATTAGATAAAAACAATTTTGATTTTCATTTTATTGAATCTATAGATTCTACAATGTCTGAGGTTAAAAAACTTATTAATAATAGAAATATATGTTTGATGGCAAATGAACAAAAAAAAGGATTTGGAAGACGGGGAACAACTTGGGAAAGTCCAAAAAATAATGTCTATATTTCTATTTTATCTAAAAATATATTGCCAATAGAAAATCATTTTTTAAATAATGCTTTTATTACTAATATGATCTGTTCTGTGATTGAAAATATTTGTAATGTTAAAACTCAAATTAAATGGCCAAATGACATTTTAATTAATAAGGAAAAAATTTCTGGAATAATTTCTGAAATTTTTAGTATCAAAAGTGATAAATATATAAATACTGGTTTTGGAGTCAATATAGTATCTTCTCCAAAAATTGAAAATTATCCCACAACTTATATTAATAAATACAATAAAGATATTAACAATTTTTATTTTGTATATGAAATTATGGAAAAGTATTTTAACAATTTTAAACAACTGCTAAATAATCACGAAAAAATTATGACTGAATATAAAAGTAGATTATTATATTTAGGAGGCAATATTAATTTAAAAATTGATGAACAAAATGTAAAACAAGGTATATTTCATAATCTCAACCCAGATGGCTCAATCACTTTAAAAAATAATATTAATTTTGAAAATATATATAATGCTAGAATAATTTAATGATTGTTATAGATGCAGGTAATACGAATATAGTTATAGGTTTTTATAAAAACAATAAATTAATTAAAATTATTAGATTAAAAACAGAAAAAAAAATCAATATTACACAAAAAGAAATAAATAAATTTTTTAAATCTAACAAAAAGTTGATCAATAATCTTAAAGATAGATTTTGTATTTTGTCCTCTGTTGTACCTTCTTTAAATTTTATCTTTAAAAATATTTTTCAAAAAAATAAATTCAAATTTTATGTAATTAACCCAAAAAAAATATCATTTAGAAATAGTATTAATTATAATTTAAATCAAATTGGAAGTGATCGAATAGCAAACTATGCCTATGTATATAGTAAGAAAATTAAAGACTGTATAATTATCGACTTTGGTACAGCTACTACTTTTGATGTCATTAAATATAATCAATATTTAGGTGGATTAATTTTTCCAGGTATAAATCTTTCAATGGAGACACTTTTAAAAAATGCTGAATTAATAAAAACTTCAAAAATCTCAAAATCAAATAAAATTATTAATAATAATACATCAGCTTCTATTCAATCAGGTTTCTATTTTGGTTATTTGTATGCAGTTAATGGCATATTAAAGCAAATTATTAAGGAGAATAACTTTAAGCCCAAAGTCTATATTACGGGTGGTCTAGGTAAAATATTTAGGGATAAAATTATTTATAAACCTATATATATGGAACATTTGACTTTAGAAGGAATAAAAGAAATCGGTAATAAATATTTTTATGAATAATAATTTACAACTAAATGATTTTAATGAAGGACTACACTTTTTATCTCTTGGGGGTATTGGAGAAATAGGTGCAAATTGTTATCTTTACGGATGTGATGGAAAATGGATAATGATAGATTTAGGCCTTTCATTTGCAGATGAAAAGTTTCCTGGTGTAGATTTATTGGTACCAAAAATAGATCATATTGAAAGTTTAGAAGATAATCTCGAGGCGATTATTATCAGCCATGGTCATGAAGATCATGCGGGAGCTGTTGCGTTCTTAGCAAATAAAATTAAATGTCCTGTATATGCAAGTAAATTTGCAAAATTTCTTATCGAAAATAGACTTAAAGAATTTAGTAAAGTAGAAGGATTTATTTTAAAAGAGATAAATCTAGACAAGAAATTAATACTCAATAATTTTGATATAAGTTTTATTCCAACTACACACTCAATTCCCGAACCAACTGCAATAGTAATTAAAACAAAATATGGATCATTACTTCATACTGCTGATTGGAAAATAGATCATTCACCTACTTTAGGAGACTCATTTTCAAAAGAAAAATTTGAAAAATTAGGAAATGATGGATTGCTTGCCTTAATAGGCGACTCTACTAACGCAAATGTGCCTGGTAAGTCAGAATCTGAAAGTGATGTTAGAGATGAACTGACAAGTATATTTTCAAGATTTTCTAATAGAATTGTTGTTACCTGTTTTTCTTCAAATATTGCAAGAATGAAAAATATTATTCAAGCGGCAAAAAAAAATAAAAGAAAGGTCGCTCTTGTTGGTAGGAGTATGAAAAAAAATATCGAAGTAGCAAGAAAATGTGGTTATGTTGCAGATGATGAAATTTTTATTAGTGAAGATGAAGCTTCTTACATACAAAGAGAAAATTTAGTCATAATTTGTACTGGAAGTCAGGGTGAAAAAAGATCTGCGCTTTTCAGAATAGCTTATAATTCTCATCAACATTTACATTTAGAGCCTGAAGATGTAGTAATTTTTAGCTCTAGAGATATTCCTGGTAATGAAAAATCAATAAATAATTTAAAGAACTTACTTATTAGACAAAGAGTTGAGATAGTAACTGCTGATGATGACTTAGTACATGTTTCAGGCCATGGTTATGCAGATGAAATAAAACAAATGTATAATTGGACAAAGCCTTACTTATCTATTCCTGTGCATGGAGAACCCATGCATCTAGAGGCGCATAAACAATTATCTTACTCATCTCAAGTGCCATTTACTAAAATTTTAGAAAATGGAAAATGTCTCAAAATTGCACCAGGTGAACCTAAAATTGTTGAAAAATTTGAAACTGGAAAGTTAATTGTTGAGGGTAAAAATCTTTACGACTCTGAATCTGCATTTATTAAAGATAGAAGGAAATATTCATTTGAGGGGTTAGTTTTAATTTCTTTAATTATAAATGATGATGACTATTCAATTAATAAAAATATGTTACTTACCTTAAAAGGATTGCCGGGAATAGATGAAGAAAATATTAAAAATGATTTTAAAATACTTTTTATAGAAAACTATACAAAACTTAACAAAGATCAAAAATCATCAGATCTTATAGTATCTGACTTAGTTAAAAGTAGTTTTAGAAAGATTATAAAAAATTCAATTCAAAAAAAACCAGAAATTGAAGTTCATTTAATACGATCTTAATGGCAATATTTACTCATGTTCTAATTTTTATCCTTGTTTGGTGGATTTTATTTTTCATACTCCTACCGATTAAGATAAAAGTACCCCAAAAAGTAGAATCTGGACATGCAAAAAGTGCTCCAAGTAAGCCATATCTTCTAATAAAATTTATAGCAACTTCATTAATCTCAGCTTTAATTTTATTTTTTTTGATTTTATTTGGATTTGATTTATCAAATATATTTAATAAATGAAATATTCTAACTTTTTTCTTCCCACTATTAAAGATGCGCCATCAGATGCTGAAATAATTTCACATAAATTAATGATCAGAGCTGGCATGATTAAACAATCTAGTGCCGGTATTTATTCGTGGTTACCTCTAGGTCTACTTGTATTAAAAAAAATTGAACAGATTGTTAGAGAGGAACAAAATAATGCAGGAGCAGTAGAACTGCTGATGCCTACGATTCAATCTTCTGATTTATGGATTAAATCAGGAAGATACAATGATTATGGAAAAGAAATGTTAAGGATTACAGATAGAAGTGGAAGGGAAATGCTTTACGGCCCAACAAATGAAGAATTAATTACAGATATATTTCAATCACATATAAATTCTTACAAAGATCTTCCAAAAAATCTTTATCATATTCAATGGAAATTCCGAGATGAGGTTAGGCCTAGGTTTGGAGTAATGCGAGGAAGAGAATTCTTAATGAAGGATAATTATTCATTTGATCTTAATGAAAAAGAAGCAAAAAAATCTTATGATAATATGTTTAAAGCATACATAAAAACTTTTATAAGAATGGGTTTAACACCGATTTCTTTAAGAGCGGAAACAGGACCAATTGGCGGTAACTTAAGTCATGAATTTCAAATACTAGCTAAGACTGGTGAAAGTACACTTTATTATGATAAAAAATTAGAAACACTAAATCTTGAAACTATAGACCCAAATGAGTTGCAGTCATTTTATGCTGCAGTTGATGATCAACATGATGAAAAAAATTGCCCAATTTCAAATGAGGATTTAAAAATTTCTAAAGGCATTGAAGTGGGTCATATATTTTATTTTGGAACAAAATATTCTGAGAAATTAAATGCATTTGTTCAAGATAAAAGTGGGAAAAATGTTCCAGTGCATATGGGGTCTTATGGCATTGGTGTTTCAAGACTTGTGGGTGCAATTATAGAAGCTTATCATGATGACAAAGGAATTAGGTGGCCTTTAGAGGTTGCTCCATTTAAGGTTTCCATAGTTAATTTAATGCCAGAAGATCAAGATTGTGCCATAAAATCATCAGAATATTATGAATATTTTATGAAAAATAATATTGAAGTCATTTTAGATGATAGAATCTGCAGTATAGGAAAAAAATTATCTGATAACGAGTTAATTGGGACACCATATCAAATTATTATTGGCAAAAGAGATTTAAAAGATAATTTAGTAGAAATCAAAAATCGCCAAAATAATGAAAGTGAAAAAATTTCATCTAGTAGTGTAATTGATTTTATTAATAATAAATTAAAAAAATAGATGATTTCTAAATCAGAACGATTACTGATTTTTAGGTTTTTATTCTCTAAGAAATCTGATGGCTATGTGTCTATTTTCGCTTGGTTTTCAATAATAGGTATTAGTTTAGGAGTAGCAGCAATTATTATAGTAATGTCTGTTATGAATGGTTTTAGAATTGATCTAACTAACAGAATAATTGGGCTTAATTCACACCTGAATATTTATAGTTTTGATAATGAGATAACAAATAAACAAGCTGATGAACTCATATTGAATATTGATAATTCTTTTTTTTACCAACACTACAAAACTATTGAAACAAATGGATTAATTATAAAATCAAATAACTCAAAAGGTGTTATGATCAAAGGTTATGACGAATATGATAAAAATCATTATTTGTTTAATTCAATTAATATGGGCGCATTAATTCAAAATCCAAAAAGTGAAATATTAATTGGAGACTCCTTAGCGAATGAAATGAATTTACGCGTGGGAGATAAAGTTAAAATTGCAATTCCAAAGACTGATAAAACAATATTAGGAAATATTCCAAGATTTAAAACATTGGAGGTAGTAGGTGTATTTGATTTAGGTTTATATGAATATGATTCAAATTTAATTTTTTTATCTTCAGAACTTGTTAGAAAATTACTCTTATATGATGAAGATATATATAACAAAATTGAATTTTTTACATCATCTCCTAATGAAATAGAATTATTTAAAAATAAAGTAGAATTAGAAACATCTAATCTTTTATTAAATTTTTATTCAATTTCTTGGAAAGATCAAAACAAAACTTTAATAAATGCACTTAAGGTGGAAAAGAATGTTATGTTTATTATTCTTTCTTTAATTATCTTAGTTGCATCATTAAATATAATTTCAGGATTAATTATATTTGTAAAAGAAAAAAACAAAGATATTGGAATTTTGAAGACTATTGGAATGAGTAATAAAAGTATTATAAAAATATTTTTTTCTATTGGAATCTCAATTGGTTTAATAGGATCTTTAATAGGATTAATAATTGGAATTCTTTTCACAATAAATATTAAATCAATTCAAAGTTTTTTAGAATATTTACTTGGAACAAAACTGTTTTCTGAAGAAGTTTATTATTTATCATCTTTACCTTCTAAAATTAGTGTAAATGAGGTAGTTTACGTACTTGGTGTAGCAATAATCATATCAATTATATCAACTATTTTTCCAGCTTTAAGTTCAGCTAGAATAGACCCTGTTAAAAGTTTAAGAAGTGAATAATAAATATTTATTAGAGATAACCAATCTTTGTAAAAATTATACAAATGAAAATAATTCAAAAATTGAGATAATTAAAAATCTAAATTTTAAATTAAAGCAAAACACTAAAGTTTCAATTGTTGGGCCTTCAGGTTCAGGTAAAACAACTTTTCTCAATATTATTGGTTTACTTGACTCAGAATATGATGGAAACTTTTATTTTAAGAATAAAGATATTTCTTTGTGCTCTAAAGATGAAACAAATAAAAT
This sequence comes from uncultured Alphaproteobacteria bacterium, assembly GCA_902518705.1. Taxonomy (GTDB): domain Bacteria; phylum Pseudomonadota; class Alphaproteobacteria; order HIMB59; genus CACPNW01. The sequence goes on along the minus strand of CABYHW010000012.1, from coordinate 3,462 downwards.
TAGAGGATTATCCATTGGTTTTATTCATCAATTTTTTCACCTGATTCCTGAACTCACTGTGATCGAAAATGTTATGCTACCATTATTAATTAATAAAAATGAAAAGAAAAGTTATGAAATTTCTAAAAAACTACTTGTAGAATTCGGTTTAGATGAAAGAATAAAATATAAACCTTTTAAATTATCAGGAGGAGAACAGCAAAGAGTTGCTATTGCCAGATCTTTGGTAAATGATCCAGATTTAATTTTAGCTGATGAGATGACTGGCAATCTTGATGAAAATACTGCTAACAATATTTTTAAATTTTTTATAAATTATATCGAACAAAATAATAAAACTTTAGTATATGTTACTCATAACAAAACTTATTCTTTATTAGCTGATGAAATTTATTATTTTAAAAATAAGAGAATACATTTGACAAATGAATAACCCTTTTATTCATTTACGATCTTTTTCTTCATATTCTCTCTCTGAAAGTACTCTAAAAATTACTAATTTAGTGAAACTTGCTAAAAAAAATAATATGCCTGCAATTGCCATTACAGATAATAATAATATGTTTGGAGTATTTGAATTTTCTAAGGAATGTGTAAACAATAACATTCAACCTATAATAGGAACTTCAATAAATTTACTAGATATTATTATAAATAATCAAATTTCCCAAATTACATTTTTAGTCAAAAATGAAATTGGGTATAGAAATCTATTAGAATTAAGCTCACTTTCTCATCTTAATGAAGGAAATAATATTGGTATACACTTTTCGCAATTAGAAAAATTTTCTGAAGGTTTATTCTGTTATATAGGTGGTGAATTTAATCCTTTACTTTTATTAAGCAAAGAAAATAGAAAAAGAGATATTATTGAATTAATAGTTAATTTTAAAAAAGTTTTTAAACAAAATTTTCTTTTTGAAATTCAAAGAATAAATGATCAAAACATAGATATTTTTGAAAAAGAATTTATTAATTTATCAAAAGAATTTGACATACCCCTTATTGGCTCAAATAATATTAAGTACGCAAATAAAGACGATTATTCAGCTCACGATGCACTACTATGTATTGCTCAAAAATCTACCATTAATAATTCTCAAAGAAATACTTCAAATGAAAATATTTATTTTAAATCAAATGAAGAGATGTATTCAAATTTTGAAGATATTCCTGAGATAATACAAAATAATTTAAATATTTCTTTATCTTGTAATTATTTTCCTGAATCAACAAAACCACAATTACCTGAATTTAAAAATGATTTAAATTTATCAGCAGAAGATTTTCTACTAAAAACCTCAAGGCTTGGACTTGAAAAAAAAATAAAAGAAAAGAATATTAAGAATATACAAATATACAGCGATAGATTGAAATATGAAAATGAAATAATTATTAGAATGGGTTTCGCAGGATACTTTTTAATAGTAGCAGATTTTGTTAATTGGGCAAAAGAGCAACTAATCCCTGTTGGCCCTGGAAGAGGATCAGGTGCTGGGAGTTTAGTAGCTTGGTGCTTAGGAATAACAGATTTAGACCCATTAGAGTATGATTTATTATTTGAAAGATTCTTAAATCCAGAAAGAGTTTCTATGCCAGATTTTGATATAGATTTTTGTCAAACTAGAAGAGATGAAGTTATTGAATACGTGAATAATAAATATGGAAGTGAATGCGTTGCTCATATAATTACATTTGGTACTCTGGCATCAAGAGCTGCTGTAAGAGACATTGGTAGAGTTTTGGAAGTTCCTTATGGAGAAGTTGACTCTTTCGCTAAGCTAATACCTTTTAATCCATCAAATCCTCTTACTTTAAGTGAGTCAATTAAATCTGAAAGAACTTTACAAGAAAGAATAAGCAGTGATGAAAGAATTTCAAATATTATTGACATAAGTCTGAAAATTGAAGGAACTCATAGACATGCTTCAACCCATGCTGCCGGAGTTGTAATTGGTCATGAAAAGTTATCTAAAGTAGTTCCGCTATACAAAGATCAAAATACTAATACGAATGCTACACAATTTTCAATGAAATATGTTGAAGATGCAGGTTTAATAAAATTTGATTTTCTTGGTTTAACTACATTATCCATTATCGATGATTGCATAAAATTAATAGTTAGAGAAAATAAAGATTTTTTAATAAATAACATATCTCTTAATGATACAAAGACCTATGATCAGTTAAGTAAGGGGGATACTGTAGGAATATTCCAATTAGAAAGTAATGGTATGGGCAGCGTGCTTCGCCAATTGCAACCTGATAGATTTGAAGAAATAATTGCTGTAGTTGCTTTGTTTAGACCTGGGCCAATGGATAATATTCCTTCTTTTTGTAACAGAAAACATGGACGTGAAGAAATCAAATACCTTCATTCTATGTTAGAAGATGTCTTAAAAGAAACTTATGGAATTATAGTTTATCAAGAACAAGTAATGCAGATAGCACAAGTTTTATCAAATTATTCTTTAGGTGAAGCAGACCTACTAAGAAGAGCAATGGGAAAAAAAATTCAAAAAGAAATGGATATGCAAAAATCAAGATTTATAGAAGGTGCTGTTCAAAATAATATTGATAAAAAAGAAGCTGCAAAAATTTTTGATTTAGTTGATAAATTTGCAGGATATGGATTTAATAAAAGTCATGCAGCAGCATATGCTTTAATATCTTATCAAACTGCTTATTTAAAAGCAAATTTTCCTCATGAATTTATTACGGCAACTTTAAACTATTCTATAGATAGAACAGAAAAAATTATTTTACTTAAACAAGAAATAGAAAGATTAAATATTAATTTCTTAAAACCAGATGTAAATTTTTCTGATCCTTTATTTTCAATTGAAATAAATGACAACTTAAAATCAATAAGATTTGGATTGGCAGCAATTAAAGGTGTCGGTTTAAAATCAATTTCTAATATGGTTGATGAAAGAAAAAAAAATGGCAAATTTAAAAGTATAATAGATTTTATGAATAGAGTTTCGAAGGAGGTTATAAACAAAAGACAGCTCGAAAAACTCATTCAGGCTGGAGCTTTTGATAGTATTGAAGCCAACAGATCGAAATTATTTAATAATGTATCAAAATTTGTTGAACTATTTGGAGGAGAAAAAAATATTAATCAAGACATGCTCTTTGAAGAAAATGAGATTTCTTTTGAAGATAAAAATCTATTTAATCAAAATTATGAAAAATGGAATAATGCAGAAATTTTATCTAACGAATTAGAGGTTATCGGATTTTATTTTTCTGATCACCCATTAAATCATTACCCAAAAAAATTTTTTGAATTAGAGAATATTATGTCTTTTAAAAAATATTCTGAAAATTTTACTTCAAATGTTATAAAAGTTTGTGGCGCTATTTTAGATATTAAAGAAAGATCAAATAAAGATGGAAAAAAATATGCATTTATAACAGTATCAGAAAGAAATTATCAATTTGAATTAACTATTTTTA
>CABYHW010000011.1 GCA_902518705.1 uncultured Alphaproteobacteria bacterium | reverse complement strand
AAATTCAACCTTATCATTATTAATTACTCTAACTTTTGCGTTTCTGCTAAATACAATTTTGTTTTTTAATTTGTCTTCAATAATTCTAATATTTTCAAATTCAATTGTTCCATCTATAGGACTTATAGCATTTGATTGCTCGACAGATGAACTTGCAGCTCCCCCAATATGGAAAGTTCTCATAGTTAGTTGAGTGCCAGGCTCACCTATAGATTGTGCAGCAATTATTCCAACAGCTTCACCAATATTTACTTTGGTACCTCTTGCCAAATCTCTTCCATAACACTTTGCACAGATTCCATCTTCAGTATCACAAGTTAAAACTGACCTGATTTTAAGTGCTCTTATTCCAGAATTTGATATGCTTTCTAAATGCTGCTCTGAAATTATTTCACCTTTCTGAACAATTATGTTATTTTGATTATCAATAATATCATCTACTGGTGTTCTACCTAAAACTCTCTCGGTCAATGGCGATGTTATATTTCCAGACTCTATAATTTCTTCAACTAAAACGCCGTTTAATGTACCACAATCTTCCTCTCTAATAACTGCGTCTTGAGCTACATCTACTAATCTTCTTGTTAAATACCCACTACTAGCTGTCTTAAGAGCAGTATCAGCTAAGCCTTTTCTTGCTCCGTGTGTTGAAGTAAAGTATTCTAAAACTGACAATCCTTCTTTAAAATTAGATTTTATTGGATTTTCAATTATTTCTCCAGAAGGTTTAGCCATTAAACCACGCATGCCTGAAAGCTGTTTTAACTGTGCAGCTGAGCCTCTTGCTCCTGAGTGTGCCATCATATAAACAGAATTTATAGGTTCATCACCTGTTGGTTTGGAAATTACATCTAACATCTTATCGGCTACTTTATTCGTACACTCTGACCAAGCGTCAACTACTTTGTTATACTTTTCACCTTGAGTTATTAAACCATCTTGATACTGACTTTCATACTCTTGTACTTTGGCCTGTGTGTCATCGAGCAGTTGTTCTTTTTCAATTGGAATAATAAGATCATCTTTTCCAAAGGATATACCTGCAAGAGCTGCGTATTTAAAACCAATTTGCATTAAAGCGTCTGCAAATAGAACAGTTTCTTTCTGACCACAAAATCTATAGACTGTATCAATAATGTTACTAACTTCTTTTTTTGTTAAAATTTTATTTACTAAATCAAAATTAATATTTTTATTTTTTGGTAAAACATTGCCCAAAATCATTCTTCCAGGGGTAGTTTCGACCTTAACTAGATTATTATTAAAATCTAAGTATTTTGAAAAAATCTTTGTATGTAAGGTAATATCTTCATTTTCTAGAGCTTTTAAGATTTCATTTAAATCTAAGAAGTATCTACCCTCACCTTTTTGTTGTTCTCTTAGAATTGAAAGATAATAAATACCGAGTACAATATCTTGGGAAGGAACAATTATAGGCTTTCCGCTAGATGGAGATAAAATATTATTTGTACTCATCATTAATACTCGAGCCTCAAGTTGTGCTTCTAAGCTAAGTGGTACATGAACTGCCATTTGATCTCCATCAAAGTCTGCATTAAAAGCTGTACATACCAATGGATGCAACTGTATTGATTTACCCTCAATTAAAGTTGGTTCAAAAGCTTGTATACCTAGTCTGTGTAAAGTAGGAGCTCTATTTAAAAGTACTGGGTGTTCTCTTATAACCTCCTCTAAAATATCCCACACTCTTGGATCTTCATTTTCTACAAGTTTTTTTGCTGCTTTTATTGTATTTGCCCAACCATAAATATCTAATTTATGAAAAATAAAAGGTTTAAAAAGCTCTAGAGCCATTTTTTTGGGAATACCACACTGATGTAATTTCAAATTTGGTCCAACAACTATTACTGATCTTCCAGAGTAGTCAACTCTTTTGCCAAGAAGATTTTGTCTAAACCTACCCTGTTTACCTTTTAACATATCTGAAAGAGATTTTAATGGTCTTTTGTTTGTGGAAGTTATAACCCTACCTCTCCTACCATTGTCGAAGAGCGCATCAACTGATTCCTGAAGCATTCTTTTTTCGTTCCTAATGATAATGTCAGGTGCTCTAAGATCAATTAATCTTTTAAGCCTATTATTTCTATTTATTACTCTTCTATAGAGATCATTAAGATCACTAGTTGCAAACCTACCACCATCTAATGGAACTAATGGCCTTAATTCTGGAGGTATGACAGGAAGAACTCTTAAAATCATCCATTCTGGTTTGTTTTTTGAAGTAATAAATGATTCGATTAGTTTAAGTCTTTTAGTTATCTTTGTTTTTTTTAATTCAGATTTAGTTTCAGATAAATCAATTTTGAGTTGATCATAATCTGATTGTAAATCTATATTAAGTAACATTTGCTCTATAGCCTCTGCTCCTATTGCTGCGCTAAAAGAGTCTTCTCCATATTCATCTTGATATTCTATGTACTGTTCTTCAGAAATAATTTCACCTTTTTTTAAATCTGTTAATCCAGGCTCTACAACAATAAATTGTTCAAAATATAAAACTTTTTCTAAATTTTTAATTGTCATATCAAGTAGTGTTGCTATTCTACTTGGTAAAGATTTCATGAACCAAATGTGAGATACTGGTGCTGCTAATTCTATATGGCCCATACGATCTCTTCTAACTTTAGATAATGTTACTTCTACACCACATTTTTCACAGATAATTCCTCTGAATTTCATTCTTTTATATTTACCACAAAGACACTCATAGTCTTTCACTGGTCCAAAAATTCTTGAGCAAAATAATCCATCCTTTTCTGGCTTAAAAGTTCTATAATTTATTGTTTCTGGTTTTTTAATCTCTCCAAAAGACCATGATCTTATGTCATCGGGGCTAGCAATAGAAATTTTAAGGCTATTGAAGTTTTGGACACCTAAATTTTGATTAAATATGTTTGTAAGTTCTTTATTCATTGCTACCTATTAAGTTTGATAAATTATTTTCATTTGAAGTTTCTTTGAAATCCAAATTTAATCCTAGCGATCTAAGTTCTTTAACCATTACATTGAAGGATTCTGGAGTACCAGATTCAAAATTATTATCTCCTTTAACTATTGATTCGTATACTTTAGTTCTTCCAGCAACATCATCTGATTTAATTGTCAAAATTTCCTGTAAAGTATAGGCAGCTCCATACGCCTCAAGTGCCCACACTTCCATTTCACCAAATCTTTGACCTCCAAATTGGGCTTTTCCACCTAAAGGTTGTTGTGTAACTAAACTATAAGGACCAATTGATCTTGCATGTATTTTTTCATCAACTAAATGATGAAGTTTAAGCATATACATAAAACCTACTGTTACTGGTCTTTCAAATTTTTTACCTGTTATACCATCATAAAGCGTTTCTTGTCCTGTAACAGAAACTCCAGATTTTTCTAAAAGATTTGAGATATCTTTTTCTTTCGCACCATCAAATACAGGTGTTGAAAAAGGAATGCCATCTTTTAGATTATTAGCTAGCTCTAAAATTTGATCGTCTCCCATCTTTTTAATAATTTTTTGATGAGTATCACTATCATATATATCAAGAAGCTTATCTTTGAGATCATTAGTTTGCCCTTCATTTTGAATTTTTTCAATCATATCATTAACTTGTCTTCCTAAAGAAGCAGATGCCCACCCAAGATGAGTTTCTAATATTTGTCCAATATTCATTCTGCTTGGTACACCAAGAGGATTCAAAACAATATCAACAGGAGTTCCATCTTCAAGATAAGGCATGTCCTCAACTGGACATATTTTAGATATAACTCCCTTGTTTCCATGTCTTCCAGCCATTTTGTCTCCAGGCTGAAGCTTTCTTTTGACGGCAATGAATACCTTAATCAATTTAAGAACGCCAGGAAGTAACTCGTCACCACTTTGAATTTTATCAATTTTATTTTCAAATTTCTGGTTTATATTTCCAAGTTGATTTTCATAATTTTTTACAAGGGACTCAATTTCTAATGTTGTTTTTTCTTCTTCAACATTTATTTTCAATAATTCGTTGAGTGTAAAATGCTCAATTTCATCGTAGATAATTTTAGAATTTTTAGTTAATTTTTCATTGCCTGATATATATTTTTTTCCTGTCAAAAGTTCACGAAGATGATTACCAAAACTTTTTTCTAAGATTATTAATTCATCATCTCTGTCCCTGGCAATTATCTCTATTTGATTATTTTCAATACTTATCGCTCTTTCATCTTTTTCTATACCTCTTCTAGAGAATACCCTAATTTCAACTATAGTTCCTTTTACTCCTGGAGGTACTCTTAAACTAGTATCTTTAACATCCGCAGCTTTTTCTCCAAATATTGCTCTTAATAATTTTTCCTCTGGAGTCATAGGGGTTTCGCCTTTAGGAGTTACCTTACCTACAAGAATATCACCTGAAGAAACTTCAGCCCCTATATAAACAATTCCAGTTTCATCTAGATTAATAAGCATTTCTTCACTTGCATTTGGAATATCTCTTGTGATTTCTTCTGGTCCAAGTTTAGTATCCCTTGACATGACTTCAAACTCTTCAACATGAATTGAAGTAAACACATCATCCTGTACTACTTTTTCGGATATCAAAATTGAATCCTCAAAGTTGTAACCATTCCAAGGCATGAAAGCAGCTAAAACATTCCTACCTAGGGCTAGTTCACCAATATCTGTTGCAGGTCCATCTGCTATTACCTGATTTTTTAAGACTTTGTCTCCAACATTAACTAATGGTCTTTGGCTAATACAGGTGTTTTGATTTGATCTTTGAAATTTAAACAAATTATATATATCAATCTTATTAAGAGACTTATCGTTTTTATCAGTAACTCTTATTACTATCCTATTTGCATCTAACTGATCAACTACTCCCTCTCTTTTAGCAATCACTGTTGATCCACTATCGTTTGCTACAGTATATTCCATACCTGTTCCAACAAGCGGTGCTTTAGGTTTAATTAGTGGTACTGCTTGTCTCATCATATTTGAACCCATAAGAGCTCTGTTTGCATCATCATTTTCTAAAAAGGGAATTAGTGAGGAGGCAACAGATACTAATTGCTGTGGTGATACATCCATCAAATCTATAGCTTCTACATTTGCATTAATAAATTCACCATTTTTTCTAGAGCTTATAATATCATTTTTGAATTTACCCTTTTCATCTATATCAGCGTTAGCTTGTGCAATTACAAAGTCTTCTTCATCGATAGCACTTAGATATATAACATCATTAGTAACTTTACCATTATTGACAATTCTGTAAGGAGTTTCAATAAACCCAAATTTATTTATCCTTGAGTAAGAAGCTAAGCTATTTATAAGACCAATATTTGCTCCTTCAGGAGTTTCTATTGGGCAAATTCTTCCATAGTGAGTTTGATGTACATCTCTAACTTCAAAACCAGCTCTTTCTCTGTTTAATCCACCTGGTCCAAGTGCAGAAACTCTTCTTTTATGAGTAATTTCACTTAATGGATTTGTTTGATCCATAAATTGACTAAGCTGACTTAGACCAAAAAATTCTTTGACTGAAGCAACAACCGGTTTTGCATTCACGACATCTTGTGGCATTATGTTATCTACTTCTAAGGAACTTAATCTTTCTTTAATAGCTCTATCCATTTTAAGAAGCCCTACTCGATATTGATTTTCAAGCAGTTCCCCAACTGATCTAACCCTTCTATTAGCTAAATGATCTATGTCATCAATCTCACCTTTGCCATCGATTAAATTGTGCATGTGCATAACAACATCAAGAATATCAGATTTATCAAGTATTCTTTGATCAATAGAAGTTTCTTTTTTAAACTTTGCATTAATTTTTAATCTACCTACAGATGAAAGATCGTATCTGTCGGAGTTAAAAAATAAATTGTTAAACAAATTTTCCGCTGTTTCAATGGTTGGTGGTTCACCTGGCCTTAATATTTTAAATACTTCAAAAAGAGCTTCTTCTCTGGATCTAGCTTTGTCAAGTTGCAATGAATTTCTTATAAAAGATCCGATTTCGATATTATCAACTTTGAGAATATCTATTTTTGAAAGTTGATTAGTTTCAATAAAGTCAATAAAAACATCGTCTATTTCATAACCTGCTTCAAAGTATATCTTTCCAGTTTTTTCATTGATTACATCTGATGACAGATAATGCCCAAGAAGTGAATCATTAGATATTGCCAGTTGTGAAATATTTTTTTTCTTTATTTCATTAATAGATTTTTGATTAACTTTTGAACCTTTCATTAAAAGAATTTTTCCATTTTTTGCGTCCATTAAATCAAAGTTTAATATTTTGGCTTTATAAAAAGAAAGATTTTCTTTAAACTGCCATCCATATTGACATTTTTTAAATATGATACTCTCATAGAAAGTACTTAATATCTCTTCATTTGTCATACCTAAAATTTTTTTTGGATCTGGCTCTATTTTTGATTTTTCACATTCATTAATATAGTTTTGAGAATTTTCACTTAATAAACATTTAAGAAGTGTTGTAACTGGAAACTTTCTTTTTCTATCTATTCTTGCATGAATATTATTTTTTGCATCATGTTCAAAATCTAACCATGAACCTCTGTAAGGTATAATTCTTGAGTTAAATAGATATTTTCCACTTGTATGTGTTTTACCATAATCGTGATCAAAGAAAACACCTGGAGATCTATGCATCTGGCTCACAACAACCCTCTCTGTGCCATTTACAACAAAAGTAGCATTTTTTGTCATTAATGGAATATCACCCATATAAACTTCTTGCTCTTTTATATCTCTAACAGATTTAGTGCCCGCTATCTCATCAACATCCCATATTATTAATCTAAAATTAACTAATAACGGAGTTCCATACGTCATTCCTCTTTGAGTACACTCCTCAACGTCATATTTAGGAACACCAAGATTGTAACTAACATAATCTACTGTAGCTCGTTCTGTGTAATCATTAATTGGAAAAACAGATTTGAAAACCGCATGAAGTCCTATGTCTTTAAGTTTTTCGGAATCAACGTTCAGCTGAAGAAAACTATCGAATGACCGTTTTTGAACTTCAACTAAATTAGGTAAAGTCGTTACAAGAGGTATTTTACCAAAAGATTTTCTTATTTTTTTTAAATTAATATGACTCAAACTCATCAAATTCCCTTTTATAAATAAATAGGCCTAAAAGGCCTATTTAATATTTATTTTAATTCTACTTTAGCTCCAGCAGCTTCAAGTGATTTTTTCATTGCTTCTGCTTCTTCTTTTTTTACACCTTGTTTTAGAGGTTTTGGAGCACCCTCAACTAAATCTTTTGCCTCTTTTAAGCCAAGACCAGTTATAGTTCTAACTTCTTTAATAACTGCAATTTTGTTTGAACCAGATTCAGATAGTTCTATATCAAATTCTGTTTTCTCTTCTGCAGCCGCTTCTCCTCCACCAGCAGCTGGTGCAGCAGCAACCGCTACTGGTGCAGCGGCGGATACTCCCCATTTTTCTTCAAGCAATTTACTTAATTCAGCTGCCTCAAGAACTGTTAGGGAAGAAAGATCTTCTACAATTTTATTCAAATCAGCCATTTATTTCTCCTTATTACCTAGTTCGACTCTTGTTTATTGCTACTGTTAGAACTAATTAATCTTGCAATTTGTGCTCCAGGTTCAGCTGTAATTGAAGCTATCTTTTGAGCAGGTGCAGAAATTAATCCTATTATTTTTCCTCTTAACTCATCTAAAGAAGGTAATTTTGCAAGAAAATCAATTTTTTCTTTATCAATTTTCTCTCCATTATAACCTCCGCCAATAATTTTAAAGTTTTCAAATTTTTTCTCAAAACTAACTGCAACCTTTGCTGGTGCTACTGCATCATCAGAGTAAGCAATCGCTGTTGGACCTTTGAAAAGCTCTGAAATATCTTTAAATTGAGTTTCAGATATAGCAAGTTTAGTGAGTCTGTTCTTAGTTACTTTAAATTTTGCTCCATTATCTCTCATTTCTTTTCTGAGTTGCTCTGTTTCATTAACTGTTAGGCCAGAATATTCAGCCACAATTACAGAAGAAGCATTTGAAAAGTCTTCTTTAAGATTATTGACAAAATCTTTTTTTTCAGAACGTTTCACGTCAACCTCGGTTTTAATTGGATCTAAAAGATCCAATATTAGCTAAAATTAGTTTGCCCACCAAACTAACTTTAAGCCTGTCAAGAAGCAAATCAATGACTCGCTTCAGTCTATGCAGGAAATTAAGCTAAAAGCTCCTGCAGTCTTTGACAGGTGATGATCAAAGATCATCTTTTGGATTAACTAACGCAAGCTAGCTTGGTTAATATTTAATCCAACTCCCATAGTTGAAGCTATGGTAACCTTTTTTATAAAAGAACCCTTAACAGCATCGGGTTTGCTTTTACTAACTGAAGAATAAAATGTTTTAATATTTTCTAACAAATCTTCTTCGCTAAAATCTAGTTTGCCAATACCAGCGTGAACGATACCAGATTTATCATTTTTGAATTTAACTTGACCTGATTTAGCGTCTTTTACTGATTGAGAAATTTCATTGGTTACGGTGCCAAGTTTTGGATTTGGCATTAATCCTTTTGGACCAAGTATTTTTGCTACTTTACCTAATTTAGGCATCATATCTGGAGTTGCAATTAGAACATCAAATTCTAATTTTGATTTAGAAATTGTTTCAATCAAATCATCACTTCCTACTAAGTCTGCACCATTATTTTTTGCATCTTTTTGTTTATCCTCATTTGCAATTACTGCGACCTTTACAGTTTTTCCTGTTCCATTAGGAAGATTTACAACACCTTTAATATTTTGATCAGTTTTGTTACTGTCAATTCCGAGGTTAATTGAAATATCAATTGTTTCTTTGAATTTTACGTAAGATTTTTCTTTTAAAATTTTAATAGCTTCTAGTGGATCATAAATCTTAGTAGCGTCAAAATTATTTAACATTTGTTTTCTATTTTTTGTTATTTTCATTAACCCACTACCTCCATACCCATTGAAACAGCTGATCCTTTAACCATGTTCATTGCTCCATTTAGATCAATAGCATTTAAATCTTGCATTTTTTCTTTGGCAATTTTTTCAATATCTTGCATTGAGACTTTGCCTACTAATGATCTACCAGGAGTTGAGTTTCCTTTTTTTATTTTTGCTGCTTTTTTAAGATAGAAACTTACTGGCGGTAATTTTGTAGTAAAGTCGAAACTTCTATCTTTGTATGCAGTTATAATAACTGGAATTGGTGCACCTTTTTCTAAATCTTTTGTTTTATCATTAAATGCTTTACAAAAATCCATTATGTTCAGACCTCTTTGGCCAAGTGCAGGACCAACGGGGGGTGAGGGGTTAGCTCCTCCAGCAGGAATTTGTAATTTAATTAAACCTAAAATCTCTTTAGCCATAGTTTATACCTTTTCTACCTGAGAATATTCTAAATCAACAGGTGTTGATCTTCCAAAAATTGAAACAGCCACTCTTAATCTTGCTTTATCTTCATCTATTTGTTCTATTTCACCATTAAATGATGCAAAAGGTCCATCAATAACCTTAACTTGTTCGCCAACGTCGTACATAATTGCTGGTCTTGATTTCTCAACACCATCAACAACTTGCTGAGATATTCGTTTGGCTTCTTCATTGCTAATTGGAATTGGTTTACCTTTATTTCCTAAAAAACCACTTAATTTTGGTGTAGTTTTTATAATATGCCAAGTATCGTCATTTAAGTTCATTTTAATTAAAATATATCCCGGAAAAATTTTTCTTTCAGTATTTACTCTAACTCCTCTTTTGACTTCTACAATGTTTTGAGTTGGGACCGAAATATCTTCTATATGATCTTTAATACCTAATTTTACTGCTTGGTCTATAATACTATCAGCAACTTTTTTTTCATAACCAGAGTATGCATGTAAAACGTACCATCTTGCTTTATTCATAAAGATTAAAATCCAGTTCCAAAGTTGATTATTTGCTTAATTACAAATGACCAAATTTGATCAGTTAATAAGAAAAATAGCGAAAACAATATTATTAAAAGTATTACAATACCTGAGGAAATAAAAGTATCTCTTCTTTGTGGCCAAGTAACTTTTTGAAGCTCTTGTCGTACCTGTCTTACAAAGAGAGCTGGTGAGTTTTTTTTCTTTTCAATATTCATAATTTACTTTTGTTTTGGCAGGAGTGGCAGGACTTGAACCCGCAGCCCCCGGTTTTGGAGACCGGTGCTCTACCAGTTGAGCTACACTCCTAACAAGTGTTGACTAACTGGTAAAGCAGTCTCTAAAACTATTCAATAATTTCAGCAACAACTCCAGCACCAACTGTTCTACCACCCTCTCTAATTGCAAATTTTAAACCTTTATCCATTGCAATTGGAGACAATAGAGTAACTTCCATAGCAATATTATCACCAGGCATTACCATTTCGGTTCCTTCCGGTAATTTAATTGTTCCAGTTACGTCAGTCGTTCTAAAGTAGAATTGAGGTCTGTAATTAGAAAAGAATGGCGTATGTCTTCCACCTTCCTCTTTTTTTAATACATATGCTTCTGCTTTAAATTTTGTATGTGGTTTTATTGAACCTGGTTTTGCTAATACTTGACCACGTTCAACTTCTTCTCTTTTTGTTCCACGAAGAAGAACACCAACATTGTCTCCGGCTTCACCAGAATCCAGAAGTTTTCTAAACATCTCAACTCCAGTACAAGTAGTTTTTTGAGGCTCTCTTATTCCTAGGATCTCGATTTCCTCTCCAACTTTAACTTGACCTTGTTCAATTCTTCCAGTTACAACTGTACCTCTACCAGAAATTGAAAATACATCCTCAACCGGCATCAAGAAAGGCTGATCTACAGGTCGGCTAGGTTGTGGTATATGTTCATCAACTGCTTTCATTAATTCCATGATTGAATTTTTTCCAATTTCATCATCTCTTCCTTCAAGAGCTGCTAAAGCTGAACCCTTAATGATTGGGATAGTATCACCTGGGAATTCATATGAAGTAAGAAGTTCTCTAATTTCCATTTCAACTAGATCAATTAACTCTTTGTCATCTACTTGATCAACTTTGTTCATGTATACAACAAGAGCAGGTACACCTACCTGTCTAGCTAAAAGTATGTGTTCTCTTGTTTGAGGCATTGGTCCGTCAGCTGCATTAACAACTAAGATACCACCATCCATTTGAGCTGCACCAGTGATCATGTTCTTAACATAATCTGCGTGTCCAGGACAATCTACGTGAGCATAATGTCTTGCTTCAGTTTCATATTCAACGTGTGCAGTAGATATTGTAATACCACGTTCTCTTTCTTCAGGTGCTTTATCAATATTTGCATAATCTGTAAATTCTGCTCCACCTGTCTCTGCTAATATTTTTGTTATAGCTGCAGTTAATGTTGTTTTACCATGGTCAACATGACCAACGGTACCTATGTTACAATGCGGTTTGTTTCTTTCGAATTTTGCTTTAGCCATTTTATTACCCCAATAATATTTTGTTATGGAGCGGGTGAAGGGAATCGAACCCTCGTAGCCAGCTTGGAAGGCTGGAGCTTTACCACTAAGCTACACCCGCTACTAAACTGACTGCTTCACACACTCACTTTAATGCTTTAATCCTTTTACCTCCATAATGGTGGAGGGGGTAGGATTCGAACCTACGTACGCTCACGCGGGCGGATTTACAGTCCGCTGCCTTTAACCACTCGACCACCCCTCCGTTTGAAGAAATTGGCCAATACTAATAAATTAGTATATATGTCAATCTAAAACAGCAACTTCACCTTTGCAAAATACGTATACTCGTAAAAGCAACGGCCTTTTAGACAAAAAATGCTATTTTGTACATATCTAGATTGTATTAATTAGACAAATCTGTGATATTAAATGATGACTAAGTTTAGAAACAATAAATCTAATAAAAATCAAGGAATTCATACAATTTTTGGTCAACATTCTGTTAAAGCAGCTCTTCAAAATGATAAAAGACAGCATATTGAGCTAATAATTAGTAAAAATCAGGTAAATTTTTCCAAAAATTATGAATCTAAAATACAAAAAATTACTATTCTACCTCAAAATGAATTTACAAGAAGATTTGGAAATGAGAACACAACACAGGGATTAGTTCTAAAAACAAAAGATTTTGCAAGGCCAGGTTTAGAAGAATTTGTAAAATTAGAAAGTAAAAAATCAAAATCAGTAATATTAATTTTAGATCAAGTAACTGACCCTCAAAATATTGGCTCAATAATGAGATCATGCGCATTATTTGATTGTGCAGGAATTATAGTTGGCAAAGATAATTCACCAGAACTGACTTCATCACTTTATAAATCAGCATCCGGTGCTGCAGAAATTGTAAATTATATTAGAGTTACAAATATAAGAAGAGCTATTTCTTTTTTAAAAAAAAATAAATATTGGATTTATGGCTTTGACAGTTCAAAAATTAATAATTCAAAATTAAAATTTTCACAAAAATCAGTATTAGTTTTTGGCTCTGAAGGAAAAGGTATTAGAGATTTAGTAAAAAAGGAATGTGATGAAATAATGCAGATAAATATGAAAAATAATATAAAATTTGAAATTGATAGTTTAAATGTTTCTAATGCAACATCGATTGCTTTATATCAGTTTTACTCAACTTAAATATTATTAGGTGGTGCCGCGTGTCGGAATCGAACTGACTACCTGATGATTACAAATCAACTGCTCTACCAAATGAGCTAACGCGGCACTAGAATTGCATTTATATTAAATTATAAAATCGACAAGAATTTTATAAGTTAAATTCCAGGAATATAGGGAACTCCATCACCTTTTACTCTTTCATTAATTTCACTTAAGGTAGAGCAAGCTGTGATTGGACTAAATACAAGAAATAAAATTATTAAAGTTTTTTTTATCATAGAATATTTATAACTTCTCAATTTTTGCTGCACAATATTTAAATTCAGGTATTTTCCCATATGGATCTAAAGCTGGATTAGTTAAAAGATTAGCGGCAGACTCATTATAACAAAATGGAATAAATATGACCCCGTCAGGAATTGCCCTGTCTTGCCTTACTCTAATATCTATTGAGCCTCTTCTAGTTGTGACCTTTATTTTATCACCAGCTTTCATATTATTTTTAATTATATCTTTAGGTGATATTGAAACTGAAGGTTCTGGTTCAATTGCATCTAAATTTGATGCCTTTCTAGTCATAGCTCCAGTATGCCAATGTTCTAATTGCCTACCTGTGGTTAGTATCATTGCAAATTCTTTATCTGGTACTTCATCTGGTGCAGTAACACTAGCTGGAACAAATTTACCTTTACCATTTTCGTTTGGAAATTTATCACCAAAAACAATTTCATCTCCTGGGGTTGTTGGAGATTTACTTGGATAAGTTACAGAGTTTTCATTTTCTAATCTTTCCCAAGAGATATTGTTTAATGATGGCATTGTTAGTGACATTTCTTCATAAATTTCCTTGGGATGTTTATATTTCCAATTTAAACCCATTCTTTTTCCAAGTTCGTTTGTTATCCACCAATCTTCTTTAGCCTCACCTGGAGAGTTTAATGCTTTTCTTCCCATCTGTACTTGTCTATTAGTATTAGTAACTGTTCCATTTTTTTCAGGCCATGCCGAAGCTGGAAAAATAACATCCGCATATGTTGCTGTTTCAGTTAAAAAAATATCTTGAACAACTAAATGATCTAACATTTGTAGAGCTTCTCTTGCATGATTAAGATCAGGGTCGGACATTGCTGGATTTTCACCAAGTATATACATCCCTTTAATTGTATTCTCATGAATAGCATCCATAATTTCAACAACTGTTAGACCTTTTTTATCATCTAAAGGAGTATTCCAAAGTTTTTCAAAAAAATCTTTGTTATTATCTTTATCAACTAATTGGTAATCAGGATACATCATTGGTATAAGACCAGCATCAGACGCTCCTTGTACATTATTTTGTCCTCTTAAAGGATGTAACCCAGATCCTCTTTTTCCAACATTCCCTGTCATTAAAGCTAGAGAAATTAAACATCTAGCATTGTCGGTACCATGTGTGTGTTGAGAAATCCCCATCCCCCAAAAAATTATTCCTTTATTTGTATTGGCATATAAGCGTGCTACTTCTCTTATAAGTTCTGGATCGATACCTGTTTCGTTTTCCATTATATCAGGTGAATAATTCATTAAATGTTTTCTTAATTTTTCAAATCCTTCAGTTTGTTTTTTAATATATTCGGAATTAAACAAATTTTCTTCGACAATAACATTCATTATTGAATTTAAGAGAGCAACGTCAGATCCTGGTTTAAATTGTAACATATGAGTTGCATGTTTTTTTAAGGAATGACCTCTAGGATCCATCACTATTAATTTAGAACCCTTTTTAGCAGCATTCTTAAAAAAAGTTGCTGCAACAGGATGGTTTTCAGTAGGATTTGCTCCAATGACTATTATCACTTCAGAATGTTCAACTTCATAAAATGGAGCAGTAACAGCTCCTGAACCAATAGTTTCCAATAACGCAGCTACAGAAGACGCATGACAAAGTCTTGTACAATGATCAACATTATTTGTATTAAAACCAGTTCTGATTAATTTTTGAAATAAATAAGCTTCTTCATTTGAACATTTAGCTGATCCAAAACCTGCAAGATTACTCTTACCATTTCTTTGTTTATTGAGTTTTAAAAATCCCTGTGCAGCATAATCTAGAGCTTCATCCCAAGATGCTTCTCTAAAATATTCATGAATATTTGAAAAATTAATACTTGGGTGTAAGTCTTTTGGTTTATCTTTAATTCTAATTAACGGCTTTGTAAGTCTTTCTGGATTATTTACATAATCAAAACCAAACCTTCCTTTTACACATAATCTATTCTTGTTTGCAGGACCATCAACACCATTAACATATTTAATTTTGTTATTTTTTACATTGTATTCTATCTGGCAACCCACACCACAATAAGGACAAACGCTATCTATTTTTTTATCTACCTTACTATGGCCAACACCATCTTTATCTACAATGGATGCTGGCATTAATGCTCCAGTTGGACAAGCCTGTACACATTCACCACATGCCACACATGTGCTATCACCCATTGGATCATCAAAATCGAAAACAATTTTTGAATTTTCTCCTCTATATGCCATTCCAATGACATCGTTGACCTGAACTTCTCTACATGCTCTTACACAAAGATTGCATTGGATGCATGCATCTAGATTTACAGCCATACTAGGATGAGAAACATCTGCCTGACATGAAGTTTTTTTTGGAAATCTACTTTCTTTAACTTCAACTTTGTCTATCCATTTCCAAAAGTCAGAATTATTATCATGAGCAATTTCTTTTTTTGGTTGATCTGCTAGAAGTAATTCAAAAACTAACTCTCTAGATTTTTTAGCCTTTTCTGAAGAAGTTCTTACTTTCATACTATCAGTTGGCTTTCTAATACAAGACGCTGCCAACACACGTTCTCCTTCAATTTCAACCATACATGCTCTACAATTTCCATCTGCTCTATAGCCAGGTTTATCGGAATAACATAAGTGTGGGATTTCTGTTCCAAGTCTATTTGCAACTTGCCAAATAGTTTCATCAGCATTTGCCTCAACTAACTTTTCGTTTAAATAAAATTTTGTTTTCTCTTTAGTCATAAGTTATTTCATTGCTAAAATATTTTAAAACAGAATTTAATGGGTTTGTTGCAGCTTGTCCTAAACCACATATCGATGCTTGAGCCATAACTTCACTTAAATCTTTTAATTTTTGCTTGTTCCAATTTTTTTCTTGCATTAATTTTACAGTTTTCTCTGTACCGGAACGGCATGGTGTACATTGACCACAACTTTCCTCTTCAAAAAATTTTAGTAAATTAAGTGCAACATCTTTCATATTATCATGATCAGATAATACAACTACTGCCGCCGAGCCTAAAAAACATCCGGCATCCATTAATTCTTTCGATCCATAATCAAGTGGAATATCATTCATGGTAGCGGGTAGAATACCACCAGATGCACCTCCTGGAAGATATCCTTTAAAAGTATGTCCATCTGCCATACCATCACAATACTCATCAATTAATTGTTGAATTGTTATACCGGCTGGTGCAACTTTTACTCCTGGGTTTTTTACTCTTCCAGATACTGAAAAACTATGAAAACCCTTATTTCCATTGGACCCCTTTTCAGCAAACCACTTTGCTCCTTTTTCAATTATATCTCTTACCCAAAAAAGAGTTTCTAAATTATTTGTTAAAGTAGGACGTCCGAATAAACCAATTTCAGCCACATAAGGCGGTCTATGTCTTGGCAACCCTCTCTTGCCTTCAATACTTTCTATCATTGCTGACTCTTCTCCACAAATATAGGCTCCTGCCCCTCTTCTTACTATGAAAAAATCTTTTGGAATTATTTCTTCATCTTCCATTTTATTTATTTCATCAAATAAAATTTTTATAACTGTTGGATATTCATCTCTCATATAAATGTAAACTTTTTGAGCATTTATAAAATAGGAGGCAATTAAAGCTCCTTCTAAAAATCTATGTGGATCACTTTCTAAATATGACCTATCTTTAAATGTTCCTGGTTCACCTTCATCACCATTAACAGCAACATATTTTATACCATTGTAATTTGAAACAATTTCCCATTTTTTTCCTGTAGGAAATCCAGCACCGCCCTTACCTTTCAATCCGCTTTCATTTAATGAATCCAAAACTTGTTTTTTTGAGATCACACCTTTTTTTATTTTGTCCGCAATTACATAACCGCCATTTTTTTTATAAGAAGATAAATTTATATAATCTGGAATGAAGGGTTCAAAAGTTTTTTCATCGATTGTTTTTTTAACTTTATCAAAATTAGCCTCATCAACATAATTTTTTCCTACGCAGACAGTAGGAGCAACATTGCATCTTCCCATGCATGGCCCAGGTACGACTTTTATATTTTTATTTTCTAATTTCTTTATATCTTGAAGTAATTTGTGTGCGCCAAATAATTCACAAGTTAAACTTTCACATACCCTTACAACATTCACTGGGTTATAATCCTTACTATCTTTGACAATATTAAAGTGAGCATAAAAAGTTGCAACTTCATATATTTCAGAAAGTGGTAAGTTAATAATTGTTGATAAAGCTACTAAATGCTTATCGTACAAAACACCAAATTTATCCTGTAATATATGCAAATATTCTATTAATTCATCCCGCTTAAATATTAATCCTGAAAACAATTTAGAAACTTCATCTAAATATTTATCTTCGACTTGTCTTCCTTTTGGAGTCCAACGTCTTTTCTTCTTTTTTAAAGAAGTTTCTGTTTGAGAAACAAATTTATCCATTCCAATTAATATTATACTATATATTAAGTATCAGAAAACTATGAAAGATTCAGTTGAAAATAAAGAATTTGTTCTTGATACTAGTGGTACAGAATGTCCTATACCAGTGCTTAAGGCTAGAAAACTTGCATCAGAATTAAACAAAGATACAATTATTAAAATTATTGCAACTGATCCTTTGGCTGAAGCAGACTTTGAACATTATTGTGATCAGTCTAACTATGAATATTTAAGTTGTGAAAAAATAAAAGATAAAATTGTAATTCGTTATAGATTTAAAATTAAAAATTAAAATAGACTTTCATAATTATAAAAATCAAAAATATCTCCTTTGTTTACTTGAGAAACATTTTCATCAATTTCAATTATACCATCAGAATAGGATATAGAACTAATCATACCAGAACCTTGTTTAGGAAATTTATTTGCAATATTTTTGTTATTTATAGTTTCTTTATTTACACGTAACCACTCCATTCTTTTTGTTTTTTTCTTCATAGAAAAATTTGCTGTAATTTTACTTGATGATGGGAGCTTAAAATTTCCACCAGATAATTTTTCTATTAATGGTCTTACTAACATTGCATATAGTAATTGAACAGAAACTGGATTACCTGGTAAGCAAATTATGTAGCAATTATTTATTTTTCCAACTGCAATTGGTCTTCCTGGTTTTATTGCTGCTCTCCAAAAATATACCTTACCTATTTCAGATAAAACTTTAATTAAATGATCTTCATCACCAACAGATGCACCACCAGCAGTTATTATTACATTAAATTTTTTTGAAGTATTAAAGATTTTATTTTTAATAAATTTAAAATTATCTTTGAGATTTCCACAATATTTTTTTTCTATAAAATTCTTATCAAGTAAATTATATAAACTATAATAATTTGAATTATTAATTTCAGAATTTTTTAAATTTTTAGTTGGTTTTCGTAATTCATTACCACTTGTAAAGAAACCAATTTTAATTTTTTTAAATACTTTTATTTTACTAATACCAGTAGCAGCAATTAAATTTATATTTTGTTGATTTAATTTAGACCCCTTTTCCAATATTTTCTGGTTTTTCTTTATATCTTCACCCTTTAATCTATAATTATCTCCAAATTTTGGAATTTTAATTAAATGAATTTTATTTCCTTTCTTGTATGTATTTTCCTGCATAACTATAGTTGATGAATTCGTAGGCATTTTTGCACCAGTAAAGATTCTGACTGCTTCACCAGGTTTTACTTTTATATTTTTGTTATCTCCAGCAGCTATTCGTCTGTTACAAAAAAAATTTTTTTTTGTTTTTAAATCTGTTTTTAAAATAGCATAACCGTCTACAGCAGAATTATTAAAAGGAGGTAAATTTATTTTACTTTTTATATTTTCGTAAAGAAATCTATCCTCTGAATTTTCTAAATTAACTTTTTCAGAATTAAAAATTACAACCTTTTGTTTTTTAAATAAATTAACAATTTGTTTTTTGGTTAGAGGTGATTTATTCATTAAAATTCTCTCAAAATAAAATCAACTATATTATCAATTTCGTCATTCTTAAAAATTCTCAAGTCAGTTTTAAGTTTATTATTTGTAATAATAGCTTTTATATTTTTAATTTTGGTAAATAAGTAATTATCATTATCATTTTTAATTATTTCAATTTTTGGGTGATTTTCATTTTTAAACCCTTCCACTATTACAATATCAATTTCTGAAAGTTGATTAATTAATTCATCTAATGTTTTTTCTTTTGAATTGTATAGCTCTGATATTTTAACCCATCGCTTCGATGAACTAACTATTACTTGAGAAGATCCCGCTAATCTATGCTTAAAGCTATCTGTATTTTCATGATCTATATCAAATTCGTGATGTGCATGTTTAATTGAAGCAACACGAAAATTATTAGAGCTAAGTTTATTTATAATTTTAGTTGCAATAGTCGTTTTCCCTGAATTTTTCCAGCCAACAATTCCTACAATTTTCATTTAATAGATCTATTATTTAACAAATATACAAGAGAGTAAATAATTATTGTTATTGATATTAAAACTAAACCTAATGCCATAGCGTATTCTAAATTTCCCATTCTAGTTTCTAAAGATATAGCGGTTGTCATTACTCTTGTATAATGATCAATATTACCACCCACAATCATAACTGCACCAACTTCTGAAATTGCTCTGCCAAAAGCAGATAATAATGTTGTTATTAATAAAAAATAACTATGGTTAAATAGAAGTTTAACAGAACCCCAAAAGGGAATATTTAAGGATCTTATCTGATCTTTAAATTCAAACCAATTTTTAGAAAATATCTCATGAGATAATGAAGCAATTATTGGAAAAATTATTATAGTTTGAGCAATAATCATCGCAGAGGGTGTGTATAGGAGCTGTAAGATACCTAAAGGTCCACCTGATGCAAAAATAAAATAAACAATTAAACCAACTACAACTGGAGGAATTCCCATCAATGAGTTTATAATTATTAAGATAATTTTTTTGAAATAAAAATTATAAATTGCAAAATAATATCCTACTATAAACCCTAATAATGATGCAATAATTAGGGCGGTAAAACTTACAAATAATGATAAAAATATAATGTCCCATAGTTCATTATCTAAAGTAATAATTAATAGTATGGAATTTGTAAAAATTTCTAATATGTTCATTTATATTATTAGTTTAATTACAACATATGGCAAAAAAAGAGAAATATTTAGTCTCACCTGATATTAATAATAAGTCCTTAATTACAAAACTAAATGGTTTTGATGAGAAAGGGAATAAAACAATTTCTAAAGTTATTAATGAAAAAGCTCTTACAATTTTTCTTAATAATCAAGAGATAGTAACTCTTATGTCTATTAGTGATCACCCAACATATCTTGCAGTTGGGTATTTATTAAATCAAAATATGCTTAAGAAAAATGACATAATTAGAAAAGTTGAAATTGATAAAGATTTAGGTGTGGTTGTTGTACGAACAAAACGTAAAACAAATTATGAAAACAAATTAAGAAAGAAAATAACAACTAGCGGTTGTGCAATAGGTACAGTTTTTGGAGATATCTATGCGGAAATAAAAAAATCAAAATTAAAATCCAAAAAGAAAATTAAACATAAATGGATTTATGAAATTTCAAAAAAAATTACATTAACACCGAGCTTATATTTAGAAACAGGAGCAATACATGGTTGTGCCATTATTCATAATAATAAACCATTGATTTATATGGAAGACGTAGGGAGACATAATGCTGTAGATAAAATTGCTGGTTTTATGTTTTTAAAAAAAATTAGCTCTTCAAATAAAATTTTTTACACTACAGGAAGACTAACTAGTGAAATGGTTATTAAAACTATAAAAATGGGTATTCCAATATTAATTTCTAGATCAGGTTTCACAGCATGGGGTGTAGAGTTGGCGAGAGGATCGAATTTAACACTTATTGGACGAGCAAAGGGAAAAAAATATTTAGCACTTTCTGGAGAACATAGAATTGACCATTAATAAGAAAAAAATTTTGTTTGCCATACTTGCTGGAGGTCAATCAAAAAGATTTGGAGGTGGATTTAAAGCTTTTGCTAAAATAAATGGAATTACAATCTTAGACAAAATAATAAACAAGCTTAAAAAATATAGTAATGAAATAATAATAAATGCTAATGACTTAAAAAGTTTTAAGAAAATTAATTACCCAATAATTGAAGATAGATTCAAAGGTTTTGTGGGACCTTTAGCAGGAATTCACACATCAATGTTGTGGGCTAAAGAAAATTACACAAACAAAGAATGGGTTTTTACTGTTCCAAGTGATACTCCATTTTTACCCGATAATCTTTTCGATAAGTTTTTAGAGGCATATGATGAAAATATAAAAATATTGATTGCAAGATCAAATAGTAGACATCATCCTGTAATAGCAATGTGGCATATATCGTTAATAACTAGTTTAGAAAATGAGTTAATATTAAAAAATAGTAAAATTATGTTTTGGGTTAAAAAGCACAAATATAAATTTGTTGAATTCGACAAAAGCCAAGAAAAAAATTTTTTCAATGTTAATACTCAAGAAGAATGGAATACTGCAAAAAATATCTAAATTTGATATAAATATGTAAAAAATATTTTTTTTGTATAAAGAATATTTTAAATGGTAAGCTCAATATATAAAATATTTCCAGGTATTATATTTTGTTTTGTAATTGCTTATTCAGGCATATACCTAAGTGATTTTATAGGAAAAGAAATTTTAAATTTAAATAAAAGTCCAATATCACCAATAATGCTATCAATAATATTTGGTCTTTTGATAGGAAATATATTTCATATTAATAATTTTTTATTAGAAGGAATTAAGTTTTCTTTAAAATTTATTCTAAGATTAGGAATAATATGTCTTGGTATTAGACTAGGGCTTTTAGATATTTTTAAAGTTGGAATAGTTGGAATACCTCTAATTATTGCTTGTATTATTATATCAATCTTGGTTGTAAAATATTTATGCAAGTTATTAAATGTTTCTTCAAAAATGGGATCATTAATTGCAGTTGGAACAAGTATTTGTGGAGCATCTGCAATTGTAGCAACTAGTCCTGCAATTAATGCTGATAAAGAGGAAGTTGCTTATGCCATAGCTAATATTACAATATTTGGAATAATTGCAATGTTCCTCTATCCATTTATGGCATATTATCTTTTCAGTGGAGATGAGTTAGCATCAGGATTATTTCTTGGAACTTCAATACATGAAACTGCTCAAGTTGCTGGGGCTGGATTGATATATGCGGAACAATTCAATTCACCAAAGACTATGGATATAGCAACAATTACAAAATTAGTAAGAAATGTCAGTATGATAATCGTCATTCCTACAATAAGCTATATGTATCTAAGAAATAATATTGGTGAAAATAATAGCAAACCATCAATAATATCTATTTTTCCAATTTTCATAATTGGTTTTATTCTTATGGGTCTTATAAGATCAATTGGAGATTATGGAATTCAAAATAATAATTTAGCTTTTGAAATATTAACCAATAATAACTGGCAATTAATAATCAATATTATTAAATCTTTTGCTGAGTATTCTTTAGCAATAGCAATGGCAGCTGTTGGCATAAGTACAAATTTAGTTTCTTTAAAAAGCTTAGGCATAAGACCATTTTATGTTGGTTTTTCTGCAGCTTGTTGTGTTGGAATTGTAAGTTATATCGGAATAATAGTACTAAATAATTTTATATAATTTTCTAAAATAAATATAATTTGTACTTATTAAGTAATAATTATATAAAATTCATAAAAAAATATGTCAATTTACCTTCCAATAGCTGAAATGAACGTCAATATTTTTCTTATAATCTTTATTGGTATGAGTATAGGGATACTTTCAGGAATTTTTGGAGTTGGTGGTGGATTTTTAATGACACCACTATTAATTTTTTTAGGCATACCTCCAGTTGTAGCTGTTGGTTCTGAAGCTCCACACGTTTTAGCAACTTCAGTTTCAGGTTTTATTGCTCACTGGAGAAAAAGAAATGTTGATATAAAGATGGGTATATTCCTTTTAATAGGAGGTTTAATTGGCTCCACAGTTGGTGTAAATATTTTCAGTTATCTAAAAAACTTTGGGCAAATAGATTTAGTTATTCAGTTATTATTTCTTTTCTTTTTAGGTTTTATTGGTTTTAGTATGGCTTTTGAAAGCGCAAGAACTACAATAAAACACTATAGAGCAAGAAATACTAAAAGAACAAAACTGCATCAACATTCTTGGTTTCACGGACTTCCATTCAAAGTTCGCTTTCATAGATCAAAACTTTATATAAGTGCGATACCACCTGTACTAATAGGGTTCGCAGTTGGAGTAATGTCCGCAATGATGGGAGTTGGAGGAGGATTTATAATGATACCTGCAATGGTATACATACTTGGAATGCCAACAAGTATAGTAGTTGGGACATCTTTATTTCAAATCATTTTTGTTACCGCTAATGCAACATTCTTTCAATCCTACATAAATTATAATGTAGATATTGTGCTGTCTGCACTAATGATATTTGGAGGAGTAATTGGTGCACAAATTGGTGTAATTTTTGGGTCTAAATTAAAAGCAGAATATTTGAGAGGTATTTTGGCTATATTAGTACTAGGTGTCTGTGGTAAAATTTTTACAGATCTAGTTTTAAGACCTAATGATTTATTTTCATTGGTAATT
>CABYHW010000010.1 GCA_902518705.1 uncultured Alphaproteobacteria bacterium | reverse complement strand
TGCATTTTCATTTAAAATTTCATTATCTGATATTTCAATATTACTATATTTTTCTATATTACTTTTTCTTGCCAAATAATTTTTACCCTTAGTCTGTATACCAGCAACCCATCTCCATGATAGAGTATTAGATGCTGGATCGCCATCCAATAAATGTTGCATAAAAAAATCTGCTCCAAGTTGCCAAGGTAAATTAAGAGTAAAAATCCAAATTGAGGCAAACCACATTCTTACATGGTTATGTAAGTATCCATTTTCTTTAAGATTATTTACCCAATTATTAAAAAATGGTAGATTTGTATTTCCAGAAATTGCATTTAAATAAAATTTTTTATTACCAAATTCTTCAATTAATTTATTTCTATCTTCCAAATAATCAGAATAAACCGAAGGTCTATGTTCAAGCCAGCCTTTCCAATAAGTTCTCCAATAAATTTCTTGGATAAATTTCTCACATTCTCTAAGATCGTATTTTTTTAAGACTTCCCCCAAAACTTGTTCTTCAGAAATTAGCCTATATCTTATAAAGGGAGATAATAGAGATGTAGTATTATTATTAGATCTGTCCTCACTGTAATTTCTATTTGCTTCATAATATTTTCCAGTTTTAGGCAAATAAGATAGGAGTTGCTCTTCAGCAAAGCTGATATTTGATTTAAACATTTTAGTATTGATTAATCGTCAGGTAATTTTTTAGAGCGCCTATTAAGTATTTCCATGTGACGTACTCTTAATACTACAATTGCGATAGCTAATATCAATATTGCTACAGATTCATACACATAGGCAGATGGATCAACATCTTTTCTTTGCATAATTATCATTCTGGCAAGAGCTGTCATTGCAATGAAAAGAGGGTAACTCATTCTTATCATTTTCGAAACCCAGTACTCTTTAATCATTCCAATAATTTCAATATAAATAAATAGCAAAAGAATGTCCGCAAGTGTAACTTTGTAAACTGCAATCATACCTTGTATTTCCATACCAATAGCAATGATTGTACAAACGATAAGTACTGAAAGTACAATTTTTTCTAATAACTCAAAATAACTATTCATTTAAATTCTTTCTAATTTATTTAGTTGATTCTTGTTTTTGTAAAATAGAATTAATGCAAAAGCTTCATAAATAACCCAAGAAATCTGATATATTATAGGTTTTCTAATAATTTTTGCCAAAAACCTGTATTTTGGTATCTCTAACCACATTTCAATAAAAGCATCAACTCCTGAAAAAACTTTATTATTTTTTTTTGTATGTAGACGTCTTAAAAGTTCTTTTGCATTTTTATTTGTTTCTAATTTTGATTCATTTACATTATTAATGTCTACCCACTCAATATTATTCTTAGTTTTTTTATAGTGATTGATTTCAAAACTACAAATACTGCATGATTTGTTATAAAAAACTTTTGTATCCATAATAATTAAATAACTTAAATATATTCAAATTCAATTGAACCTAATTGATTAAAATCAGCTTTAATTTTACTTTTAGGATAAATTCTAAATGCTTTAGTGCAAGATCCAGAACTAATAAACTGGCCTTTAAGCATTGGCTCACCTTTTTCTGCAAGATTGTTTATCAGCCAAAGAACTGCATTTAATGGATTATCCAATACATTTTTTGTATTTCCAGTATCTACAATTGTATCATTTATTAATAAACTTACTTCAAAATTGTTAAGATCCACATCTTTAATTTTAATTAAATTTTCATCACGTATCCAATATTCTGAGGCTCCATTAGTTGATATTACATTTAAAGCGCCAATCTCTGATAATGGTTTGCTAAATCTAAAATCAACTATTTCAACTGAACAAAATAAACCATCTAATAAATAATCTAAGTCTTTAAATTTGAAAGGTGCTTTAGAAATATTTATATCATCTTTTATTCTGAAACTAATTTCTGGCTCAACATAGGGTTCAAAGAAATTTTTAGAATTTAATAAATTAATATTTTTTGAACTATATCGATAAAATAGATTTCCATGAAATGGTTCTTTTATGTTCATTTGTTTTTGCGCAGCTACAGATGTGCATCCAACTTTTTTTCCAATACAGAAATTATCTTTCAGTTCTAAGTATCTAAGTTTTAAATTATCTTGAATTGCATAAGCCTCATCAATTGTCTGAGGTTCTAGATTTTTTAAAGAACTTAAGCCAGTTTTATTTAATCTATGTTCAAATAAAATTTTTGATGCTTCTTGAATATCTTCTTTATTCATACTTTAATTGCGTACTTATTAATTTCTTCATATATGTCTAAACATTCTTTATAAATATTTTCATAAGTTTTTGGCACAATATATTCTTTAGAATTTTTGGTGTTAAAAGTAGTAGAGGAGATTACATCTTGATACCAAACTTTAGACCAAATACCATCTGTATCTCTATAGCCTTTTGGCCAATTAAGCATATTTTTATCAAAATCTAAATTTAATTTTTGACACAAAATTTTTAAATACTTTTCAGGACTTGCTAATAAATAATCAGAATTGATTACTATAGGCTCTTTTGAATTTAATAATTTAAAAATTTCATAAAGTTTTTTAAAACCTACATCTTGAATTGATTTTAAAGTATTTTTTTTTAAATATGAGACAATTACTTTAGCAGGATCACGGATTAAAAAACAATTTATACCTTTGTTAATCCAATCTAAGCGTGTTTCATCTAAAATATGATGAGTCATATGTTTTTGATAAAATATTTTATACTTATTATCTTCTTTAGTGATTAAATTAATAACCTCATCTTCATTTGTATGATAGTGATCTATAATTTCATCTTTCATTGGATGATTTAAGTTAGTTTTTTTTAAATAATATGCATAAAAAGGTTCATCATAAACTTTTGTGTCCATTCTATTTTCAAAAGATCTCATCAATGCAGTACTAATATTTCTTGGTCCAGACCAAACGAATAAATTAATCATTTAAAATAAATTATTATAAAAATTAGTTAATTCTTTAGTAATAGGATTTTTCTTTAATGAGTATTTTTTTTTATTTATTTGATTTACAGGTACAATTCCTGCAAAAGATCCTGTACAAAATGCTTCATCTGCATTTAATACTTCGTTTAATTTAAAATTTTTTTCTTTTACTTTTATTTTATTTTTTTTACATAGATCAATAATTTTTTGTCTTGTAATTCCTGTAACACAATATTTTCCTGTTGAGG
Organism: uncultured Alphaproteobacteria bacterium; assembly: GCA_902518705.1. Taxonomy (GTDB): domain Bacteria; phylum Pseudomonadota; class Alphaproteobacteria; order HIMB59; genus CACPNW01. The sequence continues at coordinate 32,437 of CABYHW010000010.1, read as the reverse complement.
TAAAAACTGTCTTATTTTTTACAAAAAAGAAATGCGTACTATTATTTGTAGCAATATTTCCATTAATATCAAACATAAGTGCTTCATCAGCATTCTTTTTATTAGCTTCAATACATGCTAGTATACAATTTAATTTACTAAGTGAATTTATTTGTGGATTTTGAACATTGATTGGCCCTCTAATAGTTTTTACTGTAACCAATTTTAATCCTTTTTTGTAAGTTTTAATATCTGGTTTTTTATATTCAGGGATTATGATTATGGTTGGTTTGGATATTGTAACTTTTGGTGATTGATAGGGTGTTGATTTAATACCCCTTGAAATAATTATTCTTAAGTGAACATCTGTTTTCATTTTATTTATTTTGATAGTCTTAATAAGTGCTTCTGAAATTTTTTTACGAGTCAAATGTATTTTTAAGTCAATAATCTTTGCATCTTTATATAACCTGTCTAGGTGTTCTTTTAGAAATATAAAATTATTATTATGATATCTTAACGAATCCCAGATACCATCACCAAGCAATGTAGATGAATCAAAAACTGATATTTTGGCATCTTCTCTTTTATAAAATTTTCCGTTGATATAAATTTTAATATTTTTATTTCTTTTATCATCTATAAAATCGTGACTTGAAACCATAATTATTTTTATCTTAATAACAAATATTGTCTACTTAATAATCTTATTAACTTTTATTGCAAATCAAAGAGTGACATGTGATCAAATTAATATAACCAATTAGAAATTAATTTGTTTAATGTATAATAAAAATTTTGTTGTAATTTGTATTTCTTCTACAATTGCCGCTTTTCCACCTATGGCTGTAGTTTTATTAGGTGGAATTATTACATCCCAGATAATGATGAAAGATTCATTGGCAACAGTGCCAATGACGTTAATGATTATAGGCATAGCAATAGGTGCACCTATTGCATCAAGATTTATGAGTATTTGGGGAAGACAGAAGGGATTTTTATTTTCATCTTTACTCAGTTGTTTAGCACTAACTCTTTGTTCAATTGCAATTTTTTTAGAAAATTTTTATGTTTTTGCATTAGGTAATTTTTTAATTGGCAGCTCCCAGGCTTTTATTCATCAGTATCGATTTGCTGCATCTGAGTCAGTTACAAAAGAATTTATTCCAAGATCTATCTCAATTATTTTATTATTAGGTATAGTCTCTGCATTACTTTCATCAAATTTTGCTGAATATTTTAAAGATTTTTTTCCAAATAATTTATTTCTTGGTAGTTATATTTTCTTATCGTTTACAGCAATAATTCCTTTCTTCGTTCTTCTTTTTTATGAGGAAACAAAAACTTCTAATAATCAAAGTAAATTTCAAATTAAAACTATTTTCAAGCTTTTAAAAAATATTAAAATTATACAATCAATTGTAAGTGCTGGTCTTGGTTATTTTACAATGGCTATAATTATGACAGCTACTCCTTTACATATGCATCTTGTAAACAAATTTACTTTATTTGAAACCAGTATTGTAATTCAATTTCACGTTATAGGAATGTTTTTACCATCTTTGTTTTCTGGAGATTTAATTAAAAGGTTTGGAAATACGAATATTATATATGCAGGAGTAGTTATTTTATTTTTAAGTATATTAACTAATACATTTTTTGAATTTTATTATTCTTATATGCTAGGTCTAATACTTCTTGGTATTGGCTGGAATTTTTTATTCGTTTCAGGTTCAAGTTTGTTAGTTGTTTCTTATAAGGAAAAGGATAAATTTACTGCACAAGGTTTAAATGATTTTATTGTTTTTTCTACTCAAGGTATAGGATCATTATCTGCTGGTTTCCTATTATATTTTTCAAATTGGATGGTTATAAATCTTTTATGTGTTCCTCTTTTGATTATTGTTTTAGCAGTTTCTTTTATTTCATCTAGAAATAATTAAATTTGATAATTAACTTTCAAATAATAATTTTTTTCACTATAGTTATTATTATGAGTAATGTAGGATTTATAGGTGTTGGCTATATGGGTTATGGTATGGCTAAAAATTTATTAAAAAAACATAATGTATATATTTTTGCTCATAAGAATAGAAAACCTGTTAATAAATTAATAAAAATTGGAGCAAAAGAATTAAAAACTTATAGTGAAATAAAAAATATTAAAATTGATTGTTTGATGATGTGTGTAACTAATACGCCTATTGCAATAAATGTAGCAAATAAAATTAAAAAATACCTTAATAGTAATACACTTGTAATTGATTTAACAACACATGATAAGAATGGTGCCTTAAAAATGAATAAAATTTTTCAATCAAAAAGAATCAGTTATAATTTTTGTGGAGTAATGGGTGGTCCCGTTCAAAGTGAGCAGGGTATATTAGGTGGAATTTATGGTGGTAAGAAAAATGATTTTACAAAATGTAAAAAATATCTTAATTCTTTTTGTAAGTCAGTTTTTAATTTTGGTGATGTGTCAAAAGCATCTTCAGCAAAATTATTGTCTAATTTTTTATCATTAATGACTACTACTTCAGTTATTGAATTTTTTAAATCTGCTAAAAAACTACGTATCAACATAAAACTTCTATGTGATGTAGCCAGATTGGGTTCTGGAAATTCTGGAGCTTTGAATAGAATTGCTAATAAAGCTATTAAGGGTAATTACAAAGGATATGTGTTTTCAGTAGATAACACTTATAAAGATTTAAATTATATAAATGATCTTGTCTCTGATTTACCAAATGCAAATAAATTATCTAAATTGGCAAAGTCATTTTATAAAGAAGCTTCAAAAAAAGGATTTGGCAACTTTCTTGTTAGTGAATTAATTGATAAAGAAAAATACTAAATGGATAAATTAGTTCCAATTATATACATGATTGGAGTTCTTTTGTTAGTACTTCCTTCTTTTTTAAGTTCTAATAGTAGTTTAAAAACTTTTTTTACAAACTTGTCTATTTGGATAGCAATTATATTAGTAGTATTTACTTTTTACTTTGCCTATCATTATTTTGTTTGAATCATTAAAGATGATTTAACTGAATTAAATGTAGACTAAACTATAACAAATATCTATACGAGAATTTTATGTCTAATCAATATATTGCCAAATCAAGAAGATTAAGAAGTACTATATATTCCTCTCGAATTGAAAATCAGGGAGTCACTTCTTATACTATATACAATCATATGCTTCTTCCAGCCGGTTTTGAAGGAAGCCTTGAAGAAACCTATGAGCATTTAAAAAATCATGTTCAGGTCTGGGATGTTGCAGCTGAAAGGCAAATAGAAATTAAAGGTAAGGACGCGTATCAATTAATTCAGTTAATGACATGTAGAGATTTAAGTAATGCCAAAGATGGTAAATGTTATTATTGCCCAATTATTGATGAAAATGGAGGCATGATAAATGATCCAGTTGTATTAAAATTTAGCGATGAAAAATGGTGGATTTCAATTGCTGACTCTGATGTTATGTTATTTGCTAAAGGTCTAGCTATAGGAAAAAAATTAGAAGTTTCAATTTTTGAACCTGATGTAAATATTATGGCAGTTCAAGGACCTAAGGCTTTTAATTTATTGGAAAAAATATTTGGTAAAGAGATTTTAGATTTAAAATTTTATAATTTTAAATATTTTAATTTTCAATCTACTCAACATTTGATTGCTAGATCTGGATGGTCAAAGCAGGGTGGTGTAGAAATATATGTAGAAAATTCTAAATCTGGATTAGAATTATACGATTTATTATTTGAACAAGGTAAAGAGTTTAATGTTAAGCCAGGATGCCCACATCTAATTGAAAGAATTGAAGGTGCTTTACTTTCTTACGGCAATGATATGGATATAAATGATAATCCTTTAGAGTGTGGTTTAGAGAAATTTGTAAATTTAGATACAAATATAGAATTTCTTGGAAAAGATAATTTAATTAATATCAAAAACAGTGGGATAGAAAAAAAATTAATGGGTGTTAAAATTAATCTAGACAAAATAAACTTAAGATCAGCTATTAATTTAACTATAGATGATAAAATCATTGGTGAAATTAGATCAGCAGTTTTTTCACCTACGTTCAATAAAGTAATTGGCATAGCAATGATAAATAAACCATATTTTACTAATAAAGGTAATTTTGACATATTCATTGATTCAAAGAAATATATTGGAGAAATTTGCGATATTCCATTTGTGTAAGTTATGACAGATAATGTCAAGGCTATAGTCTTAGCACTAATTGCTTCTTTTTCTGGCGTAGTAATGAATGTTTTTTTAAAAATTTCTTTGGAAGATATTAATGTATTTACTTCTGGTTTTTTAAGATTTTTTTTTGGGTTGATTTTAATACTACCTTTTATTTTTTATAGTAAATTTCAAAATTATAAGACACCAAATTTTCAAATTCATTTAACAAGAGGTATTTTGAATATTCCAATGATGCTTCTCAGTTTTTCTGCGTTGCAATTTATACCTTTAGAACAAATCAAAGCTATTTCGTTTGTTACTCCAATAATTGTAGTAATATTGAGTGTAATTTTTTTAAAAGAGAAAATTTATTTAATACGTATTAGCGCGTTATTTATTGGCTTGATTGGAGTGTTTGTAATTTTAAGACCTGGATTTGTTAGCATTAATGTAGGTGCATACATGGTTTTATGTGCCTGTTTAATTTGGTCAGTTGTAGTAATAATAACTAAATTTGCTGCAAAAGAAGATAGTGCTTTTACAATTTTATCATATCAATACACTTTTGTTACAATATTATCTCTTCCTATCGCGTTATATTTTTGGGATACTCCATCTTCGCAAACAATAATTTATCTAATCGCTGCTGGAATTGCTGGCACTATAGTACATCTATGTATAAATACAGCTTACAAGCTTACTGATCTATCTGTTTTACAACCTGTTAATTTTTCACGTCTTTTAATAGCATCTTTTTTTGGTTTCTTAATTTTTGATGAAATTCCTGATATTTGGACAATAATTGGTGGATTAATTATTTTTTCATCCATATTGATTATTACTTACAGAGAAAACTATCTTAAAAAAGATATTGCAAAGAAATCAATTCAATTAAACCTAAATAGCTAATGAATAATAATATAAAAGCAATTTTATTAACTGTGTCAGGATCTTTTTTTGCAGTTTTAATGGAGTCGTTAATTAGAAGTGCGCAATATGATTCTAATGTTTATACAATCGGTTTTCTAAGATTTTTTTTTGGTCTTATAATAATTTTTCCATATTTAATTAAAAAAAAATTCACTCCATATAAAACAAAAAATTTTAAATTTTATTTTATTCGTGGATTGTTTAATCTTCCAATGATGATACTTGGATTTGGTGCATTAGTATATGTTCCCTTTGAACAATTTAAAGCCCTACATTTCTTAAGTCCTATAATTGTTGTTTTACTTAGTTTTATTATTTTTAAAGAGAAAGTTTATATGTATCGTATTTTGGCATTAGTGATTGGTTTTATAGGAATGCTTATTATTGTTAGACCCGGAATTGTAGATTTTAATATTGGAACAATTATGATTCTAATTTCATTAACTTTTTGGTCTTTAATTATTATCGTATCTAAATTTGTTTCTAAAGATGATTCTCCTATAACAATGGTTACATATCAATATACTCTTATGACTTTTTTTGCTTTACCTCTTGCTATATATTTTTGGCAAATGCCTTCATTACAATCTTTAATTTTTGTTTTTATAGGTGCGATATCAGGTACAATTCTCCATCTATCTTTAGCTTTGTCATATAAATATGCTGAATTATCAGTAACGCAACCAGTGTGGTTTAGTGGATTAATTTTTGGTTCTGCTTTTGGTTTTTTTGTCTTTAATGAAACCCCAGATGTATGGACATGGATTGGGGGGATAGTTGTATTTTCATCAGTATTGCTTATAACTTATAATGAAAGAAGTGAAGATTTTAAAAAAACTAAAAATATTGTTATTAATGGAAACTAATATTTAATTGAAAATTATATGAGTACTAAATATAAATATTATGGAATGTGGCCTGTAGCCCCAACACCTTTTCACGATAATGGCGAAGTAGATTATGAAGGTATGGAAAGAGTTTTGGATTGTATGGTTGATCAAAAAGTTCAAGGCATATGTATTCTTGCTAATTATTCTGAACAATTTTTACTTTCAGATGATGAAAGGGAAAAATTAACAAAACTTTGTATGAAAAAAATTGACGGAAGAGTTAAGACTATTGTTACAGTTAGTCATTTTGCAACTGATATTGTGCGTCCAAGAGCAGAGTTAGCAAAATCACTTGGAGCTGATATTATTATGATGATGCCGCCTTATCACGGTGCATTACTTAAAGGCAATGCAGATCAAATTTTTGAACAATTTGATGAAATTTCTAAGGTTGGGATACCTATAATGATACAAGACGCACCATTATCTGGAATTGAACTTTCAGTACCTCTTCTTACAAAAATGATAAATGAAATTGAACAACTAACATGTTTTAAAATTGAAAGTGCTAACGCAGCATCAAAAATAAGAGCTCTTATTAAAAATTGCAGTTCTAAATTAGACGCACCTTTTGATGGTGAAGAAAGTATCACTTTATATGCTGATCTAGAAGCTGGAATTTCTGGAAGTATGAGTTCAGCTTTGCTTCCAGAAAAAATAGCTCCAGTAATTGATCATTTTTGGAATAATGAAAAAGATAAATCTGAAGAAATTTATAATAATATTCTACCTTTAATAAATTTTGAAAATAGACAATGTGGTTTCAGAGCTACAAAAACAGTAATGAAAGAGGGTGGAGTTATTAAATCAGATTGCTGCAGAGATCCAATTAAACCTTTAGAACAAGATACAAAAAATTTATTATTAAATTTTGCTAAAAGATACGATTTACTTACTTATAAATGGGGCAAGTAGTATAATTTAATTGACAAATATTATTTTAAAATTACTTATACCGAATGCGTAGATTGTTTGAGGGACTTCTTGAAAGAGCAATGTTTTCAAGCAGATGGGCGTTAGCTCCTGTTTACGTTGCGCTATGTCTTACTCTACTAGTTATTACATACAAAGTTATAGCGTTATTCATTTATGAAATTACACACTTAAGTGAATTAACCTTAAATGAACTTCTTGTATTTGTGTTGCATATTGTTGACTTAGCTCTTGTTGGAAATTTAGTTTTAATGGTAATTTTTGCTGGATACGAGAATTTCGTGTCTAAAATAGATATCGCAAATCAATCTGAAGATAAACCAGAGTGGATGGGTAAGCTTGATTTTTCAGGTTTAAAATTAAAGCTTATTGCCTCAATAGTAGCTATTTCAAGTATTGGCTTGCTAGAAGCTTTTATTGATGTAGGTTCAAAAACATCAGAAGAAATATATTTAATGATATTCATTCATGCTGTATTTATTTTATCAGGCTTAGTTATAGCAATCATGGATTATATTAGCGGAATTACCAAACATCACCCATAATAAAATTATAAATGAAACTTGATAAGTTTTTTGATGAAAAAACTGTCATAGATTTAAGTTTTTTTAATTTTTCTAATGCTGTCACTGCAGCTTATTTTGCCAACCGTAACTTAGAAGTTTTGCGAGTAAATAAAAATTTTAAAAAATTTTTTCCAATTCTTAAAACTGTCAATAAAATTCCTTTTACTAGCATTTTAGAACAACTTGGAGTTGGGGATGAATATATTAGAAATTTTCAACAAAATTTAGAAAAAAATGGTTTTGTTATTATTCCTAAAATAGAAATCAAAATTGGTAATGAAATAAAAGTATATTCTTTACTTTCCGCTTATACTGAACACAAAGATTTCCCTTTTTTAAATGGTATTCAAGGACAATTTGTTGATCGAACAGATGAATATAATCTTCGAAGGGAGAAGGAAGAATTACTTGATCAAAAATTAAAAGATAGAGAATTGATTGAAGAAAAAACTAAAAGACTAGAAAATATTGCAAACAGGTTGTCAAAATATCTTTCACCTCAAGTATATAAATCTATTTTCGATGAAGAAGAGTCAGGAAAAAAAACAAAAGAAAGCTACGTCAGAAAAAATTTAACAATATTTTTCTCTGATATTGTAAATTTTACTGATTTATCTGATTCATTGGAAGCAGAAAAACTTGCTTTAATCTTAAATAATTATCTAAGTGAAATGAGTTTAATTGCAATAAATTCAAATGCTACAATTGATAAATTTATAGGTGATGCAATACTTTCCTTTCATGGTGCTCCTGAAACACTAGGAGATGAAAACGATGCTATTAATTGTATAAGCATGGCTTTAGAAATGAAGGATCGAGTTAAAGAACTGCAATCTTTCTGGATCAGACAGGGTGTTAAGGGTGGATTAAAGGTAAGATATGGAATCTCTTCAGGTTTTGCAAATGTTGGTGATTTTGGATCTAGCGTAATGAGTGATTATACAGCTATAGGTTCATCTGTAAATTTAGCCTCTAGATTGCAATCTATTGCCCCTGAAAATGAAATTATTATTTCTGATACAACATATAATTTAGTTAAAAATCAAATAAACTGCGAAGAGTATGAAGAAATAACCCCTAAAGGTTTTGTTAGGCCCGTTAAAACTTACAAGGTGATTGATTTTAAAAATAAAAAAAATAGCAAAACAAAAAAATCATACTCGAAGAAAGGGAAGCACGTAGATATTCAAATATTTGATAGTTCTGATATGAATGCTGCAATGAAAGAATTAAAAAAACTACAAGAAGATTTTAGTAAAGAAATTGAAGAAGAGTAGGGATTTATTCTATTTTAAAAAATTTATTATTGCATTCTTAATATCATTAACAAGATTTTTATTTTCATCTTTAGTTAATTGACTTTCATTCTTTTTCTTATCAAGTTTTAACTTTCTTTGAGCTAAAATATTTGCAACGTAATCATACACATAAGGATTTTTAGAAAATATATCTTTTATTATATCTTTGCTTACTTTTATAACTATACAAGGAGTTTCAGCTATAACATTAGCAGATCTTGGTTCACCAGTTAGAAGACTACCTTCACCAACAAAGTCCCCAACACCAAGTTTAGCTAAAAATACTTTATCTTTATTTTCATTATCTAAGTAAACAGATACTACTCCATCATTTATAACGTAAAGAGAATCTCCAGAATCATTTTGTTTAATAATGTAATCATCTTTTTCAAAATGTAGTCTTTCAGCATTTTCAGCAATTTCATCTAAATCTTCAGAATTTAAAGACATAAAAATAGGAATTTTTTGAAGTAGGACTCTATTTTTTACTGACTCATTATAAGGATTAAATTCACTAACCTGTCTTTTTTCAAAATCTTCTCGACTTCTGTGTGTATCAAGAGCATGCAGTCCTGTATCTTCTTCAAGTTTTCCATAAAGTTTACCAGCTGACATTTGAACACCTGCATGTCTTAAAGTTTTATGTATTTCCATCATCACACTATCTTGCATTGAATTTTTTAAAATTCTTTTTGTGCAATCAAAAGCAACAACAAATTCTAATCCAAATTCATTGGCACCTATAAAACGAACCCACTGTAAATTTAATTGCTCTCTACCATCAACTGGCTTAGCTTTTTTAAGAGCATTATAGAGTAATTTAGAGATATTTTCTGGATCATGAGATGGATGAAAATATAATTTATTAAAAATATGAAATCCTTCACTCATTTTTTCTTTATCTTGTTTGCTCCAATTAGTTAAAATTGAATCTGCAACAATTTCATTTGGAATGATTACTTCAGTATTTTGAAATGTCCTTATTCTTGTACTTCTCCAGGTAATATTTTCTACATAACCTGTTTTATCATCAACAGTAATCCAGTCATTTATTGCAAATGGTCTTTCAATATTTACAAAAATTCCTTTAATTAAATCTGATAAGCTTGATTGTAAAGAAAGTGCAATAGCAGCAAAAACTATACCACCTGCAGCAAGAATACTTGTAAGTTCTAAATTAAAAACAAAGGATAAAACTAAAAATGCAGGTATCGCAAATAATAAAAATTGAAAAAGAAATGTTATTATCTCAGGTATTGTTGTTCCTGATTTATCATTTAGTGATAATACTTCGTATTTATAAAACATCATTATAAATATTGATGGAATAAAGTATAAAGTTATCAGTAAGATTTTATCTGTAAGGCTACTTATAGTTTTATTAATTAAAAAAAATTCCTTTTGAATAACTATATCATAGGAAAAATTTACCATTAGATATGATAAAATAGGAAGTATAATGATAGTAAATAATACTCGTGTAAATTTCTTTAATTTGTTTAGCTGTATTACAGAACCAATGATGAATATAGAAATGAGTATATATAAAGAATTTAAAGTAACTGCATTATTATAAAATAATAGAATAGATAAAATACATAATAAGCTTATTAAAATTATACTAATCTTAGATAGTAGGTAAAAAATGTTAATTTTCATTTTGTAATTTTTGCTATAAAGAATTTATATAAAAATGAATTCATTTTCAAAGTATTTATTCGAACACTTACATTTTGGTTTAGAAGAGAAGGATTTTACATTAATTGAAAAAATTATATTCTTTCTTATTGTATTGAACTGTGTTTTTGTTGTTATTGAGTCAGAAAAATTGATTTATGAACAATATTATCAACTCTTTGACTCAGCAAAACTTTTTTTTGGTATTGTATTTCTAATTGAGTATATTTGTAGATTAATTGCTGTAGATCAAATTGACAAATTTAAAGGTTTTAAAGGTAAGTTTAAGTATATTTTTACATTACCTGCTCTAATTGATGCAATTGCACTTATCCCATTATTTTTAATAGGTATCAATGAAGGTTTTTTAGTAAGATTATTAAGAGCTATAAGAATATTTAGCATTCTTCGTTTTGGACGTTTTAGTGAATCAGTAGATTTTATACTTCATGCAATATATGACAGGAGACACGAATTAATTTTTTCATTACTACTTACTATAAGTTTGATGTTATTGTCTGCTACTTTACTTTATGTTGTAGAGGGAGATTTGCAACCTGAAGCTTTTGGATCAATCCCAAGAGCTTTATGGGTAAGTTCTGCAGCTTTGCTATCAACAGGTTATGGTGATTATACTCCCATTACATTTTTAGGTAGATTTGCAGCAGTATGCACTGCATTGTTTGGAATTGGAGCAGTTGCTTTACCAGCTGGTATATTAGCAAGTGCTTTTACAGATAGAAAAAATAAAGATTAATAAATAACTTGATTTGTAAAATTTTCTAAATTTTTATTCATTTCCTCATCCGGTAGATGAAAGCCTTTAATTGTCTCTTTCCAATCTAGTTTTGAATAATCATCATATTTGTTAACAAAATATTCATTTTCTTTTAAATTAATTTCATTGTTTTTTTCTTTTAATGAAAATAAGAGGAATATCCAAGATCGTGGTTCCAACTCTTTAATTTTTTGAGCTTGAGTTATGCAAACATCATAATCCTTTTTACAAAAATAACCTAAAACAAGATCTCTATATCTGTTATCTGATGTTTTTTGACCGGCAGGTATAGGATCTAATTCAAGTGCTTTATGAAGTAATTCTAATCCTTGATCAATTTTTTTATTTCTTACTAATATTTCGCCGTAAACTGCAAGTACTCTTGGATCATTTGGATTCATAGAGTAGGCAATCTTTCCGTGCTCTTCTGATTCTTCATATTTTTTTTGCATTAAGGAAATAGCTGAGCTAATTCTTCTCACTTCATAATCGTTCTCATCATGCTCTAAACTTTTCTCAATATGATGAAAAATCATTTTCATCATTTTATCATTATCTTCATAATATTTCTTACCTAGGCCACCGCCAATTGTACAAGCTTTAAGTGAGTGCGCTCTTGCATTTGTTTCATCTTGTTCGAGAGCTTTATCAAAGTGATATAAAGCCTTATCATTATGCTCTTTTGCTGATGATTGTCTAAGCCAGTGATATCTTCCAATAACTAAATTTTCATAAGAATTTAAATTTTCTGTGGGTTTTCTTTTAATGTTTTGTAAATTTGTAATTTCTATATTACCTAATAATTCTTTTGATATTTTTTGAACAATTTCATCTTGGATATCAAAAATATCTTCAAGAACTCTATCATATCGATCCCCCCAAATAATGGAACCATCTTTTGCATTAGTTAAATCTACTGCTACTCTTAATCTATTACCAGCTGATCTAATATTTCCACCAACTAAAAAATCTATTTTATGTTTTTTTGCAAATGTAAGTGCGTCCTCATTACTTTTATCATGATCATCACATGTCTTTTTTGAAACAACATCAAATTCTTTCAATCTAGAAAATTCTATAATTAAATCACCTGTTATAGCTTCAACCAAAAATTCACTGTCATCATTTTTGCTTACATTCTTAAATGTAAGTATTGCTATTTTTGGCTGTGAAGAATTTCGTGTAATAATTACATTATCATTTTTTTTATTATTTTCATCTTCATCGTTTTCCTTATTAACTTCTTCAGAGAAAAAATCATCATCATCTATTTTTAAACCTTTTACTTTGAAAACCTCGAACTCATCGCTTATATTTTTTAGTTTTCTTGTACCATCAGCTTCTATTGAATAATCAATTCTTTTATCAACTTGATCTTTGACTATTTTTGAAACAAGTATTTTACCTGGTTCACTTTGACTTTCTAATCTTGCAGCAACATTTACACCTGAGCCCATAATGTTATTATTTTCTACAATTACATCATCTACATGAATACCAACTCTCCAGCTTAATTGTAATTTAGTTAAAGAGTGTTCATTTCTTTCATATAATTTATCTTGAAATTCAACAGCAGCTTTTACACATTGTACAGGACTCGCAAATTCAGCTACTACAGAATCACCAGCAGTTGAAAAAATTTTACCATCAAATTTAGCTATAATTTCATCAATAATTTTTCTGCATTCATTAAGATTAGATAATGTTAATTCTTCATTTTCTTCCATATGTTTGCTGAAATTTACACAATCAGTAGCTAAGATAGTTGCGAGTTTTCTTTCTGTATTCATAATTTTTTTTATCAAAAATCTATAGTATAATCATCAAAAATTAATAATTAAATTTTAATATTATTATATTGCAAATGTAAATATTGACAAAGTTGAAACATGATAAGTATTTTAGTTAAATTATTTAATTTTAAAGGAAAGAAGATGTTATGATTATAGCTTGGGGTGGAACTTTAAATCTAGTTTTATACATTATAAGTATGTTGGGCTTAGGTTATTATGCTTTTCTGACAGTATTAAGTCCTAATACATTAGTCACTCGATATGATTTAGGAGAAAAGTCAGTTCCTATTATAAGAATTGTAGGTACTTTTGTTTTGCCAATTTTAATATTGGGAATTTATTTGCTTTTTCGAGGACCTGAAGGTGCTTGGTTATTTTTTGTATTAAATTTTCTTGTTTCAACACATCAGGTAATTTTAGGTTGGGCAACAAGGTTCAAGATTATAGATCCTGACTCAAAACAAGATGTTGGAGATGAGATAGTAGGGCACGTATTTGTTATTATAGCAATTGTTTTAATCTATCGACTTTCATACACAATATACACTTAGTTGCATTTAAGCTGGGATTTAAATCCCAGCTTTTTACCTTAAAGAAAATTCTTTAATTTCAGAAAACTCAAAACCATCAAATGCATCTTTCAAAGAATATTTTGCTTCTAAAACGACACCATCTTTATCAAGGAAGAAATCAGCAGTAGCTATATCGAGATACCCTCCAAGTTTTATCGGAATATAACCTTTTAGCATTGCAGCAATAGCTTTAGGGAACTTGAATATAAAGGCATTCATTAATTTTCCCATTGATCTCTCTATTTCATATTTTTTATAATAAGAAAAATCTGGATCTGCTACAATCGTAAATGGAAGAGGGCCATGCTTTTTCATTTGTTTTTTTAAATTTTCTATAGATGAATGAAATACTAAAACTATCTCAAATTCTTTACCAAATTCATTATGTTTATTTTTCAAATGGTTCACTTCTAGATTACAAAACATACAAGAAGCAAATCTCATATATTTTAAATATACTTTTTTTCCTTTAAAATTATTTAGATCAAAATCTGATCCATCCATTTTCTTTAATTTTAGTTCTGGAGTATCACCTTTTTTTATTTTCATATTAAAACTTTAATACTATAATTATATAAAAATTAATATTTAATTTTAATGACATTAATAATAACACTTAAATTTATACATTACCTTGCAATTGTTTTTTCAGGCGGAGTTTTAGTTGGTGGTGGTGTGATTCAATCTGTTTATGCTAAAGCAAATCAAATTCCTGATTTAACTACAGCAAAGATATTGAAATTACTTGGCTATATTGGTCTTATATCCCTAATCGTTTTATGGATATCCGGAATTGTACTATCAATTAATCTCTATGGTGGTTTTATAATTAATAGTGCATTTACAATAAAAATAATTGCAGCAGGTTTTCTTTTAGGTCTATCTGCTTTTGTAAATTTTCATGTTTTTAATTCTTCTAAAAATAATTTACCACCAAATAAAACTATCATGAAATTAGTAACAATGAGTGGAAGAGGGCTTTTAGTAATAGTTTTAATTGCTGCAGCAATTGCATTTTATTAATTTATAATTTTTTTGCTGCACTTGTCTCTTTAATATTTGTTAGCTTTGTATATCTATCTATCATTTGTGTTGTCTTGTGACCGCTCTGAGCCATAATTTCATGAGTAGGTACACCATTCATTCTAGCCTGGGTAATTGAACCTATTCTTAGGCTATGACCAGAAATTTTATCACAATTTTCTATCCCTGCGTCTTCAGCTCTTTTCTTTAAAATTAAAACAAAACTTGTATCAGTTAAACTTACTTTTTGATTTTTATTATTAAGAATATATTTTTCTATATTGTTAGCTTTGTTAATTTTATAAAAGAGGGGGCCTGAATCAATTAATGCCACGTTTAACCAATTCTTTAACGCAGATACAGGACAATAAGGTGAGTTATTTTTAGGTAAATAGATCATTCTACCTTCACCTTTTTGATCAGTTTTAGAAAAAGGAATTAAAACCTGAACTCCATCATCTTCAAAATTTAAATGTTCATATTTCATGCCTAACAACTCTGATCTTCTACAAAAACTATAAAAACCTATTAATATTAGAGCTTTATCTCTTATGTTTCTAAAATCATCATTATTATCTGGAATTTTATTAATTATTTTTTCAATATCTGTTTTTAAAAGCTCCTTTGCTTGACCAGATTTATTATTTTTTTCATCTCGTACAATTGCACTTATCGTTTCTGAAATGTTGGGATTTTTTCTATCAAACTGAAAACCATTAACTCTATATTTATAAGTTATCGAGGCTAAAATTCTTTGTATAGTTGACGCTTTATAGGCTGATGAAGAGTAGGGATTATTATTTAATTTTTCTCTTCCTGGAATATTGCTTGTGCCCTTTAATATTTTTGCCTCTGGATCTTCATGAAGCCAATCCATATAATTAGCTGTTAACGCATATGCACTTTCTAAATCATCAACATCTAATGGACTGCAATTGTATTTATTTTTACAATAGTCGATAAATTTAAGCCAATCTCCATTGTATTTATCTTGAGTATTTTTAGCCTTAGATTTTTCCTTTAATTTATTTACATTCTCATTTAGTGATATTTTAACCATTATATATTACGATAATTACAGTTATCGTAAATAATAGTCAAGTAAAATATATAATCTATATAAATCAGTATTTTATATATATTATTTAATTATTATTCTAATATTATAATCTAGATATAGATTTTCACGTGTAATAAAATACTGTATATAGTGTATCAAATGGAACAATTACCGCAGATTTCAGCTGATTCCCAGATCTTTGTATTAACGGGTGCTGGCATAAGTAAAGAGTCTGGGATTGAAACATTCAGAGATTCTGACGGATTGTGGAATAATCATAGGATTGAGGATGTTGCCAGTCCTGAAGGATTCTATAGAAACCCTACTCTTGTATACGATTTTTATAATAAACGCCGAAAAGAACTAAACTCAGGAATTAAGCCAAATAGGGCTCATATTATACTTCATGAATTAGAAAAAACATATAAAATTCATATAGTTACACAAAATATCGATAATTTACATGAGATTGGAGGATCATCATCAATAATTCACATGCACGGTGAGTTAAATAAAGTAAGATGTATAATGAATGATAATCATGTGTTTGAGTGGACAAAGGATCTAAATGAGATGCATAAATGCCCTAATTGCGGCTCTCAAATGAGACCTCACATCGTATGGTTTGGTGAAATGCCCATGCAAATGGATGAAATTCACGATTTAGCTGAACAATCTAGTTTATTTGTTTCTATAGGCACTTCAGGACAGGTCTACCCTGCTGCCGGTTTCGTTTCAATGTTTAAAGATATGGGCAAACCAACAATTGAATTAAATCTAGAGCCATCAAGTAATCAAAATCAATTTGATTTTGCTATTCATAAACCTGCTACAGTTGCTGTTGAGGAATTTAAAAATTTACTTTTAAGCAATTTAAAAAACTAATTTATTCACATTATTATATTTTTTTAAACAATAAATTTTTCTAGAACTTTCTTTATAAAGAATCATTAGCATTAATGTTTTTATGACAAGAAAACGTCCTGATTACACTGAAGCACGTAATTATTATATCAAAGGATATAAAAATGAGTACCCTACTCTTCAAGATATCGCGACAGAATTCAATTATTCTTTATCAACATTAAGAAAGCAAGCAGCTAATGAAGGCTGGCTTTCAAAGAGAAAAGAAAGAATTGATCTCAAAGAAACAATAAAGATGAGAAAAGAATTTATGGGAAAAGCATCTAAGCTTACTAATGTTTCCTTTAATGCAATAACTGCTGCAGAATATATAATCAATAAAATTCAAGAAGAACAAAAGCAAATTGAATTAGGATATAAAATTTTTGATGTACACATAGCTACAAAGCAAATTTGGGCTTTAAATAATGCTATGAAACTTGTGGAAAGAGGTCAGCAAACACTAGATGAGATTGAAAACGGACACATGTCCCCACTTGATGATATTGGGTATTTATAATAATTGTTTTAAATAATGGAATTATTAATAATAATTGGATTTATAATTTTTTATTTTGTTTTTATAAAGAAGAAGAATAAGAAAATATCATCTAAAATAAATTATTCAAATATTAATAATAATTTTTAACAAAAAAATTAAACTCCTAAATGTTTCCTGTAAAATAGAATTTCTTGGACTTTAAAAAAAGTCTCATTATATAATTTATTGAAGATAAAAAGCATATTTAGCAATTAAAATATCGACAATAAAAAACATATTCTATGAAAGAAACTTACTATAAGCCTTTTGGACCTACAATAGGTAAATATAATCTATCACATACAATGATTGGTAAAGTTAATTTATTTACAAATAAAATAATTGAAAATAAACACAAAAGTAAAATATTGGATCACTCACATAGATTAGTGGGAAATGTTCAGCAACAATTTCGCTTAACAAAAGATTTTCTTTTTACTAGCGGTTTAGAAAAACAACTTAACCGCATTATTGAATCTTATTACAAAAACGTCATTCAAGTTAAGCCCTCCTCCATTAAAATTGATCGTGCGTGGATTGTTAGACAATTTGCTGGTGATTTTAACCCCCCACATATCCATAGAGGGAATGTAAGTGGAGTCTGTTATCTTGAGGTTCCAAATTCTATTAAATATAACAAAGAGATTGCTTTTGCTGGAAGGCTCTCTTTTTTTGATGGTCGTGTCTCCATGCCACGTAATAGCCCTCCTTTGGTAAAACATCGCATTACCTTTAAACCTCGTGTCGGTGACATGTATATATTTCCTGCTTTTTTAATGCATGATGTTCATCCATTTCGTAAAGACGGTGAGCGAAGATGTTTTTCTTTTAATGCTTTTGTAAAAACTTAAAACTTATTTTTGTATTTGTCTAGATTATTGACTTTTTTCTATAACTCCTGCTACTTTATTTTGGTTCATAAGAAATGTCATTAGAATTGATATTAAAATAAAAATGAAACACAAAGCATACATATTAAATGTTAATCCAAGTCTTTCTGCAGAAAAACCTACTATTGCAGGTCCAAAAACTAAACCAGAAAAACCAATACTAGATATATGAGATATAGTTTTAGGAATTGAATCTTTGGAATATTTGATTGCTTGCCTAAAAATAATTGGCTGCATATTAGAGCACGAAAAACCAAATATTATCATGCCGATCAAAATGATGTAAATATTTTGAGAAACTATTGTAAAAATTAATAGTACTGATCCAATTATGGTAAGATGTGGACCTACAAATTTTTCATTAAAAATTTTTATAAGCCTTGTAGCGATTATGTTTGCAGATATTTCACCAATATTAAAAAATAGCAAAACAAAACCAGCTAAATAAATTGGTCCCAATAAATCATTAATAAACCATAGAGAAGACCAATTGAGAATTATACCGATCGATGCAAAAATCATCATGTTAATTAAAGCGTACAAAAAAATAGTTTTAGATGGTAAGGAGAAACTTGGTGATTTATCTACATAATCAAGTTTTTTTGGTAAACCAAAAAAAAACATAGAAATAGAAGATAGAAAAATAAAAACTCCAATAAGAGCAAATAATAATTTCGGATCAACTTTAAGCCCAAAACAAAAGCTTGCTAGTAATGCTCCAAATATAGATCCTGCTGAAAAGCAAGATTTAAAAATTGGATTTAATATTTTTTTTGTTTTTGATTCTAATATAGCAATTTGTGTAAAAAGACTTGGAGCTTGGATGCCTACCACTGCTCCCCAAAATATACATAAAAGAATATATATCTCATATTTAGGTATATAAAAAATTAGAAATGGAATAAATGCATACGACAATCTTGCAATTATCAAACAATTGGTTGTTCCAATTTTAGGAAGTAAAAATCTTGTTGCTATTTGGTTGATAACAATATTTGTGATTCCAAATACTGTTATGCCTAAAGCAAATTCAGTTTCGGTAATTTTTAAACTTTCTAAAACTATTGGTGTATAAACAAAGTAGGTACTTATTAAAAACATCACTATTGCACCCTGAGAATAAGTGGCGAGAAAAAATTTGTTATAATTTATCTCTTGAGCCATTTCATTAGTATCGATAATTAATATCAAAGTAATTAATTACGAATATATTATGAATTAAATATTAAATATTAATAGTTATATGGATTAATCAATGTTTTAGGATTTTATTACTTTATTTTTTATAATTACTAGCATTCATAAAAAGAGAGAAATCAAATATAATAATCATAAAACCAACTAAGGAGATTGTTAAGTACTCTGCTATATATTTAGCGTATAGGTCAACTGGGTGAGTGGTAAGGCCTATCGCTTACCCTTTTTCTAATTAGTTTGAGGCTCAACAGTTATTAATTTTTTACTAATCCAAGAGTTGATACCACTTTGTGAATTGTAAATAATAGTATTAAATTTCTCATCTATCATATTAGCGACTACCTTAGATCTTTTTCCTGATCTACAAATTAAGATTATTGGATCGGTTACATTTATTTCTAGTTGTAATCTTTCGTACCATTCATCAAAATTATAATTCCCCTCTTCATCGAAAAAAGTTAGTAAAATACTATTTGGAATAACACCGGTTTGAACCCACTCCGCACTTCTTCTTACATCTACAATTGGAATATTAGCATTTGATAATTTTATCATTTCTTGATCATTGACATCTATAATTTCTGCAAATGCAAATTTAGCAATCAATAAACAAAGCATACACTTTATATAAAATCTAATATTCATTAATATTTCTTATCAATAATTTCTATTAATTTTAAATGTTCAACAATTTAAGGCTTGGCAGTTATTAAAAAAATTAGTCGTGTTCTCCACCAGGATCATTTTTTGGCAATTCAACTTTATAGGGATTGCCATATTTATCTCTGTAAATAACGCTACCTCGTGCTCTATTCACTGAATGGTAACCTTCTCTAAATTTATAAACATTCTCAGATATTTTAAAAGTAGCAATAGTGATAGCAATGGCTGCGATTAAAAGAAAATGAGTAGCAAAAGTTACTCCCATTACATACCACGATCCTACATAAAGACTGAATGCTATACACCACATCCATGCTAATATTTGCAATACCATGTGTCTGACTTGTAGGTCTGGAATATGCTTTAATGGGTTAAAATCGTAACTCATAACACTATCCCAGCATTCGACTATAAATTGTCTCATAGTAAATAAATAGTTCTTTATTTTAAATAATAAATACCTTGTTAAATATTAGTAATTTTCAACTATACTATACGTGTTTTCTTGAACTATTTCACCTAGCTTACTTCCATCATTAATCATAAGTTTTAAATCTGAATGACTTCTAACTAAGTCTCTCGTTTTGCCTAAATGTTCAAAATTATCAAAATTACAATTAAAAGAAATATGACCCCACATATTTCCAGACATAATTGCTATTGTGCATTTGTTAGCACCTTGATCTTTCCATAACTTTGCAAATTTTTTAACATTTTCCATTGCCTGATCGTTTTGACCAGGAAAAGGTTTCATAATCCACTGTATTCTAACCATATTTCTCCTTTCTAAATAATTTAGTTTGGCATTTCTATTGACGTAACAAAGTTTAAGGTATCGCCACCCATAAATTGAACGCCATTTAAATAGCTACCTCCACCAGTCACTCCTTCAAACTTACCTGTTCCCGAAATAAATGTCCAATCTCCTCCACCTTTAGCGGGTTCCCAATTTCCACTTGTCAGAAAAAGATCACCATCAGTATCATGCACTGTACACATAAAAAATCCTGCTAGAGGAATGCCATCCTTATTTGCAATACCTTTACCCTTACAGTCTGCCATAACTTCTTTAGGCCACCCTTCTGGAGCATCATCGTAAATCCAAAAAGAATCATTGCTCCAATTCCAAATTTGAGCTTCACTAGCTGTTACTATCGGTGCTTCAAAACCACTTGTATTATATGCGGTTCCAGTAAATTCATATTTTTCACCAGCAAATGCTGAACCAAATATTAAAAAAATGGAAGATGTAAAAATTACTAATAATTTATTTTTCATATTATCCCTCTTTTGTTTCTATAGTTTGATAAATTTAATTATTAGAAATACATTATTATAAAAAAACTCTGTTATAGAATTATATCATGGCTATATTGCTTCCAAAGCATTAATCTAACAGTAAAAAATATGTAACACTAAGGTGTTAAAGAATACAAATTTCAATTGTAAGAAAGGAGTTTAATTATGAAAATCATATCACACGCAAAATTAACTAAAGGTTATGAGTATTGGAAACAAGCGTTTGATGAAAACGAAAGTTTAAGACAAGAATATGGGGTTACTGTATTAGCTTATGGACATCCTAAAGAGAATAAAGATGAGATTTATACAGTTCTTCAAGTTGAATCTATGGAACGAATGCAAGAAATGCTGAATTTGCCTTCAATGGTAAAATTAAGAAGAGAAGCAGGAGTAGATCTTGAAACTCAAACATTCATTATGTTAGAAGGTGGAAATTAATTTTATAAAATGTCTAATCCTTTTATTTTAATAGCCAGAATACGTGTAAAAGAAGGTAAGGTTGAAGAGTATCTCAAGATAGCAAAAGAAGCTGATGACGCCGTTAACGCATCAGAACCAGATATGCTGATCCATACTTTTGATCAAGATCCAACAGATCCATTAGAATTTACCTGGAGTGAAGTCTACCGCACCAGTGAAGCAATGGTTCATCACATTAACAACCCTCCTGTTGTAGCTTATGTAGAAAAACACCAAGAGTTAGCCGATAAATTTGAAATAGAAGTTTACGGAAATATTACAGATGAAACAATCAAAGCAATTGAGGCTCTCAATGTCCCCTTCAAACACTTTAAAACAACAGATGTTGGCTATATTAGAAAGGAAAAATTCTCATGAAATATATTCTAATTTTTTTACTAATTGTATCTCTCCCCTCTTTATCTTTTGGAAATAAATTCGAAGATAAAATGAAAAAAAAAGAAAAGAAAAATTATGATCAATATGTTCTAAGAGGTGAATTAGAAGGTAATATGGTTTTCACAATAAGAAATATCAAAGAAAAAAAGGGGTTAGTTAGTTTTTTTGATGAATTTGAAGATAGATTTGGTGTCAAAGAAAAAGGTGTAGAATTTAATGTTAAATATTCAGATGAAGGTCATAAATTGGATTGGGAAAGATGGGGTAATCCCGGTCACGCTCAACGTTTTCAGATAATGGAACCACTTAAAAAAGTTGCCAAAAAAAACCAAACTAAATGGTACCGCGTAGAATATTTTTTAGATGGATCATATTTTAGCAAAAAACATAATCTAAGTATTTTTGATTTTAAGCCTATTAAAGGTAAATCAGAAGTAGGTGTAGGTCCTACTTTTAATTATTCAAATAATAGGTTTTCATGGACATTTAATTCAGAAAAATTTTTTACAGAAAACAATGAAGCTGGCCGGCAGAATTATTACAATACCTTTTCACTTGATCTTAATCAAAATGAAATTTCCTTAAAAGGTAAGTGGGTTAATTTAATAATAAATGCTAAGTGGGCAGATAATGGCTTCTTGCATTTATGGATTGATGGGAAACTGGTATCAAGTTACTATGGTCAAACTTTAGCAGGCGCAGATAAAATACGTATGAAGTTTGGTCCTTATCGAAACTACATGGATGATGCTACGTCAGAAAATATAGATATCCCTGATCTAAATGTGAAATATGCAAATATTGGAAAATCTAATAAATGTGATGACCTTTGGTCTGGATGTGATGAACTGACAGATCAGTTATCGAATAATTCTCAAGCACATTTTGCTCATGCTATAATCTTATGTGAAACCGCACCTAATAAAGATACGAAATGTAGAAATTCTGGGTGGCCTCAGAAAAATATACCGTTCTAAAGTTTGTATTTTAATAAAGCACTCTAGAAAAGAGTGCTTTGTTAATTAAGAAGTAGGAGGAGAAAAATCTACTTTATTTCCCATTTCTCTTACTTTGTTTAAATCAACTGACTCTAAAGTTACTGCTTCTGTAAGAGTGCCTGCTGCTTTTGCTTTTAGAGCACATGCAGCCATACTTTCAAATGACTCTGCCTCTGTAATCATGACAAAATCATACTGACCTCTTGTTATATGATAATCAATTAATTTACCTCCAACACTGCTAACCATTTTTTCCATAGCTGCTTTTCTGTCTGAGTCTCCATTAATGATACCATCTGCACCTTTTTGGGAATAAATACCAAGTGATACAAAAATTGACATTTAACATCCTCCTTTCAATTTAATTATAAATTAATATAGAATTTTTTATTAAAAATTTATCAAGATCAACAATCTTTTTATTAATAAAACTAAAAGGTTTGAATAACTATTCGTCAATATTTATTATTTTTTATTAATAATATTTTTTGCTTAACTTAATTATTATTCAATAATAGAATATTCATAAAATTGTAAAATTTGATTTTTAAATTTTAAAAAACAAAAGGAGATTTATGTTATTTGAAAAATTACAAAAAGCATTTGAAGAAAAAGATGCAAAAGCTCACAGAGCTCTTTTCCATGAAGACCATGAATTTATTAGTCACAAGCAAAATAAAGTTTTTAAAAAAAGTGAAGGAAGTGAAGAACAAACATTAGAAATGTTTAATAATATTACCCAAGATAAAGTTCGTTGTATTTATGAAAATGATGATATTTTAGTTACACATCGCTTTAATACTTATGCATCTGGCGATAAAGAAGCTTTAATGATGGTTGCATTAAAAAAAGATGGATTAATTTGGAGAACAGAGACTGGCGCTACAGAAATGTAAATAAACTTATTTTTAAGGAGGATTTATGAAAAAAGGATATTGGGTAGGACAAGTAAAAGAAATTAAAAATGAAGAAAAATGGGGTCAATATTTAGAAAAATTTATGAATATTGTTGCTGAGGAGGCAGAAAAGAAATCAGGAAATTTTGTTCCTACTGCTAGCAGTGAACCAAAGTTCTATATTCAAAAGAATTTTGATTTATTATATTCAGCAGTTGTTGAATTTAATAGCGTACAAGATGCAATAGATGGGTACAATGATCCTCGTTATCAAGAAGCTTTGGCATATTTAGGCGAAAATAAAGAGGATGTTGTTGTGAGAAATTTGGTAATTATAGAAGCAAATTAAATAAATAGAAAAAAGGAAGTATTATGAAAATTATTATGAATGTTAGATTAAAAGAAGGTTATGAAAAATGGAAAAATCTTTTTCTCAGTGTTGATACTCATAGAGAAAAATATGGAATAAAAGTTTTAGCATATGGCCACCCTAAAGATGATGAAACTAAAATTTATCAAGTATTAGAGATTGAATCGATGGAAAAAATGCAAGCAGCAATGCAAGATCCAGAATTAGCAAAACTTAGAACTGATGCTGGTGTTGATTTAGATAGCCAAGAATTAGTTTTCTTGGTCGAGTAGATAAATAAAAAATAAAACACTATATATTCATGGGGTATAAAGCCCTCTCCACTGAGGGAGTTTTGCCCCATTTATTATATTATATTAAGTTCTAAGCGTAGTTTCAGCCACAACTAATTCTTCACGTTTATTTTCTCTAAATACAACAAAGATACCGCTTGCAATAATAAGAAAAATTCCAACAAATGAATTTATATCAGGTATTTCTGAAAAAATTATGATGCCTATAATTATAGCAAAGATAAGATGTACGTACTCTGCTATACTGTTTACTAACGGTGAGCCAACTCTGTAGGCTGCAATCAAGCAAAATATTCCAATACAGCCAGTTGTAGAAATAAATAGTATTAATCCAATTGTTTGTACATCATTTAGCACCCATGAATTACTGAGAATAGAAAAAATTGATAAGTTTAAATCTGAATTATGTAGTAAAATACTAATCGCACTTCCTCCAATAAAAGCACCTATGTAAATGTGAAAGGTTTGCTGAAATAGATTATCTTTTTCTGATGTTTTTTTTGCTAAGGTCATTGATAATGCATATGTGGCAGCGGCAATAATTGGAAATAACATATAAATATTTATTTCATTAAATTCTGGTTTGATTATTAAAAGTGTTCCAGAAAAACCGACAATAATTGAAAAAATTCTATTTAACCCAATTTTTATATTCAAAATAAAATAAGAATAAATTGTTATAAAAAATGGGCTGACAAAAAATAAACTTGTTGCTTCAGCTAAGGTGATTTGGCTTAACGAAATAAAAAATAAGGTAAAGCCAAAGAAGAAAGTTGAGCCTCTAAAAATAGCTATATAAGGGTGTGCTGTTCCGAATAATATTGGTTGTTTTGTATAAATTAAATATAGGCATAACAATAAAAAACCCATTCCGCCTCTAAATACAAGAATTTGCATTAGAGAAGCATCGTAAATAGTATACTTAATTAAAACGTCCTGGGTAATGATAAATAACATCCCGACAATAATTAAAATGAGACCTTTTATATTATTATTCATTAAATTATCCTGATTGTAATTTAGGTATTAGTTTAGAAAAAAAAATAATATATAATTATTTCAATGATTTTTTATTTAATAACGCCGCTAATATTAATATTTTCTAGTTCTCTAGGATTAATAATAAATCCTTCCTGGTCCATATCTCCATTTATTTGGGTTTTTGTATTAGTGCCAATTATTGATCTGGTATTACCTTACTTAAGTAAAGATGATTTTGAACTAAAAGAAAATGTGTTTCACAATTTTTCTATTTTAATAGTACTACCCTGTATTTTATTTTTAATTATATTTGGTTTAATTGTTGTCTCTAACCCTAGTATCACTTTATTAACTGCTGCTGCTTTGGGTGCTGCAGTAGGTATGTCTGGCGGGTCTATTGGCATTACAACTGCACATGAGCTCATTCATCGAAAAAATAAATTTATGCGAGGTATAGGAGTATTTTTATTAGTTTTATGTTGTTACGGCCATTTTCGTATCGAACATATATATGGACATCATTTAAATGTAGCTACTAAAGAAGATCCTGCTACAGCTAGAAGAGGTGAAAATTTTTATTTTTATTTTATTCGCTGTGTAATCAATAGTGTGATTTCATCTTGGAATATTGAAAAAAATATTCTCGATAGAAAAAGAATAAATATTTTTAGTTTTCAAAACAGAATGATTCATTATTTTGTATTAGAATTTTTATTTTTAGTATTTGCATACTTAATTGCTGGTATGAATGGTTTAGTTTTTATTATCTTTCATTCTTTTGTTTCCATAATCTTATTGGAGTTAGTAAATTATATCCAGCATTATGGTTTGGAGAGAAAAAAAGAAAATGGAAGATACGAAAGATTTTCAGATCTCCATTCTTGGAACAGTCGTCACATCTCTGCTAATTGGTCGACGTTTAATTTAGGTCTTCATGCAGAGCATCATCAGAGTGCATCAAAACCCTACCCTCTTCTATCACAGGAAGAAAAAGCGATTGAAATGCCTGCTAATTATTCTGTCATGTTAATAATGGCGTTAGTTCCACCATTATGGTTCTTTATAATGGATAGAAAAATTGATAATTTAAAGACAATTTAGTATTACAATTTTATTAATTAAAGTGAGTAAAAATTATGGCACGTGAATGGGTTATTAAAGATTATTCGGGTTATCAAGGCTTAACATTACAAGATTGCGAAATACAAAATGCAGGTCCAGGTGAAGTACGTCTTCGTATAGAAGCTTTTGCTCTTAATTGGGGTGATATGGATTTAATGCTAGATCGATATTCTTTTAGTTTTGAAAAATTTCCTGCACGAATAGGAATGGAAGCTGCTGGAATAGTTGATCAAATTGGAGATGATGTAAGTAATATAGAGCTCGGTAAACGATACTGCACTCTACCTTATTTTTATTATAATAAAGGTGCAAGCGCTGATTATGTCACGATAGATGCAAGATATATTACTCCTGCTCCGGAAGAATTAAGTGCTGCAGAAAGTTCTTCGGTATGGATGCAATTTATGACAGCTTATTATCCAATAGTTGAACTTTGCAAAGCGTCACCAGAAAAAAATATTCTCGTAACAGCTGGTACAAGTACAGCTGGAAACGCAGCGTTAAATATTGGAAAGTTGTACGGCGCCAATATGATTACAACTACAAGGTTTGAAAAAAATACTGATTATTTAATTGAATCAGGCGCTTCACATGTAATTATTCCTGAAAAAAATGATTTAGCATCCACTATAAAAGAAGTAACAAATGGTAGAGGCATTGATGCTGCATTTGATCCTGTTGGTCAGGGTATGATATCAAAGTATAGCCCTGCCCTTGCACGTGATGCTACGATTTATTTTTATGGAACGTTAGATGGAGTATTCCCTCAATTACCAATAGTAGATATGTTTCAAGCAAACGCTACATTTCATCCTTATTCACTATTTAATTATGTTGAAAATGCTGAAATGAAAAATAGAGGAACTGATTTTGTTTATAATTCATTAAAAGAAGGAAAGTTGAAACCTAATATTGATCGTACATATCCAATGGAAGACTATTGTAATGCATGGGAATATTTAAAGGAGCCACGAGATAAACATGGTAAAGTCGTTATAGAAACAGGTCTTTAAATGAGTATCCAAAATATTTAAATAATGAAAATACTTAACTATTTATTTTTATTATTCTTTATTTTTCTTTTACTAAATTATTTTTATGACTTTCAAATATTAAGAAATTTTTTAGGCAAAGATCAACAACAATTAATTTCTAAATATATTTTTCCTCAAAAAAATATAGACGAGCTTAAAAAAGAAATTGAAACTATTCAAAAAGAAAGAAACCTCTTTAGAGGCCAAAAAAAATTATTAGAAAAAGCATTTAATGATATGCTTGAAGAAGTTAATGATATGCGTGAAGAAGTTCATTATCTTCAAGCAATAGAAGATAAAATTGAAAAATTACTATCTCAGTTAGATCCTTATGAATTTGATATGCATATTAAAAGAAATAATAGTAATTTAGAATATATATTTAATTCTTCTCATAGTTTTGAATCAGCTATTTTAGATGTTGATATTTATAGTCCAGAAAAAAATATTTTAATGTATGGAATAGCAAATCAGTTCCCTGCTAGTGGATATATCGATCAATATGATAATAAAATAATTTTTCTCTCTGCAAGTGGTATCTTAACACATTCTAAAACTGATATGACTAAACTAAACAACAACATTATTTTAAAACAAATAAAAACAAATATTCATGATTTTATTAATGAAGAACAATTTCACAAATCAAGACTACATGATTTTGATTGGCTGGAAGGTGGATGGTATTCTACAAAGGATTTGCAAATATATAAAAATGACATTTATGTGTCCTACACAAGAGAAGTAAAAACAGATTGCTGGAATACTAGCCTTCTTCAAGGAAAAATGGATTTTAAATTTATACAATTTGAAATCTTATTTACTTCTGATGAATGTGTGCATGTAGATAATAATATCGATAATGAATTTAATGCTCATCAATCAGGGGGTAGAATTGTCAATCTAGATAAAAACACTGTTCTTTTATCTACGGGAGATTTTAGAAGTCGACATAGAGTTCAAAATAAGAACAGTATATTTGGTAAAATAATTAAAATTAGTAAAAACAATAAAGATTATTCAATAATCAGTATGGGGCATCGAAATCCTCAAGGCTTATTTTATGATAAGGCAAATAATTTTTTACTAGAAGCTGAACATGGTCCAGAAGGTGGAGATGAAATTAACTTAATTCAACTTAATGAGAATAACACTCCAAATTATGGATGGGCAATTTCTTCTTATGGTGAACACTATGGAGGTAAATACGCACCTCGAAATAAAAAAAAATATGTAAAATATCCATTACATAAATCTCATTCAGATTATGGTTTCATAGAACCAATTAAATATTTTAATCCGTCAATAGGTATTTCTCAAATTGTGGGATTAGATATAAAAAATAAATATGTTGTTGCTTCTTTAAAAGATAATTCAATTTATTTTTTTGATTTAAAAAGTGGTAGTAAAGTTGAAAATTTAGAAAGAGTAAGTTTAGGTGAAAGAATAAGAGATATGATTAAAGTAGACAATGGTTTAATTTTATTTTTAGAAGATACTGCTTCCATAGCTTTTATTAATCTAAAATGATAGATTTTTTTTCAAAATTAAAAGATAATCGACTATTTCAATTTTCAGTTGTTATAATAATTATTCTTAATGCAATACTTATTGGTGCAACAACATATCAATTAGATCCTATATTTTTAAATACTATTCATTTACTTGATTATGCTATTACTGTTTTCTTTGTTATTGAAATACTCATTCGTTTTATAGGAGAAAAAGAAAAGAAAAATTTCTTAAAAGACGGTTGGAATGTATTTGATACTATAATTGTAGCTATCTCTCTTATACCTATTCCAAATAATTCAAGTTTTTTAGTTTTACGTCTTCTGCGTATATTTAGAGTTTTACGACTGATATCTGTAATACCTGAATTAAAAAAAATTATTGAAGCTATTCTTGCATCAATCAAAAGAGTTTTTTTTGTTAGCCTTCTGCTTTTTATTATCCTTTATATATATGCCACTATGGGATCTATTTTATTTGGGGAGGATGATCCAGAAAGATGGGCTGATTTAGGAATTTCTCTAATTACCCTATTTCAAGTTTTAACTTTATCTAGCTGGGAAAATGTTATGCTACCTATGCAGGCAATCTATTGGTGGGCCTGGATTTATTTCTTTAGTTTTATTTCAATTTGTTCAATAACTATATTAAACTTAGTAATTGCTATACTTGTTGATGTTGTAAATCATCAAAAATAGTATTGAAAAATAACATTAATATTTAATTTTTCAGTTTTTTATGTTAAAAATTATCTAGCAGTTGTAGAAACCTGCTTTAACAAAACTCCTGCAGTCGAAGAATACCTGCGTTAAAAAAACATACGGGAGGAAAAATGTTTGATAAAAAAGAAGATAATACAAGTTCAACACCGGATGTGTTTAGACCTGCAAAGGGATCTGCAAAAGTTGTCATTGGTCACGGTGTAATTATTAATGGTGAAATTAAAAAAGCTGATGAAGTACAAATTGATGGTGAAGCCGATGTTACGATGAAAACAGATAATCTAATAGTAGGTGCTACTGGTGACTGTAAAGGTGCTATTGAAACTCATAACGCTGATATTTGGGGGGCATTTGATGGAGATATTAAGGCGTCTGGTACTCTTACTATTCAAGAACAAGGTAAAGTATCAGGTAAAATTGAATATCAAAATTTACAAATTAAACTTGGCGGTCAAATAAGTGGTGACATTAAACTTTCTGATAAAATTCAATCAATTAAAAAAGATACAAAACCTTCAGATGAGAATAATGTTTCATTGCAAGAATCTATAAAAAAAGAATAAGATAATAATTGTGAAAGAAAGATTATTTAAACCTTTGCATTGGATAATGCTGATCCTTATTTCTTTAGATTTTATTGATACGTCTTATCGAATTACGTACGGATACTTTTCAGGTCAAGGTGTTCAACCACCTGTAGGAGATTTTAATGTTCAACTCTCCACTTTAGATTTTATTGTGAGTATAGGTTTTCAATTAGCAATCGCTTACACAATTTATATGTTGTATAGCATGAAAAAAAGTGGCGGTTATTATTTAGTAGGTTTAAATATTCTTTTTGTTATTTATGGTTTTGTTTTAGGGCCGTTTAGTACAGTACCAGCTGGAGAAGTAATACCTCTTATTGCAGGCTTTATGGTTTTCTATATTATTTTGGTTATTGGGATACCTTATTTATATTCTGATAAATATGAGTAATTTATAAAAGTATATTTTTGTATTTCTTTTTAAATAGGTTTAATTTTTCTCTTCCATTGAAATCCAGTCTATAGGATGTAAATAAATCTTTTTTGGTACCTATATCTTTTTTGGAAACACTAACAAATTTTAGATCAACATCTTCTACATCATCAATGTTTCTAACAAGTAAGGCTAATTTCCATTCTAATTCTTTGCTACGAAAATTTTCTGGAATAGTATCTTCTTTGTCTGAATTATTTTTATTTTGGGTAAATAAATTAGATATATTGTTTAAAATTTTCATAATTTAAATATAGTTTTTGTAATTGAAAGTTCAAATAGATTAACTTTTATCAATAAGAACTAATTTATTTTAATAACATTATAAGATTTAATTGAATTGTAACAAATATGTATTATTTAATAAAAAGAACGATTTGACTCTATTGCGGTTCAAAAGCAGCTAAAATGAGATACGTATAAATTTATCCTCCCATTAAGAAAAATGGTGAGGATATTTTTTTTAGGAGATAAATATGAATTTATGTGTTGTATCCAAAGGATCTTTTACCAAAGAAGATTACATGGAATTATATAATTTTTTTAAAGATGATATTGCCAAATATACAGATGCATTTGATATGGCTTTTGTTAAAGATGGTCATGTAATGATTATGTGTAATGTAATTGATGAAGAAAAATTTTATGCTTTATTTGATGATCCAAAATCAAAAGAATTTGATTCAAAATTTAATAGTACAGATACAGTGTATTCTTTGCAAAAAGTAGAATAGTTATAATCCACCATGAGATATTAAGAAGTCAGAAATTTTTTCAATTCCGTTATTATTTTTCATTTCACCAAAAATATATGGCAAACCATTTCTGGCTTCATTTACATCCTCTTTCATTTGCTCTAAATCAACATTAACATAAGGAGCAAGGTCAACTTTATTTATTACTAATAAATCAGACTTTCTAATTGCCGGTGCTTTTTTTCTGGGTATGTCCGCTCCTTGAGCCACATCAATCATATAAATTGTTAAATCAACTAATTCAGGACTAAAAGTTGCTGCTAAATTATCACCACCTGACTCAATAAGTATTAACTCTAAATCTGAAAATTTCTTTTTCATTTCATCTACTGCAAGTAAATTAATACTGCAATCTTCCCTTATAGCTGTATGTGGACATCCGCCAGTTTCAACACCTTTAATTCTCTCCATAGGCAGAACTTGTGCTTTCATTAAGTATTCTGCATCTTCAGTTGTATAAATATCATTTGAAATAACTGCCATAGATACTTTTTTTGATAAATAACGACATAAAGCTTCAGTCAAACTTGTTTTGCCAGTCCCTATTCCACCACCAATACCAACTTTCAAAGGTCCATTTATACTATTCATGTTAAATAAATCCTTGAGTTTAAATTTTCGTGCTTAATGGCATAAATATCACCAATAAAAAAAGTTGTACCTATATCATCGAGAGTCAGTTTATCTGAA
>CABYHW010000009.1 GCA_902518705.1 uncultured Alphaproteobacteria bacterium | reverse complement strand
TAAACTTAGGTAAAAAACTTATAACGGATAAAAAAAATTTAACTGAAAAAGAGCGATTGAAAGAAATTAATGAAACAGAATATCATGAAATTTTAATTAATCATACAACACCCTATTCACCATTTGATATTTTAGAAAATAAATCTTTATTATTAGAAAATAATTTTGATAATTTAAATGCTATTGATTGGGATAAAGGATGCTATGTGGGTCAAGAAATTACTGCAAGAATGAAATACCGTGGATTACTCAAGAAAAAACTTTACGCTTTAAAAATAAAAAGTGGAGATGTGCTAGAGGGAGATGAGTTGATAGTAGATAATAAAAAAATAGGTACAATTGTATCAAAAGCAAATTCAAATATTTTTGCAGCATTAAATATTAATTTTGTTAATGAAATAAGAAATAAAGATCAAAATTTAGTAATTAATGATTCATTATCTTTTGATTTTTTAAACTGAAAATTTTTTTCTATAAAAACTTATTGGAATTATTAAAATCATAAAAATTATTAGCATTGGAACAAATATATTATTAATTCCATAGTTGTTTGCAATAAATCCTAATGAAGCTGGAGCTCCTATAAATGTTCCGTAAACTGCAATTGAAATGATTGTTATTCCAACTCCACTATCAATTCCCTCAATTTTTCCAGCTAAACTATATGCGATAGGAACAATTGAGGATGCTCCGATACCTAATAATGAAAAACCAATAATAGCTGCATAAATACTGCTGAAATTAGATAAAATTATTAAACTTATAATCGTTGATAAAAATAAAAAGAAAATCAAAAGAAAAACTCCGATTTTATCTCTTACCCAATCACCACTAAATCTTCCGATAACCATAAAAATATTAAAACTTAGAGTTGCTAAGCCAATATAGAAACCATCAACTTGAATAAAATCTCTCATATAGAGAGCTCCCCATGCATCAACACTTCCTTCCGTTAGAGCGTTTGCCATTGCAATTAATGCTAATAAAAAAATAAGTAAGGGCCAAATAAAAAATATATTTTTTTTACTGGAGTCTTCTGATTTTGTTTCAACTTGTGACTCTAAACAAAGTACAAAATACAAACTCAAAGGAAGAAGAATGATGACATACAAAAGTATATTAAAAATAAAAGAATAATTCCACTCTAGTAAAAAGCTTGTAATTAGAGATCCAAATAAAACTCCAAGACTCCAAAATGCATGAAACCCTGACATCATTGATTTTTTTTCTCTAACTTCTAAATTTGATGCATAAACATTGCATGCTATTTCGAATGCGCCATAACTCATACCAAAAACAAATGAGAAAACCATAAAAAGCCATAACTCTTGAATGAAAGGTACTGGCAACCACAAACAACCTTCAGCAATTAAGGTGCATGTTAAAATAGATTTTGTAGAAGTTTTAAGAATAAGAGCATTTGCAAAAATCATTGCAACGATTGATCCAATTGCAAATGATAACATAATATATCCAACACCAACATAATCAGTTTGAAGTTGATCCTTTATGGTAGGTATCCTAATAGCCCATAAACCTACATAACAGGCAGTTATAAAAAAAATAATTTTTATTGCATGAATATCACTAACTTTTTTCATACAATTTTATTAATTAAAATATTTTTTGTAATATTCAGATAAATTTTCGATAGAAACTCTTTCCTGTTTCATAGTATCCCTATCCCTTACAGTAACACTTTTATCTTCTAGAGTTTCAAAATCTACAGTTAAACAAATTGGTGTTCCTATTTCATCATGTCTTCTATAATTCTTACCAATGTTTCCTGAATTTTCTAAAACAACTCTACCCAATCCCAATTTTTGTAGATTAGATTTTATTTCTTTAGATAAACTCACTAATTCCTCATTATTCTTTTTGAGAGGAATAACTGCAGCTTTAATAGGTGAAAGATGAGGTTTTAGAGATAAAAGAATTCTTTGATTATCCTTATCTAAATTTTCTTCACGATAAGCTTCATTTAACAAAGCAAGAACTCCTCTATCAACACCAGCTGATGGCTCAATTACGTAAGGAATATACCATTTTTTTTCTTCTAAATCTTGAATAGCTAATTTAGTAGTTGAAGAGGAGTTTTTCATAACTTCTGATGTAATTTTAAAATCGTTTTGATTTTTAGTATGAGAGCCTAAGTCAAAGTCAGTTCTATTGGCTACCCCTTCTAGCTCCTCTTCACCGTGAGGAAACACATAATTGATATCAACAGTTCTTTTTGAGTAGTGAGCAAGTTCATTTTTTTCTACTTCAATTTTTTTTAAATTTTCTTTTTTTATGCCTTGATTAACCCACCATTCTATTCTTTTATTTATCCAATATTCATGCCATTCATCATCAGTACCTGGTTTAACAAAAAACTCTAATTCCATTTGTTCAAACTCTCTAACTCTAAAGATAAAATTACGAGGTGTTATTTCATTTCTAAATGCTTTTCCCATTTGTGCGATACCAAAAGGAACAGTTCTAGAAGTTGAATCTAATATATTTTTAAAATTAGTAAAAATTTGCTGACATGTTTCTGGTCTTAAATATGCGAACGACGAACCATCATCAACTGGCCCAATTGCAGTTTTAAACATTAAATTAAAGGGTCTTGGTTCAGTCAAATCTTTAACTTTACAATCAGGCAATAGTCCTCCTCTTGGGCATTCACTATTTTCTAACTGATCTGCTCTAAATCTAGCTTTACAAATCTTACAGTCTACAAGTGGATCTGAGAAAGTATCTTCATGACCGGAATGTTTTAATACAACTGGCGCACTTAAAATACTTGCATCCAATCCCTCAGTGTCATCTCGCTCATAAACCATTGATTTCCACCAAGCTTGTTTAAGATTATTTTTTAACTCGACTCCCATTGGTCCATAATCATATAAACCTTTGATACCGCCATAGATGTCATTTGATTGAAATAAAAAACCTCTTCTTTTGCAAAGAGAAACTAACTCTTCCATTGTTTTTGCAGTCATATAACTCTTAATCTTTTGGTTTATATTCTTTCGTTCTTGGATCTTTCTCTAAATCGATTACTGAGTCATTATTTACTTTATTATTAGTGAATTTGTCTTGTTTTTTTTTCTTAAACCTTAAAAATAATAAAATAGAGGCTAAAATTACAACTAAAACTAGAAATTTCATTACAAACCAAACCTAGAAAACATAATTCGTTCTTCAATTTTATTTAAAATTTCATCAGAGTTAAATATTGAAGAAGAAAACCTACGTTGTAAAAATGATTTTTTTTGACTGATCATTTTAATTTTAATTTTTTTTCCAAACTTTTCTTCTAAAATTGGTTTTAATGCACCAATACCATCTGCTAAACCTAAATCGATAGCTTTGTTACCGACCCAAAATAAACCAGAAAAGATATCGTCTAATTTACTCTGATCAAGCTTTGAACCTCGTCTATCTTTTACATAACTAATAAAATTATCATGAATTTGTTCTTGAATATTTTTTAATCTATCAATGTCTTCTTGTTTTTCTTCTTTGAAAGGGTCAAGAAAACTTTTACTTTTTCCAGATGTATAAACTCTTCTTTCAATTCCAACTTTTTTTAAAAGATCTACAAAACCAAAACCTGGTGAAATAACACCAATGGATCCAATAACAGAGTTTTGATCAATATATATCTCATCGGCAGCACATGCTAACCAATACCCACCAGAAGCTGCAACATCTTCAACAAATGCTAAAACTTTTTTATTTTTTTCCTTTGCTAAATCAATGATCCTTTTTGCAATTAAAGAGGACTGTGTAGGAGAGCCTCCAGGTGAATTAATGATCAAACATACAACGGGAGATTTTTTATCAGCAAATAACTTATCAATTAATTTTTCTAAATTATTTATTGCTAAACCAGAGCCTGTTAAGCCTGACTGTGATGATATAATGCCAGATAAACGTAAAACAGGTATAGAAGTATTCTTCGAAAATATCCTTTTAAACATAATATCTAATAACAAATGTTAATCTTTTCTTAAAGCGTTATGTAGCATTTGTTTGTAATTTTGGTAATTTGAGTTTAAGTGCGTCAATTAAGTTAATGAATTAACATAATATTCTAATAGTTAATCAATATGGATAATGTACTTCCACTTAGAAAAAAAGATTTTTCATTTGAAGATGAAATCAGAGAATTAACAGAACTATGCAAAGAAGATCTAATATCTGTAAATACCATAATTCTTGATAAATTAGATAGTAATGTTCCTCTAGTTCATGAAGTTGGAAAATATCTTATCTTATCAGGTGGAAAAAGACTACGACCCCTTTTAACTGTTTCAAGTTTTCATATGACAAGAAATGAAACTAGTGAAATTAGAAATAAAATGAATCATATCGGTCTATCTGCAGCAGTGGAATTTATTCACACAGCAACACTATTACATGATGATGTAATAGATGAAAGTAAACAAAGAAGAGGAAAGCCAACAGCAAATGAGAAATGGAAAAATAAAACAAGTGTATTAGTTGGTGATTTTTTATTCAGCAGAGCTTTTCAATTAATGACAAAATATGGCAATACTGAAACGTTAAAGATATTAGCTGATACTAGTGTTGTAATTTCTGAAGGAGAGGTCTTAGAACTTGCCAATGATAAAAATTTAGAAATAAATGAAAATATTTATTTTGAAGTTGTAAATGCAAAGACCGCCTCTTTATTTAGTGCAGCATGTCAAGTTGGATCAATTAGTGGTCTTGGAACAGAAGCCGAGGTTAATTCATTAAAATCATTTGGAACAAACTTTGGTATGACTTTTCAATTAATTGACGATGCTATTGATTATTCTTCAAACAAAAAAATATTAGGAAAAAATACTGGAGATGATTTTAAAGAAGGTAAGATTACTCTTCCAATAATATTAGCATATGGAAGATCAAATGATAAAGAAAAAAAGTTTTGGGAAAGAACAATATCTGATCTTAACCAAAATGATGGTGATTTTGAAATGGCATTAGAAATAATTAATAAATATCAATGTATTGAAGATACTCTTACAAGAGCAAATCACTTTTCAAATGTAGCTGTAGACTCAGTTGATATATTTAAAAATAACATTTACAAAGAAAAATTAGTATCTCTTGTTTCAAAAAGCGTTTCAAGAATTTATTAATTAATATTCCTCATAAGATTTTACCTCTACTAATTCAGAGCCAAAGGTTTTATTTATATCATTTTTTACTTTTGCTCTTTCATCATTGGTAAAATAGACACTTCTAGCTAGATCAATAAATGTTTGATCAAATAATCTTTTTCTTTCACACTCCCTAATATCATCTTCTATATCCCACAATTTAGAATTTATATTTACTAGCGCTAGAAGAAATTCATTTATTTTGTCTTCAGAAATATATTTCTTTAATGTTTTCTGAAGAAATTCTAATTCTTTATTTACATGTTGAAGTTTTATTGAATCAGAGATGTTTTTCTTTTTAATCATTAAAATAGATATTTTATCTACTAATTCGCCTAAGGAGATTGGAGTATTAATTAACATTAGATTATATTATAATTCTTATCATATCTTATTATATCATTTTCATCGAGAATTTCTCCATACCACATTTCGATGATTATCAAATCTTTAGAACCTTTGTTAGCAATTCTATGAAAGGCGCCTTTAGGAATAAAAATATTTTCATTTTCTACAAGATTTATAGTTTTTCTATCTAAAGTAACCTCAACTTCACCTTCTGCAACGAGCCAATGTTCTGACCGATGCTCATGATTTTGTAAAGACAACATTCCACCTGGTTTAATAAAAAGTTTTTTGACAAGAAATCTTTTTCCAGATTTTAAAATCTCATAGTATCCCCAGGGTTTTTGAACAATAGAATTCATTATGAATGTTTATTTATATATTATATATCTATTTTTAAATGATAAAAATTTCACCATCTATATTATCAGCTGATATACTCAAATTAGAAGAAGAAGTTATACATTTAGATAAGAATGGCGCTGATTATATTCATATAGACATCATGGATGGTCACTATGTCCCCAATATTACTTTTGGACCAAATATAGTTAAATCATTAAGAAAGGTTACCTCTAAAATTTTAGATGTGCATCTTATGATTAAACCAGTAAAGCAATATATTAATAATTTTGTAGAAGCAGGCTCAAATATCATTACTTTTCATCCTGAGGCTGATGATAACCCAGAAGAAATTATTAAAATGATAAGTGATGCTGAAATTAAAGCAGGAATTGCCATACACCCTAATGTAAATGTTGCAGATATTGATCATTTATTTAGTAAAGTGCAACAAATAATAGTTATGACAGTCACACCTGGTTTTGGCGGTCAAAAATTTATGCATGAGCAAGTGCAAAAAATTAAAGATTTAGATGAAATTAGAAAAAATAATAATTATAACTATGAGATAGCTGTTGATGGTGGAGTAAATAATGAAAATGCAAAAATATGTAAAGATAATGGAGCTAATGTGTTAGCAGTAGGATCTTATCTATTATCTCAAAATCAAAATAACTATAGTAAAATTATAAATTCCTTAAGATAATGGACTGGGATAAATTAAAATCATTTTACGAAATTGCAATCTCAAGAAGTATTTCTAAGGCAAGTGCTAAACTAAATATCAGTCAATCCGCGCTTAGTAGACAAATACAAGATCTAGAATACGATTTAAAGACACCTTTATTTATAAGACATCAAAAAGGTGTAAGGTTAACTGAGCAAGGTGAAAATTTATTTAATACAGTAAATCAAATTAATTTCTCAATTTCAGATTTTGAAAAAAAATTATTAGATAAAAAAACTAAACCAGTAGGTAAATTAACCGTAAGCACAACTGTTGGT
The DNA here is from genome assembly GCA_902518705.1 of uncultured Alphaproteobacteria bacterium. Lineage (GTDB taxonomy): Bacteria > Pseudomonadota > Alphaproteobacteria > HIMB59 > CACPNW01. Next base: position 31,106 of record CABYHW010000009.1, on the reverse strand, counting down.
TTTGGATCAGCATGGCTCACACCAAGAATAACCAAATTTTCTAATCAATATCCAGAGATAGATGTAAGTTTAGTTATGAGTGACGAAGAAGTTGATTTATCTGCAAGAGTTGCTGATGTTGCAGTTCGAGTAAAAAAACCGACTCAAGCAAATTTAATTTTTAAAAAATTTGTTAATTTCCATAACCATATTTATGGTTCTACAGATTATTTACAGAAAAGTGGAATACCAAGAAATGTAAATGATCTAGATAAACATGATTTAATTTGCTTTGGAGCTGGATTACCTTCTCCTGTTTCAAATATTGATTGGATATTAAAAATTGGAAAAGAAGGAACAAAAAGACGACCTAAATTTAGAGTAAATAGTATTTACGCGATGTCACTTGCAATTGAAAAAGGTGGGGGTTTAGCATCTTTACCTGATTACATGGTTGCAGACAAACCTCAGCTTGTACGCGTTCTACCAAACTTAGAAGGTCCATCATATCAAACATACTTTGTTTATTCTGAATCTTTTAAAAATGATAGAAGACTTGAAGTTTTTAGGGATTTTTTATTTAATGAAGCTAAAGATTGGCATTATTAGTCTTTGACTTAATTTTTTATTTTTGTATACCGTATCTACATTATGGGATATCCAAAAAAACATAGAGGCAGACGCAAAAGAGGCTCAAAATACAGAAGAAATAAAAAGCGTCAAAAGAAGAAATAATTAATACTTACAGCTTCTTTTTTAAATAATAATTCGGTCTATATATATTAAATGTTTAAATTTTTCACTGACCCAAAATGGTATGCCTGGGCTTATATTGGTTCTGCAGTGATATTAACTTCAATATGGGTACAAGTACAAATTGATGTTCTCATCAATGAATGGTTTGGTGAATTTTATGATATGATCCAAAAAGCTCTTGGAACACCTAACGCTATAACTATGCAGGAATATATGGGAGGTCTATTAAGCTTTGCTCAACTTGCTGCAATTTCAATTGCACTAGGATTGGCAATATCTTTTCTTACTTCACATTTTCTTTTTAGATGGAGAACTGCAATGGTTGAGTGGTACCACAGTGTGTATGACCAAGCAAGAACCATCGAAGGAGCAAGTCAAAGGGTTCAGGAAGATACTATTAAATTCAGTAGAATTATGGAAGGGCTTGGAACAAGTTTGATTGAATCCGTTTTAGTTCTTGTAGAATTTTTCCCACTCTTAATGACACTATCTGTTGGTATTCCAATTTTATGGTTTGGTGATTGGCAATATGGATTAGTATCTGGAGCTTTCATTTGGGCAGTTGGAGGAACAGTTTTGATGATTGTTTTAGCATGGCTATTACGACTTGTTGGAATTGAATATGATCTTCAAAAAAAAGAAGCTGCCTACAGAAAAATATTAGTTATTGCTGAAGATGATGGAAGTATTAGACCAAAATCGTTGGATGAGCTTTTTCAGGGTGTTAGACAAATTCATTTTAAGAGTTATCTTTATTATCTCTATTTCAGCATTGGTAGATTAGCATATTTACAGGCTAACGTCCTTGCAGCCTATGTTTTCTTAGCACCGGCAATTGTTGCGGGAGTTATGACACTTGGTGTTATGCAACAAATAATTAGAGCATTTGGAAGAGTAGAAGGTTCTTTACAATACTTATTTAGAGCATGGCCAACAATAATAGAATTAGCAAGTGTATACAAAAGATTGAGAGAATTTGAGAATAAAATAGAAAAAAACATTCAGGGTGAAAAAACTGGTATAGTACGTTAGTGATTTTTCTAGCGTTTATTATTATTCCAATAATAGAAATAAGTATTTTTATAACAATTGGTTCCAATATTGGAATCTTAAATACTATCGCAATTATACTAACCACTGCTTTAGTAGGAATATTTCTTGTGCGAAGACAAGGGATCAAATTGTTATTTGATGCACAACGCAACTTATCACAAGGTGTAATGCCCACCGAAGAAATCAAAGGAGGTATTTTTTTATTAGTATCAGGGTTATTATTGATTACTCCTGGTTTCTTTACTGATTGTATTGGTTTTGCTGTCTTCTTAAAACCTGTTCAAAATTTAATTGCTAATCAAGCTAAAAAATATTTTAATTCACGTATTCGCTATTAGCGGGTCAATTTTTTTTATTAATTCTTTTAATATTAATACTAATTTTTGATTTGCAGGCTCTTCAATTTTTTTAAGTGGAGGTAAAACAATATTCCAATCAGGAATATTATCAACAATTGAAAAATATGCTTTCATTAAACTTATTGGTTCATGCGAAGTAATAACTTGACGAATTTGCTGCAGTAGATTTTGTAAATCAGAAAAATTTTTAATGCTACTCTCATTTTTATGATTATTTAATATAAAGCTCAGTAATTTGCCACATACATTAGTACCAGCTGTAATTGCTCCTGCTCCTCCTCGCTTACATATATTTAATGCTAAACTATCATGACCACAAAATACGGCAAAATCATTAAAATATTTTATAACTTTCATCATTCTATCACTGTCCCCGCTTGAGTCCTTTAATCCCACGACGTTATTCGGATAAAGTTTTAATAATATTTCAATCATTTTAAAATCAATTGATACGTAAGAATTTTGAGGGATATGATACAAAACATATTGCAAATCACTCTCACCTACTCTTTCAATAATATTTCTATAATAATTTATTACACCTTCATTTGTAACATTCTTATAATAAAAGGGAGGAAGTAAAAGAACAGCTCTTACTTTGTGACTAGCAGCATGTTTGGTCATATCAATTGCATCATTCAAGGATGAAGATCCTGTTCCAGGCATAAGGATATTAGGATCGATACGATTTGATACTAAAAAATCTAGATGATCTTTTTTTTCTTGAACTGAAAAACTATTTGCTTCTCCAGTAGTACCAAATATTGCGAGACCGTCATGACCTTGTCTCATTAAATATTGGCAATGACGAAGATATAAATCTTTGTTAATTGATAAATCGTTTTTTACAGGTGTTAGTGCAGCACTAAAGACCCCAGATATTTTATGCATAAAAATACAATAAGATAAATCCTAATAAAACTCTATAAATAATAAAAATATTAAAGGTTGAACTTTGTATTATTCGCATCATGATGTTAATTGATATTAGAGCAGTAATACATGCAACGATTGCTGCAAATAAAGATTGGTATAAATTAACATTAATCTCAGGACTACTTATAAAATCTAAACTTGTTAAAACTAAAGACGCTAAAATAATGGGAATAGATAAAAGCATAGAAAAAATTGCTGCAGATGATCTATCAAATCCTAAAAAACGCGCTCCAGTAATTGTAACACCTGCTCTACTTGCCCCAGGTATAAAAGCTAAAACTTGAAACATACCTATTATAAAGGCCTGCACATAACTCATATTCTCCCAGGAAGATAATTTCATCTTAAAATGATCTGCTACAAATAATAGAGCAGCAAAAACAACACTTGTCACTGCTACAACTTTGATATCTCTAAAATATAATTGAACAAAATCAAAAATAAAAAATCCCACTATAACTGCAGGTATAGTCGCAATAATAATTTTAAATAAGTTATCATTGTCTTCAAGCTGAAAGGAGAAAAAGCTCATAATTAATGTTGTTATATGAGATCTTAGATAAATTATAACTGCTAATAATGTTCCAACATGAACGGCAACATCAGTAAAAAGACCTTGATCTTGCCAATTCGTTAATTCTGATACAAGAACTAAATGCCCAGAAGAACTAATTGGTAAAAATTCAGTAAAGCCTTGTACAATGCCAATGATAAAATATTGAAGCTCAAACATTAACCAAAGATTATTTTGCTCAGTTCTTTACCACTTGGAAGAGGTTCAGCATTTTTATTAGAAAAATATTTCTCCATAAAATTCAAATAAACATTGTAATCTTTTAAAATTTGCATTTTTTGAACTTTTTGTTCATCATCACTGTCTTCCATTTTAACTAATTCTGTATCAGTTTGTGACATTGCTTCAGGTATTGTTGTAAATGGTCTTTCTTGGTTAATAACTAACCTTTCATGTAACTCTCGGTGAACCATTTTAAAATCTTCTTTTGATAAAGTTTTTGGACTTTCATCAAATATAAGTCTTTTTAAAATAAAGTTTGCTCTTGGCTCTTTAATTGAAAGAGCAATTTTATATTTTTCATTCCAATCATTTTGTTCATGAAATTTTGCTATTTCTGTTGATTGTTTAAAATCAAGAAAAGCATTTGCTGCACTTTCTGGAAATAGATTATCTTGAGATTTTTCATCCTCTTTTTCAATACGCCTGTCAATTTCCATAAGTTTAAACTTGTCTGCTAAATCTTTATTTTTGAATACTATTTTAGCTCTTTCATTTAGTACATCAGAACCAATTTCATCGTATGGCTCGTAATTAGCAGCAATCTTACCTGGTAGAATAATAGGATGCTGATTAGTAATGACGTATCTATTTTTTCTTTTGATCAGTTTTTTAAATTCCTCAGAATTAGCTTCGAGTAATGGTGTTGGATCATGAGCTAAATCAATTGTGTGAAACCAACCATTATATTGAGATTCACATACCATCGACAATGCTTGAAGTTTAATTCTTCCTCCAAAACTCGTCATAAAACAAAAACCTTTATTTTTATTTATATACGCAATGGCATCTTCTTTACTCATTGTCATTTGAAGCTGATTCCAATTAGTAGTGTCTGCTTCGTTAATATATTTTGTCAGAGCAATTGATGTCTTAACATCTGAAAATGCATCGTGAGCAAATTCAACAGGCAAGTTGTTCATCTCTGCAATTTTTTCTAATTTAAAACTAGGATTACCTCTTTCGGTTAAAGGTGTTTTTATACTTGATGGGTTTATGACATATAAACCTCTCACTAAATTTAATGTATCGCCCCTACTCTTTCTTGTTACATAAGGATAAAACATATGACTAAACAAATTGTATTCGAGAACAGATTCATCAAATTCCATTATATTATGACCAATAAAAGTAGAACTTGGATCATCTTTTTTCCATTCATCAAAAGTTTCATTAATTTTTTTCATTAATTCGTAAGATGATTGAGGGGCATTTAGTGCCTCTCTCATACCTTTAAGTGTTGTTATTAATGCACCAGGTTGAGAAATCACTGATGTTCGAGGTCTGCAGAACTCATTCATATTTTGATTTGTTTGATTAAACTTGGAGTCAGTAACGATAGCAGCAATTTGCATTATCTGCTCCCATTTAGGGGTAGTGCCAAAAGCCGTTGGGTATTCTTTTTTACCTCTGCCAGATGTTTCTAAATCGTAAAATATATATTTTGACACTAATAAATAACCTTATTGGTATTTATAGACTATTAATTATCTCTTTTGGACCAATAAAAATGATAGAAAAGAGTAGCTGCGATAGCAACAAAAAGAGAGATAAAAGCTACGTAGATTATAGTAGCAATAGCCCAATAAGCTACAGCAATTAAAAGACCAATAGCTGTAATTCCAGCCCAAAAATAGATCAGTCTTTCTAAAAATAATTGCATAATAATTCCATTATACAATAATTATAGAAGTTTATCAATTTCCTCTCGAGAAGGCATAGAATTTGCAGTACCAATTTTTGTCGTTGATAAGCCTGCTGTGGCACTAGCAAATTTTAGAGAATCTTTAATATTTTGACCCTCAGTAAGTGCTGCAGCAAAACCTGCATTAAAAGCATCGCCAGCACCAGTGGAATCCACTACTGGATTTGAAAGATTAGCTATAGATAAAGAGAATTTTTCTTCACTATTAGCAAAGAAAGCTCCTTTTTCTCCAAGAGTAATAACGACATTTTTAATTCCTTTTTCTAATAATTGCATAGCAGCTTTCTCAGCATCCTCGTGTGTTTCAACATTGTGATCAACATAAAAACTTGCTTCTGTTTCATTTGGTGTAAAATAATCAATCATAGAAAATAAAGATTCATCTATTTCAGCTGCAGGCGCAGGATTTAAAATTGTTTTTACATTTAAACTATGTGCTTTTTTTAATGCATAAGTAACAACATCTTTTGGTGCTTCTAGTTGTGTAAGAAATATACTTGAGTTTTTAATTGCTTCTTCTGCTTTATCTATATCTTCAATAGTGATTGCACCTGCCGCCCCAGGAAAAACATTTATAGCATTGGCTCCGGTTCCTTCATTTACAAGTATACCTGCAGCTCCAGTTGAATGATCTTTTGAAATAATTACGTTACTATAGTCAACACCAGAATTTTCATAAATTTCTGTTGCCATTGAACCAAATTGATCATCACCAATCTTAGAAATAAAAAAAGTTTTTGCTCCAGCTTTGGCTGCAGCTACAGCTTGGTTTGATCCTTTTCCACCAGGACCAATAACAAAATTTTTACCAAGAATAGTTTCACCTTCAACTGGAATTTTTTCTCCAAAAAAAACAAGATCAGCAACAAAAATACCAAGAATACTAATCGACATAATTACTTATCGATTATCCAAACGGTTCCATCTGGTTTAATAACACCTTTTGTTAAAATAAAATTACAATAAGGTCGTCTTTCACTTGTCGTAATATATGCATAGGTTGATCTTGATTGCTTATAAAATTCTTGTCTTTCGTATGAACCTATTTTCCAATGATCTCCTGATACGTTCTTAATTGCATCAATTACTTCTTTATTAGCATCATTAATTTCATTTGGTTGATTATCAACTTCCATTCGGTGAACAGCTGACTCTACGAAACTATCCAATGGAAAAACAGATAAAACAGCTCTCATAACAGTTGTCATATCAAGGCCGTCTAATCGGTGAACTCTATTGTGGTTCGAATGAGCAGGATAATTAATATCGGATATAACAAGTCTGTCACCATGGCCCATTTCACGCAGTGTTTTTAATATATCAGGGCTTAAAATAGGATCGACGTTAATTAACATATTTTTAGTATATCACTCTCCGTATGGGATCCAAATATTTTTTACTTGTGTACTTTGATATAAAAACTCTTCTAAGAAATCTTTTTCTTTGAAAGACCAATCAAGATTTTTTGATTGTGGACACCAAGTTCTTTTTAAATTTGAAGTTGTACTTTGAATAACCTTCAGACGCTCATTATTATTTTCACTAAAAAACCAAATACCATCAATATTTTCATGTTCAGATAAGATTTTATTCAAACTATTTTGTTTAGTTGTAAGGATGTTAATATAACCAGCTGGAACATCTGAAGTTTCAAGTAGTTGATATAATTCTGTTGCTAAAAGAGACGTATTTTGACCTGGAACAATAATACTAGCATTTCCTGCTGCAAAATTTGATCCTAATGTAGTTATTAAACTTAATAGTGGATAATCATCATTTAAAATATTTGCAACAACGCCTATCGGTTCTTTAACAGCTAGTGTTAAACCTCTTATAGGAGGATTATGTATAGAGCCTTCAAACTTATCAGCCATAGCACCATAATAAAATAATCTTTCAATTGATTGATCAAATTCTTTATCGGCATCTTTTTGCGAAATACCAATTAGAGAAGATAGTAAATTAGAAAAGGTATTTTTTCGGTCTTGCAAATTTTCAGCTAAGTAATAAAGAATTTGAGCTCTATTAAAATTAGTGGAAGATTTACTAACAGCTTTAGATGCAACCTCGACTGTATCTCTTACATCTTTGCGATTTGCGTTTGGAACATCACAAATAAAATTATTATGAGCATCATATGAAGAAAAGGAATAACCACTATCAGGTCTTTTTTGTTTTCCTCCAATGTATAATTTTGGTGTTCTATCAATAGAGTTAGATGATGTACCTTTAGATAATTTCTTTCCTCTTTTTGACTTAGAAAGGGGTAGTGGTAATTTTGAATATGCTCTTATACCTTCTGATCCACCTTCTCTTCCAAAACCACTTTCTTTGTATCCGCCAAAACCACAAGCAGCATCAAATAAGTTTGTAGAATTAATCCAAATGACTCCAGCTTTTACTTTTGGAGCAATATCTAAAGCTAAATTAATATTTTCAGACCAAATACTTGCAGCAAGTCCGTATGGAGTATTATTTGCAATGGATACGGCTTCACTAGGTGTTCTAAATGTCATCGTTGTTAAAACTGGTCCAAATATTTCTACTTGAGCAATAAAAGATGACGGTGTTACATTTGTAAACAAAGATGGAGGATAAAATAAACCATTTGTTGGACAAGACCATGAAGGTTGCCATAATTTATTTCCATCTTTTTGGGCTTTATTTACTAAAGAATTAATTTTTTTAAGTTGAACAGGTGCAACAATAGCCCCAATATCAATAGACTTATCTAATGGATCACCGACACGAAGTTTTTCCATTCTTTTCTTAAGTTTTTGAATAAATTTTTTCTCAATACTTTCTTGTATTAAGAGTCTTGATCCAGCACAACATACTTGACCTTGGTTAAACCAAATTGCATCAACAACACCTTCTACAGCACTATCTAAATCAGCATCTTCAAAAACAATAAAAGGAGATTTACCTCCAAGCTCCATTGTCATTTTTTTATCTGGATTAGTATTTGTTCGAATGATTTTTTTTCCAACTTCAGTCGATCCAGTAAAGGCAATTTTTTTAATATCTTTATGCGATGTTATATGTTCACCAGTAGAACCATCTCCCGTAATAATATTAATTACACCTTGAGGAATTTTAGCTTTTTCACAAAGTTCAGCAAAATAAAGCGCGGTTAAAGAAGTATATTCTGCAGGCTTTAACACTACTGTATTACCAAGAGCAATAGCAGGAGCAATTTTCCACGCCAACATTAATAATGGAAAGTTCCAGGGTATAATTTGTCCTACAACACCAATAGAGTTATCAGAATTATTTGTATTCCTAGCAGCCCACCCAGCGTGATAATAAAAATGTCTTGCGACAAGTGGAATATCTATATCTCTTGTTTCTCTTATAGGCTTACCATTATCAATGGTCTCTAAAACAGAAATAAATCTTGAATTTTTTTGAATGAGACGAGCTAGGGCATATAAATATTTTGATCGATCAAAAGATGATAATTTAGACCATTTAATGTGAGCTTTTTTAGCAGCACTTACTGCGGCATTTACATCTTTTTTTGAAGCAACAGACAATGTTGCAATTTTTTTATTTGTGGAAGGATTAATTATATTTAATTTTTTTGAGCTAGATGATTTTACAAATTTACCATTAATAAAATGATTATTTGGATTTTTTAAATTTTTTATCCAACTATTAACTTCTTTACTGTCTTCTGGTGCAGGGCCATAAGATATATTTTGAAAATTTTTAATAACTTTATCCATATTATCCTATTGCAAGTTTCTCTTTATTTGCATACCTGCCACTAGTGTAGTGATAGAGTTGTCTTTCTATATCAATTAATAAACTAGAAGCACCAATTCGCAATAATTTAGGATTAACCCATTCAAATCCTAACTCTTCAGCAACCAATATTAAAAATTCTAAGACAGATTTAGCCGTTGATATTCCACCTGCAGGTTTAAAACCAATCTTTTTTCCAGTTTTTGTATAAAAATCTCTAATCATTCTCAACATTACAAGACTATTATTAAGATTTGCATTTATACTTTCTTTTCCTGTTGATGTTTTAATAAAATCAGCCCCAGCCATCATACAAACTAAAGATGCTTTAGCTACATTTCGAAGAGTCTCAAGATCACCAACACCAAGAATAGCTTTAATTTTTGTTTTACCTGCAGTTTCTTTAAAACTACGAACCTCATCATATAATTTTTTCCAATTATTTTGGAGAACGTATCCTCTATTAATAACAATATCAATTTCATCAGCACCATCTTTTATAGAGTCAGAAATTTCTTTTTTTCTAGTCGTATAAGATGATAAACCTGCAGGAAAACCAGTAGAAACTGCTGCAATTGGGATTTTGTTTTGAATTAGTTTTGTACAATCTTTTATTAGATGGTGATAGACACACACAGCTCCTACTCTTACTGCATTATTTTCTAGTCCTAAATCCTGAAGAATATAATCATCAATGGGATTAAGAGCTTTATTACAAAGTCTTTCAACTTTTCCAAAAGTGTCGTCGCCACTTAGTGTAGTAAGATCAATTAAAGTAATAGCTTTTAACAACCAAGCAACTTGAAATTCCTTTTTTACAGTTCTTCTTTTAGTTAAAGTAGATGTTCGACGCTCTACTGCACTTAAATTAATTTGTGTATTATTCACCCAGCTTGTATCTAAGTTATAAAATGTTTTTTTTGTCATCGAATTAAATTTTTTCTTCTGTTATTGGTCTACTCAGTAAATTACTCAGTTCTTCTTTTAAATCATGTTGCTTATAAAGTATATTGTATACAGACTCCATAATTGGCATATCAATATTTTTTATTTGTGAAATATTATAGACTGCTTTAACTGTATAATAACCCTCTGTTACTTCTTGGGATTTTAAAAGATCTAAAAAATTATCATATTTTGAAGAAGCTAATTTAATACCAAACTGTGTATTACGTGAATTTTTAGAGCTACATGTTAAAATTAGATCACCAAGCCCAGATAAACCAAATAATGTATTTTTATCAGCTTTAAATTTTTTTGCGTATCGTGCCATTTCTGCAAAAGATCTTGAAATGAGTGCGCTTTTAGCATTTTCGCCTAAGTTTAAACCTTCTGCAATGCCTGCAGCTATTGCATAAATATTCTTTAACGCACCACCTATTTGCGTTCCGATTAAATCATTTGAATAATAAATTCTAAACTCTTTGTTAGGTATAAGTTTAGAAATATTCTCAAAATCTTTTTTATCTTTTGTTGCAAGAGTTACTGCAGTTGGTAAACTTTGTGATACTTCATTTGAAAAAGATGGTCCAGATAAAATACTTATTGATTTAAAAGGCATCATTTCTTGAAATACATCTGTTAAAAATTTTGAGGACGATATTTCAATCCCTTTAGAACATATAATAATATTATGATTTTTATTATGTAATGTTGAATCCTTAATTACCTGCCTAATGTTTTGTGCCGGTAAAGTTATAAATAGAAATTTAACATTTCTAATTTCTTTTATAGAGGTAGTAGCGGTGACATTTTCATTAAATGAACTGTATTTTAATTTTGGATTAATTTTGTGTTCATTTATTGATTTAACAATTTTTTCATCTCGAGCATAAATGATAACTTTATTATTACTTAATACTCGGGCAAGTGCACTCCCCCAAACTCCTCCGCCTAAAATTCCAATTGTCATACGTTTGATCTTTATCCGGTGAGGCAAATGAAGTCAATTTATGGTTTTTGGCTAAAATCTTGAGTTTTTTTATGAAAAAACTGCATGATTGATTTTTGGAACTAGTATATGAGGTACCATATATAAAAAGTATACTTTTTGGAGGAAATATGAAAAAATTACTTCTAGCTGTTATTGTAAGTTTGTCGACTGTAACGACTGCTGCATTAGCAGAAATTAAAGTAGGAATTATTCTTGGTTTTACAGGACCAATTGAATCTTTAACTCCTGCTATGAGAGATGGTGCGAGAATGGCATTTGATGAAGCATCAAACTCTGGAAATCTTTTAGGTGGTGAATCAATTACTATCTTAGAAGCTGACTCAACTTGTGTAGACTCTGCTGCTGCAACTGCTGCTGCTGAGGATCTAGTTGCACAAGGTGTAACTGCTATTATGGGTGCTGACTGCTCAGGTGTAACAGGTGCGATTAATGCAAACGTTGCAGTACCAAATGGTATCTTAATGGTATCTCCATCTGCAACTTCACCAGGTTTAAGTAAAGTTCCTGATAATGGAACTTTTTGGCGTACAGCTCCATCTGATGCAAAAGGTGGTCAAGTATTAGCTAAACTTGCTTTAAGCAGAGGAATTGAAAGTATAGCTGTAACGTATACTAACAATGACTACGGAAAAGGTTTAGCTGAAGTATTTGAAGCTTCATTTGCTCGTGGTGGTGGAACTATTACAGCATCAGCTGCACACGAAGATGGTAAAGCAGATTATTCATCAGAAGTTGGTGTTCTTGCATCAGCTGGTGGAGACGCGCTACTAGTAATTGGTTATATCGATGATGGTGGAAAAGGAATGATCGAAGCATCTTTAGATTCAGGTGCATTTGACACTTTTGTTCTTTCTGATGGTATGATTGGTCAATCAATTGTAGATAATATCGGTGCTGATCTTGAAGGATCATTTGGCTCTATGCCAGGTGCAATTTCAAAAGGTTCAGCTAAGTTTGGAGAACTAGCAGCTGCAAATGGCATGGACGGAAGTGCTCCATATGTTGGAGAGTCTTATGATGCAGCAGCAATTATTGCTCTTGCAATTCAAGCTGGCGGATCTGCTGATAAGCAATCAATTCTAAACAATATTGCTAAAGTATCTAACGCTCCAGGTATTGTAATTAACCCTGGTCAATTATCATATGGCTTACAAATGTTAGCTGCTGGTAAAGATATTGACTACCAAGGTGCAACAGACGTAGAATTTAATGCGTTTGGTGATGCTGCAGGTGCGTTTAAAGAACTAGAAGTTAGTGGTGGCGAATTCGTTACTGTTGGCGCTCTTTAATACTTAAAAATTATTTTAATTTAACCCCAGCTTTTAGCTGGGGTTTTTTTATGAGTGCCTTACTTTCTCTGGTATAATTCCTTTAGGTCGATAGCGTAAAATTAATAATAAAATTAAACCCATAAATAAGTATCTAAAGTAAGGAACACTATCTAGTAAATGTAGTTTTAAAGCATTAGTTGGCTCTAAACCTACTGTAAGTTGATTAATAATAAATGTTGTAAGTGGTGCTGCTTCAATCCAAGAAAACCATATTACAAAACCACCAAATATAGCACCTAAATTATTTCCACTACCACCTACAATAACCATAATCCAAATAATAAAAGTGAAACGAAGTGGTCGATAACCTGAAGGAGTAAATAATCCATCCAGAGTAACAAGCATTGCGCCTGCAACACCTACAATTGCAGCTCCTATGACAAAAATAATTAAATGTTGTTTTACAACATCTTTCCCCATAGCATTTGCAGCAGTTTCATTATCTCTTATAGCTCTCATCATTCTTCCCCAAGGTGATAATTGGGCTTTGTTAGCAAAATAAAAAATTATCAACATAACAATCAAAAATAAAATAGCGTAAGATAATTTTACAAATATTCCTGAACCATCAATTATAAGATTGTTTAATACTTGCTGTCTATCACTTACATCAATAATGTTATTTAACTTTGATGAATTAAGATATGTAACTAAATTTATAAACCAATCAGCATTTTGTAAATCAATTTCATAAGGAACTGGTCTCTTTAAACCGATTACATTTTTCACCCCTCTAGATAACCATTCTTCATGTTTTAAAACACTAACAACTATTTCTGAAATACCAAGAGTAACAATAGCAAGATAATCTGATCGTAATCCAAGAGCTACTTTACCAATTACAAATGCAACACCCGCAGCAAATAAACCTCCTACTATCCAAGAAAAAATTATTGGTAGTCCAAGACCGCCTAGAAACCCTGCTATTGCAGGATTAACATCTTCAATATTATGTGTAGAATTTAAATAAAAATGTCTGATAATTAAAATACCAAAAAAAATTATAAGAGAATTTAAAATATACCTATTTCTATTTTGGATTACCTTTTTATTAATATACATCACAGCAATGACCAATACGACAAGCAAAGCAAAACTAATACCTAGTCCTTTACCTCCAGCCTGCCATGACTCGGCAATGGGAGGATAAGAAACAAGCACTGCAGCTAATCCACCCATGGCAAGAAAACCCATTACACCAAAATTAATTACTCCTGCATAACCCCAAGAAATATTAACTCCCATAGTCATTATTGCTGAAATAATGCACATATTTAAAATGACTAAACTTACTGACCACCCTTGAATGAAACCTACAAAAATAAATAAGGAGATCATGATTGTAATAGCTAACCATTCATATCTCTCAAACTGCATCATAAGACTCTTCCCTTAAATATGCCTGATGGTCTAATCAATAAAACGATGACTAAAATTGAAAATGATACAGCAAATTTATAATCTGTTGAAAGTAATTGTACTAGACCAGTTGGTTCTATTGAACTTGGAAGAAGATACACAAAAAATTTCTTGTAAGCATAGGTGACCATAATTTCTGAAAACGCGATGACATATCCACCTACTACAGCTCCAAAGGGACTGCCAATGCCTCCAACAATTGCTGATGCAAATATTGGTAAAACTAAATTGAGATAAATAATTGGCTTATAACTTTTATCTAAACCGTAAAGTGTTCCAGCTACACAAGCTAAGACACCAACAATAATCCATGTAGTAAAGACTACTCTATCGGGATTAATACCAGACAATAATGCTAAATCTTCATTATCTGAAAATGCTCTCATTGATTTTCCAGTTTTTGTTTTTTGCAAAAACCAAAAAGTAAAAGTTAAAAGTAAAATAGTAATTAATATTGTAATAACTTGAGATGATTTTAATGCTAATCCTTCATTTAAACCTGTCATTACTTTAAACTGTTTCGCTTTCATTATAAATTTCTGTCCATCAGAAAATTTTATAGTTTCTGTTCCAATTATAATTCTTATTATTGCATTAATTACAAACATAACTCCTATTGAAACCATTGCTAAAACAACAGGAACACTTTTTTGGTATCTGTAATATTGAAAAACAAATTTATCAGAAATAATACATAATATTATTGTTGCTATTATTCCTATAGGTAACGCCAACAAAGCAGTTGGGAGAATACCTAAGCCAATATTTTGTGATTGAAAAAACCACGTAAATAAAATTGTTATCATCGCTCCGAATGACATGATTTCGCCATGCGCAAAATTTGCAAAACGAAGTATTGCGTAAACAAATGTAACTCCAAGTGCTCCAAGTGCAAGTTGGGATCCATAAGAAATGCCTGGAATGATAATAAAATTCAGAAGTACAATTATAGAATTAAGAAAATCAATCATTTAGCCTCCTAAAAAAGACTTTCTAACTTCTGGATTATTTAATAATTCTTTTCCTGTACCTTCTCTACTATTTTTTCCATTTACTAATACGTATCCTCTATCAGCAATACCAAGTGCTTGTTTTGCATTTTGTTCAACCATGAGTATCCCAACACCAGTTTTACGAACTTCTATAATTCTTGAAAATAATTCATCCATTACTATTGGTGATACTCCTGCTGTTGGTTCATCTAACATTAAAATTTTAGGTTTAGTCATAAGTGCTCTCCCAAAAGCTACTTGTTGTCTTTGACCTCCTGATAATTCTCCTGCACTTTGATTTCTTTTTTCTTTTAAAATAGGAAAAAGGTCATAAACATCATTTATGGTATGAATAATGTCATCCTCTCTTAAAAATCCTCCCATTTCTAAATTTTCTTCTACTGTCATACCAGTAAACACATTGCTTGTTTGAGGGACAAAAGCTAATCCTAAATTAATTCTGTTTTGGGGTAGCATTGAAGAAATTTCCTCATTTGAATATTCAACAGAACCTGAAGTAAGACTTAACATACCAAGCAATGCTTTCATTGCTGTTGATTTCCCTGCTCCATTTGGACCGACTATGACAACAATTTCACCCTCGTTAACTTCTAGATTAATATCTTTAATTATATCAACTCCTCCATATCCAGCTGTTAAATTTTTACCAATTAAATTATTCATAAAATTCTAATTTTTATTAATACCTTTTCCTAAATAAGCTTCTATAACTGTATCGTTATTTTTAACTTCATTAAAATTTCCTTTAAATAAAACTGAACCTTCCGCCATCACAATTACAGGATCACAAATTTTTTCAATAAGATCCATATCATGTTCAATTACGAAAAATGTATAATTTTTTTCTTTATTTAATCTTAATATTGCATCCGTAATTTCATTGAGAAGTGTTCTATTAACTCCAGCTCCTACTTCATCAAGTAAAACTATTTGAGGATCAACCATCATAGTTCTCCCTAACTCAAGTAGTTTTTTTTGACCACCAGATAAGTTGCCTGCAAGTTCTTGAGTTAAGTGACTTAAATTTAAAAAATTTATTACTTCTATGGCTTTTTGTCTTATTTCTTCTTCTTGTTGCTTTACTTTAGCATTACTTAATAAAGCATAAGATAATTTTTCACCAAATTGATTTGGTGGTACCATCATTAAATTTTCAAGAACAGTTAAAGTTGAAAATTCGTGCGCAATTTGAAAAGTTCTTAGAACTCCTTTAGCAAATAACTCGTGAGGTTTTAAAAAAGAAATATCTTCATTATTAAGAATTATATTTCCCTCGTCTGGATCATATAATCCTGCAATAGTATTAAATAATGTTGTTTTTCCTGCACCATTTGGACCGATTAAGCCTGTAATTGAACCCGTTTCAACTTTCATTGATGCGTTATGGACTGCTTTTAATCCTCCAAAATATTTATTAACCTTATTTATTTCAAGCATTATGTAATTTCTTTAAATTTCCATTTAATTCTACATTAAGAACTAATCCTAGAGATATGATTATAGAAAGCATTGCTGACCCTCCATAAGAAACTAAAGGTAATGGAATTCCAACAACAGGCATCAATCCAGATACCATAGATATGTTCATTATCACATATATAAATAAATTACTGCCAACTCCGATGGAAAGAAGCCTACCAAAGATATGATTTGATTTAATGCTGATATAAAAACACACTGATATTAATAAAAGAAATAGTAAAATTATAAACATAGTGCCAATAAAACCAAATTCTTCCCCAATTAAAGTAAAAATAAAATCAGTCTGTTTTTCAGGTAAATACTGTAGATAAGCTTGAGATCCCTCTAAAAAACCTTTGCCAGTTAGACCACCAGAACCTAAAGCAATTTTAGATTGTATGAGTTGATATCCTCTTCCAAGAGCATCAGCCTCAGGATTTAAAAAAGAGAAAATTCTATCTTTTTGATATGGTTGTAAGAAATTTAGTAACAAAGGAATTGATAAAATTATAACAAAAAACCCTAATACAAACTTCCAAATTCTTATTCCACTAGCAAATAGAATCAAAATTCCGAGCATAGCTATACTTAGAGCTGTACCAAGATCTGGTTGTATAACTACTAAAGAAAAGGGTAAAAATAAAATTAATATTGGAAAAAATAAATTTTTAATTTGCTTAATTTCATCAAATTTTAAATCATGATAAAATCTTGCTAACGCTAGTATTATAGTTATTTTTATTAATTCTGATGGTTGGATGCTAAAACCAAATAGATTTATCCATCTAGTTGCACCTTTACCAAAAACACCAATTAATTCCACTGAAAACAAAAGTAATAATGATAAAATAAAAAAGATATAAGCAAATTGATAAATAAATTTTATATTTATTAAAGCTAAGACAATTGCTAAAAAAATAAAAACTAGTAATCTTATTAAATGTCTTGATGCCCAAGGACTGTATGATCCTCCTGCAGCAGAATACAAACCTGCAGCACCAATAAAAGAAATTAATATAATTAAGAAAATCAATAAGTAATTTAAGTTTTGAATTTTATTCAACATTAAATTTCTAAATTTTTTGTAAATTGAAAAATTTCTTTTGCTATAGGTGCTGCAGTTGATGCACCTGAGCCCCCATGTTCAATAACAACCGAAATAGCGTATCTCGGATTCTCAACTGGCATGTATCCAACAAATAAAGCATGATCCCTTTTTTTCCATTCTACTTCTTTTTTTCTAAAATCTTCACTTTCTCTCTCGGCTACTGTTATTCTTCTAACTTGGGAAGTTCCTGTCTTACCTGCAAAAGGCGCAGACTCAGATCTCGAGTTATAAGCTGTACCTTTGCTTTCATTAACTACTTTAAACATCGAACTTTTAATTATTTCAATTGCAGTTTGGTATTTTTCTAATTTTTCAAATTCAGCGTCATTATTTTGCTTTATA
Source organism: uncultured Alphaproteobacteria bacterium (assembly GCA_902518705.1). Classification (GTDB taxonomy): domain Bacteria; phylum Pseudomonadota; class Alphaproteobacteria; order HIMB59; genus CACPNW01. The sequence goes on along the minus strand of CABYHW010000009.1, from coordinate 13,150 downwards.
ATATTTGGTTTTACGTTTTTTCCATTAGAAGCAATAATTGAAGTCATTACAGCAAGTTGTAGTGGATTAGTTAATACGAAACCTTGACCAATAGCAGAGATTAGAGTCTCTCCAGGATACCAACTTTCATCGTATTTTTTCCTTTTCCAATCACGTGAAGGAATGATACCTTTTTTTTGATTAGGTAAAGGTACGTCATATATTTTTCCTAAACCAAAATCTTCAGCAACTTTAGCAATTTTATCTATCCCAATTTTTTTTGAAATTTCATAGAAGAAAACATCACATGATTCTTTGATTGCATCACTAATATTCATTGAACCATGACCATTATTTTTCCAACAATGATAAAGTCTATCACCTAAACCAATTTTTCCACTACAATAATGTTTCGTATTTGTATCTATAATCCCATGGACTAAGCCCGCTATAGCAACAACCATTTTAAAGGTTGAGCCTGGAGCATATAAACCTTGAATACATCTGTAAGTGAGTGGCGAAAGTTCATTCTCTAAAATTGAATCCCAATATTCCTTATTTGGTTTTTGTATAATTTTATTTGGATTATAAGATGGAGTTGACGCCATACATAATATGTTACCATTGTGAATATCCATAAGTACTGCAGATCCCGCTTTGTGTTCTTTTAATATATTCAAAGCATACTGTTGAATTCTTAGATCGATAGTTATCTGAATATCATTTCCTTTTTGACTATCTTGCCTTGATATTTCTCGAATTACTCTTCCATAAGAATTAACTTCAATCTCTCTTTGTCCTGATTTACCTATTAAGTTAGGATTAAAACTTTTTTCAATACCATCTTTTCCTATTTCTAGGTTAGGCATATTTGAAATAAAAGGTAATTCAACTTCTTCTCTATTGGGTTTATTTGTATAACCGATCAAATGTGAAACAGTATTATCAAACTGATAAGTTCGCATATAGTCTTGAGAAATAAATATACCCTCGATATTAAGTTTGTTTGATTCTATTTTTTCAAGTTGTGACCAATTAATATTTTCTAAAACTTTTATTTTCTGAAATTTTTTAACTTTTTTAGATAATTCTAGTATTTTCCTTCGATCACTAAAATTAATTTTTATAATTTGATTTAATTCATTTAAAGATTTATTTATATTCTCTGTATTTTCAGGAATTAGGTATACATCAAATACTTTTATATTAGATGCTAAAACCCTATTATTAGTATCATAAATCTTACCCCTAATAGGGTATATAATTTCAACGTCTATTTGATTATTTTTGGAAAGAGTTTTATATTTTTGTGAATCTTTTATTTGAATATCATATAGTCTCCATCCTACAATTCCAAAAAAAGATACCTTTAATAAATATAATAAAAAAGTTCTTCTGTTTAGTACTGAATATTGTTTTTTATCATCTGAATAGAACATGTCACTTATCTAATTTAGTTAACAAAAATATAGTAGGAATAAATATAATTAAAGAAATTAAAATAAAATTGAAAATTAAACTCATATTTAATTTATAATTGTGTATTAGATTTGCTAAAAATTGCTCAATTAGGAACAAAATAATCAGTATGATAAAATAAATAAAAATTATTTGATACGAAGATAATCTAATTAAGTATTTTCTTAACAATATAAATAAGATTAAAAGAGATAAAAAGGTGATTAAATGAGCCCCAATATTATTTAATAGTAATATATCAAATAAAAGTCCATATACCAGGGCAACTAAATATAAATAATAATGATAATGGTAAAAAATTATATAAATAAAAGTCAAATGAAATAATACATAGAATGCATTATTCATATTAGGCATTAAAATAAAAGAATTTACAGAAATTGAAAAACTTATTATTAAAATAATATTTAATTTAATACTGGAATTAAAAAATTTGGAAAACCCCATTATTTCGAGGTAACGATTTGTAAATAATCAATATTTTCAAAATCAACAAATGGTAAAACAAAAAATCTATTTTTTTCAACTTTAGCTACTTTTCCAACTAATAGATCTACTGGAAAGATCTGCGCTGTACCACTTGTTACTACAATATCTCCCAATCTTGGCATTTTATTTTCTTTCACAAAAGAGCTTACAAGATATTTGCCATCTCCATTGCCAGTAAGTAAGGAAAAAATTCCATCCGATATAGATTTTACTGAAATAGATAAATTAGGGTCAGTTAAAAGTATTACTCTTGAATTTTTAGCAGTTGTGTCAATTACTTTGCCGACTAATCCTCTTTCGTTGATAGCTGACATATTTTTCTCAATTTTATCTTCATGACCAGCATTCAAGTTTATCAGCTTACTATAAATAGTATCATTTCTGTTAATAAGAGATGCAGTTTTGATTAAGGTTAAATTATTATCAGTTGCATTTAATAATTTTTTTAAGACTTTATTCTCTCTTGAATTTTGTATTGCTAATGTTTGCCATTTTTTTAAACGCATTATTTCTTCCTGAAGAAGTTTGTTTTCAAATTTTAAACTTCGAAACTGATTGTATTCATCAACAAAATTTGAAAATGCATTTACTGGTGCTGAAATTACTCTTGTAATTGGAATAATTACTGATGAAGATATATTTTTTATCCCATTAATAACATACAAATCAGATTTTGAAAAAAAGACCAAAAGGAAAGAAAGTGTAAGAATGGAAATGATTGTCAAATTTTTTACAAAAGTTGAAATTTGAAAAACTTTTATTTGGAACTTAGGTGCCATTTCAATTTTTTAATCAGAAGCAAATACGTCACTCAATCGAGATTTTTCTTCGAGTGCCTGTCCAGTACCCATAACAACACACAAAAGAGGATCTTCAGCTATTGAAATTGGTAAACTTGTTGATCTCCTTAGTACTTTATCAAGATTATGTAAAAGCGATCCTCCTCCAGTTAACATTATACCTCTTTCTACAATATCAGCAGATAATTCTGCAGGTGTTTGTTCTAAAGCTCTTTTTATTGTATCTATTATTTGAGCTACAGGTTCTGCAAGAGCTTCAGCTATTTGTCTTTGGGAAATACTTATTTCTTTTGGTAGGCCAGTAATTAAATCTCTACCTTTAACACTCATTGATCTTCCATCACCATCGTCTGGTGGACAGGCTGAACCAATATCCTTTTTCATTCTTTCAGCTGTAGTTTCTCCAATTGCTAATTTATGTGTTGTTCTCATGTATTCCATTATTGCCTCATCAAATCGATCTCCCGCAGCTTTAACTGAAGTAGAATTAACCACACCACCAAGAGATAAAACTGCTACCTCAGACGTTCCTCCTCCTATATCTACAATCATAGAACCTGTTGGTTCTGCAACTGGTAGACCTGCTCCTATTGCTGCCGCAACTGGCTCTTCAATCAAATAAACTCTCCTCGCTCCAGCAGCATCGGCCGACTCTCTAATAGCTCTTCTTTCAACGTTTGTTGCTCCTGAAGGTACACAAATAACAATTTGAGGATTAGATATAGATCTTCCTTTATGAACTTTTTTAATAAAACTTTTTATCATTTGTTCAGCAACATCAAAATCAGCAATAACTCCATCTTTCATAGGGCGTATTGCTTTTATTTTTCCTGGTGTTCTTCCAAGCATTTGTTTTGCTTCATTACCAACAGCTAAAACTTGTGTATTTCCCTCATTTTCAATTGTTGCAACTACAGAAGGTTCATTAAGAATAACACCTTCCCCTTTTACATATACTAGTGTATTTGCCGTACCCAAATCAATAGCCATATCTTTAGAAAATAAACTAAAAAAACGATCAATAACCATTAATTAAACTCCTTCTATTTTTAAACTTGCTGAATTCTCTTTAATAGATTTAGTTTTTTTAAAGATCAATCTGTTTAATGCATTAATGTATGCTTTTGCAGATGCAACAATTATATCAGGATCACTTCCTTTTGCTTGTGATGATAGATTATCATCTTCAAGTCTGACAGTGACCTCTCCTTGTGCGTCAGTACCTGCAGTGATTGCATTAACTTGGTAAAGTTTAAGTTTAAATTCAGTATTAGTAAGTTTTTTTATAGCATTAAATGTAGCATCAACAGGACCGTTACCATTAATTTTAGTATTTTCCACTTTTTCGTTAATTTCAATCTTTAATTTAGCTTCAGCTTTTTCAACAGATCCAGCATTTACTTCTAAAGATACAAATTTAATATGTTCATCGTATGACGATGTTCTATCTTCTGCTAACGCAATTAAATCTTCTTCAAATATTTCTTTTTTCTTATCGGCTAAATCTTTAAACCTTCCAAATAACTCCATTAAAGCATTATCACCTACTTCATAACCAAGTTCTTTTAACTTTTCTGAAAAAGCATGTTTACCTGAATGTTTTCCAAGAACTAGTGAAGATTTATTAAGCCCTATGGACTCAGGTGTCATGATTTCATAGGTTCCAGCATGTTTGAGCATACCATCTTGATGTATTCCTGCTTCGTGAGCAAAAGCATTTGCACCAACTATCGCTTTATTTGGTTGAACTGGAAAACCTGTTATTGATGATACTAATCTAGAGGCTTTCATGATGGACTCGGTTTTAATATCTGTATGAAAAGGCATTAGATCTTTTTTTACTTTTAAAGTCATTACAATTTCTTCTAATGATGAGTTTCCAGCTCTTTCACCCATACCATTAATTGTACACTCAACTTGTCTTGCACCTTCTTTGATAGCTGCAACATTATTTGCTGTCGCTAAACCTAAATCATTATGTGTATGAGTAGAAAGAATTGCTTTATCAATATTTGGAACATTATTTTTTACATTTTTGAAAATTTTACCAAACTCTTCTGGTAGTGTGTAACCAACAGTATCAGGGATATTAATAGTTGAAGCACCTGAGTTGATGGCGAGCTCTATACATTGATATAAAAATTCTAACTCTGACCTTCCGCCATCTTCACAACTCCACTCGATATTTTCACAAAGATTTCTTGCGTGAGACACAGTTTTTTGAATAGCTTCTAAAACTTCTTCTTCAGTTTTTTTTAATTTATATTTCATATGCAGAGGACTGGTTGCAATAAAAGTATGAATTCTTGGAGACTTAGCATGTTGTACTGCTTCCCAAGCGCGGTCAATATCTTTAAAGCTTGCTCTTGCTAAACCGGCTATTGTTGAATTTTTGACATGCTTGCTTACTTCAGAGACTGCTTCAAAATCTCCATTAGAAGCAATTGGAAAACCTGCTTCAATAATATCAACTTTCATTGAATCGAGAACTTCAGCAATTTGAAGTTTTTCATCTAAATTCATTGATGCACCTGGAGATTGTTCTCCGTCTCGAAGAGTTGTATCAAAAATATAAATTTTTTCAGTCATTTCTTTAATTATACACTAATCAAAATTTAATTAAACTTTCATCTAGTTTTTTGATTTATCAACCATTTTTCCTTCAGCAATCCAAGGCATCAAAGTTCTCAACTTTTCTCCGACTGCTTCAATTGGATGTTCAGCTTGTTCTTTTCTCATTACTTTAAATTTAGTTTGACCACTCTGATGCTCTTGCATCCATTCTTTAGCAAATTGACCAGATTGAATTTCCGAAAGAATTTTTTTCATTTCTTTTTTTGTTTCATCTGTAATAAGTCTTGGACCTCTTGAATAATCTCCATATTCAGCTGTGTTTGAGATTGAATATCTCATATTTGCCATTCCGCCTTCATATAAAAGATCAACAATAAGTTTGACCTCATGAAGACATTCAAAATATGCCATTTCAGGTGCATATCCTGCTTCAACTAGAGTTTCATAACCTGCTAAAATTAAATGTGTTAAACCTCCACATAAAACAGATTGCTCTCCAAAAAGATCCGTTTCACATTCTTCTTTAAAAGTTGTTTCAATTATTCCAGCACGTCCTCCACCTATTGCTGATGCATACGCAATACCTATTTCAAGAGCATTACCTGATGGATTTTTATCTACAGCAACTAAACAAGGCACTCCAGCACCTCTCACATATTCAGCTCTTACTGTATGACCAGGACCTTTAGGTGCAACCATTATTACATCTATACCTTCTTTAGGTTTGATTAAATCAAAATGAATATTTAATCCGTGAGCAAATGCAATTGTTGTCCCTTCTTTAATATTTTCAGCTATATCATTTTTGTAAATTTCAGATTGAAGTTCATCAGGTGTTAGCATCATAATCACATCAGCCCAACTTGCAGCTTCTGCAGGTGTCATTACTTTGAAATTAGCTTGCTCTGCTTTACTTATTGAATTTGAACCCTCTCTTAATGCAATTGAAACATTTTCTATTCCAGAATCTCTCAAATTCATTGCGTGGGCATGTCCTTGACTTCCATATCCTACAATTGATATTTTTTTATCCTTTATTAAATTTAAATCTGCATCTCTATCGTAATATACTCTCATTATTATTCCTCCTCATTTTTTTGAATTGATGATATTGCAACGGGACCACTTCGAACAATTTCTACTTTTGTTATTTCATTAATTTCTTTAATAAATCTATTTACTCTTTCTGAAGCACCAGCAATTTCAAAAATTGTGGTATTATTTTCATTTTCTATTTTTCTAGCTCTGTATAAATCACAAAGCTGATAAACTTTCTTTTTGTTTGTTTCAGAAATATAAATATAAACTAGAGCAACTTCAGCTTCCACAGAACTACCTTCTTGGTCTAAATTTGTAACACTGTGAACAGGAACTATTCTAAGTAACTGTTTTTCAATTTGGCTAACAACCTCTGAAGTGCCGTGTGTTACAATAGTAATTCTTGAAATATTTTCATCATTACTCACTTCAGCTACGTTCAAACTATCAATATTATATCCTCTTCCAGAAAACATACCTATAACTCTTGCTAAAACACCTGGTTCATTATCAACTAATACAGTTAATATATGTCTTTTGGTCTCTGATACTTGATCAGGAGAAGCGTAAACGGATTTATTCATTAAACTAAAATTTTTCCTTTTTCGGCAGATTTTTTGTCTTGTTTTTGATCTTTACTTAACATCATTTCATTATGAGCAGATCCACTTTGAATCATTGGAAAGCAATTCTCTTCTTTAGTTACCCAAATATCTGCAATTACTGTATTTTTTGTTTCTATCATTTGATTTATAACATTATCAAGGTCATCAGTTGTTTTTGCTCTTAAACCAACAGCTTTATAACTTTCAGCTAGCTTTACAAAATCAGGTAAACTATCAGTATAACTTTCGGAATATCTTCCACCATGTAAAAGTTCCTGCCATTGCCTAACCATTCCCATGTATTCATTGTTTAAAATAAATATTTTTACAGGCAATCTATATTGAACAGCAGTGCTCATTTCTTGAATATTCATGAGTATAGAGGCGTCACCTGCTATATCGACAACTAAAGCATCAGGATGTCCAACCTGAGCTCCAATAGCAGCAGGAAAACCATACCCCATAGTTCCTAAACCACCTGAAGTTAGCCATCTATTTGGTTCTTCAAATTTATAGAATTGAGCAGCCCACATCTGATGTTGACCTACTTCAGTTGTAATAAATGTTTTTGTATTTTTTGTTAACTCATAAAGCCTTTGAACTGCATACTGAGGTTTAATTTGCTTACCTTCATTGTTATAGTTTAAGCAATCTACTTCTTTCCATTTATTTATTTTATCCCACCACAATTTTAATGAGTCAGTATCTATTTTATATTTTTTGTCTTTCCAGACTGAAATCATTTTTTCAACAACTTGTTTAACATCACCTATTATTGGAACATCAACGTTTATTGTTTTGTTGATATTACTTTCATCAATATCAATATGAATTTTCTTTGAGTTAGGTGAGAAAGCATCAAGTCTTCCTGTAACTCTATCATCAAATCTTGCACCGATATTAATCATGACATCACATTCATGCATAGCCATATTAGCTTCATACATTCCGTGCATACCAAGCATGCCAAGTGAGTTTTTATCTGATGAACCTACAACTCCTAGACCCATTAATGTCATTGTTACTGGTGATCCAACCATATTTATAAATTCTCTAACTAATTTTGAAGCTTTTGGACCAGAATTAATACATCCACCACCAATATAAAAAATTGGTTTTTTAGCTTTTGAAATTAATTCTACTGCTTCTTCAATTTTATTTTTTTCAAAATCAGGACTTGGTTCAAATAATCTATGAGAGGGAATAATAATTTTATTTTTTTCTTCATAAGTTCCTGAAGCAAATTGAACATCTTTAGGTATATCAATTAATACAGGACCCGGTCTTCCATTTTGAGCAATGGTAAATGCTTCATGAAATACAGAAGATAATTTATTAACATCCTTAACTAAGTAATTATGTTTAGTACAAGGTCTCGTTATACCTGTGGTGTCGCATTCTTGAAATGCATCACTGCCAATTAAGTGTTGAGGTACCTGTCCAGTTATACATACAATAGGTACACTATCCATCATTGCGTCAGTTAAACCTGTTACAACATTTGTTGCACCAGGTCCTGATGTAACAAGAACTACTCCAGTTTTACCAGTAGACCTAGCATAACCTTCAGCAGCATGTATCGCACCACCCTCTTGTCTTACTAAAACGTGCTTAATGGAATTCTGTTTAAATAAAGTATCGTATATGGGTAATACCGCACCACCAGGATATCCAAATACAACCTCTACGCCTTGTTCAGCTAAGCTTTTTAAGACAATTTCAGCTCCTGTTATTTCATTATTCATTGATTTTAGCTCATAGGCTGTGGATAAAATAAAATCAATAAATTAGTTCAATTTTGATCTAAATTAATGGATTTTAAGTCAATTTCATCCGGAAATTGATTAAATTTTTTAAAAATATTAAGATTTGAAGATCTCCACCAAGTATGTTGTCTTTTTACATAGTTTCTTGTTACTTGCTGTATTTTAGAAATACATTCCTCAATTGATACTTCGTTATTAAGATAAGATTGAATTTCAGGAACTCCGTGAGCTTTCATTATTGGTAAGCTATTATTATAATTTAATTTAAGTAAATTTTTGACTTCCTCTATCGCACCATCTTTCATCATTAAGTGTGTTCTATGATCTACTCTTCTATAGTTTTCTTTTCTATCTGGAAGAAATAATAATATTTTGTAATTTTTTAAATTAATAAAATTTTTATTTTTACTTTTTTTCCAGTCACTAAATTTTTTGTTAGTAAAAAAATTTACTTCCCATATTCTTCTTATTCTTTGAATATCGTTAGGCGCAATATTAATCATTGCATCACTGTCAAGCTCTTTAACTAAATTATAAAAATTTTCCTTACCAATTTTTAAAATCATTTTTTCTGATTCTATTTTTACTTTTTCTGGAATAGATGGAATTGAAAATATTCCATTAATTAAAGATTCTATGTAAAGACCTGTACCTCCAACTAAAATAGGGGTTATATTATTATTAACTAAATAATTAATTTTTTTTGATGCTTCCTCACACCATTTTTGAACATTAAATCTAACATCACCTTTAACAAAACCATAAAGATGATGATTGATTTTTTTTTGATCATTTATAGTTGGTCTAGCAGTTAAGATACTTAACTCATTATAAATCTGCATACTATCAGCATTTATAATTTCACCATTTAGTTTGTTCGCAAGGCTTAAAGCAAATTTTGATTTTCCTGATGCAGTTGGGCCTAATACAAAATAGATTTGAGTTTTCAATTATTCTTAAATTTAATTGTTACCCAATTTTGCTCATCATCTCTAATTATTTTTAGTAATAATGAGGATCTGCCTGTTTTTTCTAAAGAATTTACTAATTCTTCAAATGAATTCATATTATTAATAACCTCTCTATTAACTTCTGTGATTATGTCTGCATTTTGCAAACTACTATCAATGTCGTCAATTGAAATTACTTTTACCCCACTTTCATGATCTTCAATAGTAATTCCTAAAGATTCAATTTTTAAATTTGTTTCAATATTTTTAGTTGTTTTTCTCTCCGTAACTACCTCTCCAGGTAATTCTCCTAATATTACCTCAATACGAATTTTTTTATTTTTTCTCCAAACTTCTAATATTGCAGTCGAGCCTACATCTGACTCTGCAACAACTCTTGGTAGATCAGGCATCTTTTTAATTTCTATATTATTAAATTTTAAAATTACGTCGCCTGGTTCTAATCCAGCAGTTTTTGAGGGACCATTAGGATTGACATTGGATATGAATGCACCTTTTTGATCAGGCAATCCAAGACTTTCAGCAAAATCCTTTGTAACAGGTTGAATTTGTACACCTAACCAACCTCTCTTAGTTTTGCCAAAATCTTTTAATTGTTGTACTATTTTTTTGGCACTATTCGCAGGTATTGCAAATCCTAAACCAATACTTCCACCTGTTTGCGAAACAATTGCCGTGTTAATTCCTATTACCTCTCCATCTAAATTAAATAATGGTCCACCGGAATTACCACGATTAATAGATGCGTCTGTTTGTAAAAATTTGACATATGGCCCACTACCTAAATCTCTTGAGATTGCAGATATAATTCCTGCTGTGACAGTACCTCCCAAACCAAGAGGGTTTCCAATTGCAATTGACCAATCTCCAACTCTCATTTTATCCGAGTCGCCCCAACCAACATATGTAAGTTTTTTATTTTTTGGATCAATTTTCAATACAGCTATGTCTGCTTTGGGATCTCTTCCAAGTAATTCAGCTGTAAACTCTGTTTCATCATTTAGAATAACGGTTATTTCATCAGCTCCTTCAATTACATGATTATTTGTAACAACTATACCATCTTCACTTATTATAAAACCTGAACCGAGTCCTGTCATAGGTCGCTGTGATCGTCTTTGATCACGGTCAAAATATTCTTTAAAAAAATCATCAAAAGGAGATCCCTCTGGAAATTGCGGTATTTGATTTTGGTTATTATTTTCAACAATAGTAGTTGATGCAATACTAACTACTGCAGGAGATAATTGTTCAACTAAATCAGCAAAACTCTCAGGTACAGCAAGTAATGGTTTCGAAAATAAAATAGAAATTAAGAATAAAAATTTAATTCTCATATTAATTTTCATAATATTTGAACGTGAAATAAATAAGGCACAGTCCTAAAAGAGCAAAAAATAAACTAATATTTTTTACAGTTTGTGGATTAATAAGAGAGAGCATATCGAGATATTTCTTTAAATTGTTAGCTAAGAAAAAATAGAGTATACCTTCAATGATCAGCACTAGACCTATGCTTATTAGTAAAATTTCAAACATTAATTTTGGATATCTATTTCACCAAAAAACTTTTCACAAACTTCTCCAGGTGCTATTACCATAGACATCTCTGTGTCCCCAAAAGTATCTTTACAAGCTTGCATTGTTCTTAAGAAATCAAAAAATTCCTCATCACGACTATAAGCATCACCTAGTATTCTATTTTTTGCAGCATCTCCTTCACCTCTTAGTATTGAAGATGTTCTTTCAGCTTCAGCTAAAATAACTGTTTGTTGTCTATCCGCTGATGCAACAATTTCTTTAGAAAGTTCTTCACCTTCTGCTCTTAATAAATTTGCTTCTTTTTCACGTTCAGAACGCATTCTTTGATAAACGTTATTAGATACTTGTTCTGTTAAATCTGTTCTACCAATTCTGATATCTACAATTTTAACACCAAAAGAATTCTCATTAACCTTAATTTGTTTTTCAATTTCATTCATAATGTTAATACGTTCGTCACTTAGCAGGGATGTCAAAGAGTATTGTGCAATTACACCTCTAACTGCTGCGTTTATAATTCTTCCAAATCTATCTGAAAAAGTAGTTTCATTTCTAACTGTCTGATAAAACTTTAGAGGATCAACAATGTTGTATCTAGCGAATGAGTCAACAATAATTCTTTTTTGATCTGAAAGTATCATTTCTTCAGGTTGGGGATCGAGATTAAGTAATCTAGAATCTAAAAAAACAGCATCTTGAATAAACGGGATTTTAAATTGAAGTCCAGGTTTTGTAACAACTTTTCTTGGGTCACCAAATTGAAGCACTAGAGCTTGCTTAGTTTCATTTACAATAAAAAAAGCTCCCGTGAAAGTAAGGAAAAGAATAAATAAAACTAAAACTATAAGTAAATTTCTTGCACTAAACCTCATCTTAATTGTTTCCTGACTTTTTAAGTTCATTCAATGGAAGGTAAGGAACTACACCCTGCCCATTTCCAGTATCATCTAAAATTATTTTGTTTTTACCTTCTAAAACTTCTCTTAAAGTTTCAAGATATATTCTTCTTTTTGTAACTTCTTTCGCATCTTTATAACTATTGTAAACATCTATAAAGTTTTGTGCCACACCTTCAGCTTGTTTTACTACCTGCTCTTTATATGCTGTAGCAGCTTCAACAAGTTTGGCTGCTTCACCACGAGCATTAGGTACAATTCTATTTAAATAAGTGTTAGCTTCGTTAACTAATCTTTCTTTATCTTGTCTTGCTCTTTGAACTTCATCAAAAGCATCAATAACTTGATCGGGCGGATCAACACTTTGAAGCTGTACTGATTGAATCAAAACGCCACTTTCGTAGGAATCTAAGACTAATTGTAATTCATTTCTTACAACTTGTTCTACCTCTTGACGACCTTCGGTAAGTAAGAATTGAAGATCTCTTTGACCAACGACTTCACGTACAACACTTTCAGACATATCTTTGACGGTAAGTTCTGGGTTTCTAAGCTTAAAAAGAAAGTTTCCAGCATCTTTTATTTTAAAGAGTACTGTAAATGCAACATCTGCTATGTTTTGATCACCCGTTAGCATTAAACTTTCTTCAATTACTTTTCGCTCCGCATTTGAATTTGAGCCAAAACCAAGATCACTTGCACTTCTAAATCCAACGTTGATTTTTCTAATTACTTCAACCTTAGGTGTAACAGTTTGACCGATTGGAGTTGGAAAAAAGTAATGTAATCCAGGCTCGGTTGTTTGACCATTCCATCTTCCAAATAAAAGTTCTACACCTTGCTCATCAGGCTCAACTCTATAAAAACCAGTAGCTAACCAAAGTAAAATAGCTACTATTATAAATATTGAAAGGTTACGTCTGCCACCAAATTTAAAATTTCCAAATCTATCTTTTGCTTTTCTAATTGAATCTTCAAAATCTCTTCTGTTTGGACCATCTCCAGATCCTC
>CABYHW010000008.1 GCA_902518705.1 uncultured Alphaproteobacteria bacterium | reverse complement strand
TTTTTATAGATAACTCGTAATAACGTCCAATTTGCTTAGTGATTTCACCTCCTGATATAGATTTTATTGAATAAACTAATGAGAAACACAATTTTAAATTTGAATCTACTAATTTATCATCAAGAATAATTTTTAATTTATTTTCATTTGTAAAAGATATATTAATTTGATTAGTCATAACTAGTAATTATATGAGCTTTAAAGATATATTTAATATAGACGCAGAAGTAAAGGAAAGTGCTCATGCAAGAGTAAATTTAATTGGTGAACATACCGATTATACTGGTGGATATGTAATGCCTACACTTTTGTCTTTTAAAAATACGATTGAAATATCTAATAATAAATCTAATGAATTCAAAGTTTATTCTAATCATTTTAAAGAAAAAAAAACATTCAATGATTTCAAAAAATCAAGCAACAATCAGTGGATTGATTATATAAAAGGTTGTTTGTATATTTTTTTTGATGAAAATAAGATTTCATCTACATATTTAAACATTTATATTTCATCTGATATTCCTTTAGAAAGAGGTATTTCATCATCTTCAGCATTGTGTGTTGCTACACTAAAAGCACTTAATACTTTTTTTAAAACAAAAATCAAAGATCCAGAAATTGCAAAATTAGCAAAGAAAGTAGAATTCAACTATATAGGTGTTTCTGGTGGAATAATGGATCAAATGGTTTCTTCTATTGGTATTCATGGCAAAGCATTCTTTATGAATTGTAAGAATTTAGAATACGAACTTATTAATTTTCCAGAAAATTGGAAATTTTGTTTGATTGACTCTGAAGTACAACGAAATTTAAGAGATAGCTCTTATAATGAAAGATTTGCTGAACTCCAAGAGGCTGAAAAAAAACTTGGTGTAGAATATTTGGGTGGAGTTAAAAAAGAAAATTTTCAAACAGATAAATTTGACAGTAATACTATTGCAAAAAGAGCGAAACATGTAGTTTTTGAAAATGATAGAGTTATTAATGCAAAAAAAAATTTAATAGAAAATAATATTAATGAGTTTGGAAATTTAATGAATGAGAGTCACGAATCATATTCTAAAGATTTTGAGGCATCTACTTTAGATGTTGATTTAATTATTCAAAGATCTGTTAAATGTGGCGCTCTAGGGGCTAGATTAACAGGTGGAGGATTTGGTGGATTTACAGTTTCATTAATTGAAAGAAATAATTTTAGTAATTGGTACAATAAAATATTAAATTTTTATCCAACTGAAAAGATCTTCGAAGTCAATTAGGGTTTTAATAACCTTCTAAGCTTACCCTCAGTTACATCATGGTCAATATAACATCCTTGTAGATGTCTAAAACCAGTATTTGGATCAAATTTAGTTCTTCCATGTAATAATCTCAAGTTATCAAACATTGCAATCATTCCTTTAGATAATCTAAATTTAATTTTGAAATTATCAGAATTACAAAGTTTGAACATATATTTTCTAGCCTTATAAAAAAGATCAAGATTATTTTCCTCTAATAATGGAACATAATCAAGTCTTCCACTAAATCGTATTTGTCTAAAGTTATTATTATGATCAAGTTCAATTAATTTTGCTTCATCAACTAAAATAGTATCAATATCTGTAAATTTAAAAGTAACATTAGTTTCAGTTAATACTTTATAAAATTCAGGTTGGTTATGTTTTAAAAAACTTGCAACACTAAAACCATCAACTAAACTTGAATCTCCTCCTGCAGATTCATTAGCAATACAATGAAGTAATTGAATTCCAGGAACAGGTTTTCTATATGGGTTATCTGAATGCGATGTTAACTCTAATGCAGTATAGGCAAGATCATTTGGATTTGGCTTAGAGACAACATTAAATAATTTTCCAAAATTTGTTGCTCTAACTGGGCCTAATTTTTCAGCAAAATTTATAACTTCATTTTCTTCTGCTTTTGTATTTTCGATTATTACATAACCGTATTGATAAAATACTTTAAGCATATTGATAAGTTCCTTTTTATTCTCAAAGATTTTATTATTATCAAAAATATCTAAATTTTGTTCACTGACATTCCATATTTTTTTTTCAGGTATGACATCAATATTATTGATTTCATTATAAAGATCATCGATATTAAAAGATCCTTTTGCTCCATCACTAAATTCAACATTTAATATATTTTCGTTAACTTTATGAGAATTTATAAATAGATTATCATCTAAGAGGCTTGGTTCATATAAACGTTGTAGATTATTTTGGTCTACAAATTCACTCCCATTTAATCTTTCACGAAGCCAAATACTATGAAGTTTAAACTTTGATAATTTTCCTTCATTAATAGAAATTATTTTTTTTCCCATTTTTAATTTATTAATTAATATTTAAATTTGTGTAAATTATAAAATATAGTTAAAAATAAAAAAATGGTTGAGAAATAAATGATTAATTATTCTCCTAGTAGAGAATCATCCAAAACTCTAGTTTCATATGCTGAATAAGAATGCCAGCCATGTACTGTTTGATCAAAATCAATTACACTACCTGTCATTAATCCTGATTCTTCTGAGCACATAAAAGCTAATCCCTTTGCTACATCAATAGGTTTAATCAATCTGTTAAAAGGAACTTTTTTTTCTTCATCTTGTAACCAATTAGGATTTTTTTTATGAACTCTTGTTTGAATATCATGTTCAGCAGGAGTATCCGTCCATCCAATATTTAAGGCGTTTACTCTTATTTGATAACTAGCGACAGAATTTGCAATATTTTTTGTCATTGTAGCTAAAGCAGCTTTTGATCCACTATAAGCAACAATAAATGGCATACCACTATACATCGCCATAGATAATACATTTGCAATTGTTCCTTTGTTCTTATCTCTAATCATTATTTTAATTGTCTCTTGCATTAATATGAAAGGTGCACGGGTATTAATATTATAATTATTTTCATAATTTTCTAGAGTAGAACTTAGAATTGTTCCTCTTTCTGTGTATCCTGCAACATTAATTAAAGAATTTATTGTTCCAAATTTTTTATCAGTCTCCAAAACAATTTTTTTGCAATCATCAACATTTTTAAGGTCTGCCTTTATATACAAACACTCAGTGCCTAATTTTTCAATCTGATTTTTAACTTCAAGACCTTTATTTTCTTGTCTCCCACAAATTGTAATTGCTTTAGCACCTCTGCTAGCTAATAATCTCGCTGTTTCAGCACCACTACCTTGTGTACTGCCTGTAACTATAATGACCTTATCTTTAAATTGTTCATTCATAGAATTTATCTATAACTAAAATTTTAGTTTTACAACTTTATTTAATTTTACTGATTTAGTAGCTGAATTCGCAAGAATTAAAGCATTCTTTCCATCCTCAAAAGTGACTGATATATTTTTTTTATTTTTTATTGATTTAATAAATTGATCTAATTGTATTTGATAAGCATCTTTGTATCTTTCGATAAAAAAATTTTTAATAGGTTTTTTTGCAAATGATAAATTTTGATTATAGTAATTGATATCATTATTTGGAACATTATCAGAAATTAACATTCCATTACTTCCAAATACTTCGAGTCTTTGATCATAACCATAGACGGCTCTTCTTGAATTATTTATATGAACTAAGACCCCTTTTTTTGATTTCATAAAACACATAGTTGTGTCATAATCATTGGTAACCTTAAAATCATTTGAGACATTTACAGAACCTTGTGCAAAAACTTCTACAATTGGATCATTATTAAGAATAAATCGTGCCAAATCAAAATCATGTATTGAACAATCTCGAAAAATTCCACCCGATTGTTTTAAATAATCAATACCAGGTGGAGAAGGGTCTCTACTTGTTATTACAATCATTTCAATTTTACCAATCTTTCCTGATTGAACCTCACTTTGTACTTTATTATGATTAGGATCAAATCTACGATTAAAACCAATTTGAATAGTTGGTTTATATTTTTTAATTTTTTGCCAACATTTATTTACTTTATTTATATCTAAATCAATTGGCTTTTCACATAATATAGCTTTATTACATTCTGCTCCTAGAGAAATATAATCTGTATGAGTCGGGGTGGCAGAAGCAATTAAAATAGCATTTATTTGATCTGAAGAAATTGCTTCCTTTGCAGTTTTTGCAACTTCACAACTATATTTTTTTGCAATTTTTTTAGCAGAGCTTGTATCAATGTCATAAACATATTTGAGGCTCGCTTCTGGATGATCATTTATGATTGAAGCATGTAATTTCCCAATTCTTCCTGTTCCTAATAAGGTAAAATTAATCATTTTAGATTTTTATCCACTTTGAATTTAAATTAGAAGATTTTTTTGCTGCATAAATAAATTTAATACCAGCTACACCATCATCAATTGTTGGAAATGAATATTTTTTATTTTTATTATGAATCTGATCAGCAAATTCTGAATAAATATTTGCAAAAGCTTCAAAAAAACCTTCTGGGTGACCAGCAGCAATTCTTGAAGAAGATAGTGAAAATTTAGATACTAATTTACTTGCTCTTGTTATAACTTTCATTGGTTTATCTAGTTCTGTAAACTTTAGATTATTTGGATCATCCTGTAACCATTCTATTGAACCTTTTGTTCCATACACTCTAATTTTTAGACCATTTTCTCCACCAGTAGCAGCAGACGATACCCAGATTATACCTCTTGCCTTATTTCGCATTCTTAATAATACAAAGGCATTATCATCAACTGAAATTTCTGGGGATAATGAATTTACTTCTGCTGATATTTCGTTTGCTTCTAATCCAGTCACATATCTCAACAAATGATACGCGTGAGTTCCAATTTCAGATAATATCATTGAGGGTCCAGATTGTTTTTTATCTAGTCTCCATTTTAATGTTTTTTTTTCATCTTTCTTTTTTACTCCGACTGTATAACCTTGAGGGTACTCAACATTTATTAAATTTATTTTTCCTAATTTATGATTTGAAATAATATTTTTTGCCTCTCGTAGCATTGGATAGCTTGAGTAATTGTGTGTTAATGCAAATACAATTTTATTTTTTAAAATTACTTTTTTTAATTTAACAGCATCCTCAACCGTTGCAGTTAAAGGCTTGTCACAAATAATATGTATTCCTTTTTCAATAAATACTTTTGCTATCTTATAATGATCACCCGATGGAGTCATTATTCCAAGCGCTTGAATACCATCATTTCTTTTTGACTCAGCGGATGCCATAGACTTATAATCACTGTAACAACGATCATCAGCTAATCCTAATGAAGAACCAAAAGATTTAGATTTTTTTTTATCTTTTGAAAATATTCCGGCAACAAATTCAAATTTATTATCAAATCTTGCTGATAACCTATGAGTGTATCCAATAAATGAATTAGGACCTCCACCAATAAAACCAATTCTAATTTTATTTTTATTATTTAAAGTATCATTTCTAAGTAAGTCTAATCTACCAAAAGCAATTTTGGATTTTTTTTTCATTAATTAACTATGCCACCATCAATTACATAATTTTGTGCGGTACAACCAGAACTTTGATCAGATGCAAAAAACAAAACTGGCTTTGATATATCTTCAGGCATAAGCATTCTCTTAATACATTGTCTCTCAAGTTGAGTTTTTTTAATTTCTGGAGTAAGCCATAATTTTTTTTGCCTCTCCGTAATGATCCAACCAGGAACAATACAATTTACTCTGATGTTATAGACACCTAAATCTCTTGCTAAAGTTCTTGTTAATCCCATAATAGCAGATTTTGCAGTGGTATATCCAGGCATACCACCTTGAGAAATCATCCATGAAAAACTACCTATATTTACAACAGAACCTTTTCCTAAATCTTTCATGTCTTTATAGACAGCTTGGGTTGCAAAAAAATAATGTCTTAAATTAATATTCATTCTATCATCCCAATATTCAGGGGTGACACTATCTAGATCATGTCTCTCATCATTTGCTGCATTATTTACAAGAATTGAAATTGGCCCAATTTCTTTTTTTACTTTTTCTAATGAACTTTTAAGTTGATCTATATTTTTTAAATCACATTTTACAAATAGACTATCAATATCATATTTGTTTTTAATTTTTTTTGATAACTTGTTACCTAACTCATCATTTATATCTAAAAATGCAACTTTTGATTTTTGAGAAGCAAATTGTTCGACAATACTTTCCCCAATTCCTGAGGCGCCCCCTGTAATAATCACTACTCTATCTTTTAGTGATGGATAAGTTGCGATTTCGTTCATGATTATTTATGATATATTAATCTAAGTTATGTTTAACATAATCAAATTAAATGAAAAAGATAATATTGGAATTGCTCCAATGGATATTCCTCAGAATATTAATATAAACTATGGAATTAAATCTATAAATAATATTCCTTATGGCCATAAAATTTCTTTAAAAAAAATTAAACGTGGTGATTTTATTTTAAAGTATGGTCAGATAATAGGAATCTCAAATAAAAATATAGAACCTGGTGAACATGTACATTCCCATAATATGGGATATAGTGAATTCAAAAGAGAATATATCCGTAAAGATATTAGAAATGATATTAATAAAAGTGAAAAAACAGAATACTTTAAAGGCTTTAAAAGGAATAATGGATCATCAGGCACTAGGAATTATATAGGTTTAATTAGTACAGTTAATTGTTCAGCAACAGTTGTTAAAAAAATATCTGATAAAATAAATAAATATTTAAAAGATAATAATTTTGATAACATTGATGGGGCAGTTTGTTTAAAACATTCATCAGGTTGTGGGATGAATACTTCTGGATATGCCATGAATGTATTTAATAGAACTATTGAAGGTTTTAAAATTCATCCTAATTTTGGAAAAGTTTTTGTTATTGGACTTGGATGCGAATGTGCCCAAATAAGTTTGTACAACAATGATCAAGAAAAAAGAAATATTGAATATTTGAATATTCAAGATGAAGGTGGAACAAATGAAATAATAACGAAAGTAACTTCAAAAATTATTAATCAACTAAATGAAATTAATAGTATTTCCAGAACAAATATACCCATTTCAGAACTAACAGTTGCTTTGCAATGTGGTGGTTCAGATTCGTATTCTGGGATAACTGCAAATCCTGCACTAGGCTTTGCTTCAGATATGATTATTGATCATGGTGGAACAACATTACTATCAGAGACTCCAGAAATATATGGAGCAGAACATTTATTATTTGAAAAATCATTAAACGAAAAAAATATAGAAAAACTAAATAAACAAATTGAATGGTGGAAAAAATATGTTGCTAGTAACGATAGCACATTAGATAATAATCCAAGTCCTGGTAATAAAAAAGGAGGTTTAACTACAATTCTGGAAAAATCATTAGGTGCAGTATCCAAAGCTGGAAATAGAAATATGGTTGATGTTCTCGATTATGCTGAACAGGTAAAAACCAAAGGTTTTAACTTTATGAATTCTCCAGGTTACGATCCTGTATCTGTAACTGGTCAAGTTGCTTCTGGCGCTAATGTTATTTGTTTTACTACTGGTCGAGGTTCTTGCTTTGGATTTAAACCCACTCCAAGTATTAAAATAGCAACAAATACAAATATGTATAATAAACTTAGTGAAGATATGGATATCAATGCTGGTACTATTATGGATAACGTTGCAAGCGTTAATGAAGTTGGCAAAGAAATATTTGATAAAATAATTTCAGTTGCATCGGGTGAAAAATCAAAGAGTGAAATAAATGATTATGGTGATGATGAATTTAATCCTTGGATAATTGGAGCAACGCTATAAATTTATAAATCACCTTTGAAGGCGTTAATATACATTTTTAAAAAATCTTCTGCGTTAACTTGTATAGGATTTGTAATTGTTGATGGATCATTAAAAGCCATTAAACTCATTTTTTCTAAATTTTTGTCATCATCAATTATTTCACTTAAAGTATGAGGAATATTTAAATTAGATCTAAGCTCTAAAATCCAATCCATAAAATTATTAAATGTTGCTGATTTTAAATTTATATATCTTGAAATATCAATAATTTTTTCTTCAATTCCTTTTTTATTATATTTTAAAACATATGGCATAAATACTGCATTGGTTAATCCATGATGTGTATTATAAATTGCACCAACAGGGTGACTTAAAGAATGGATAGCACCTAAACCCTTTTGAAAAGCTATTGAGCCCATAGATGAAGAAGCTAGCATATGCGATCTAGCTTCTAAATTTGATCCATCATTAAAAGCAAGAACAAGATTATTTTTTACTAATCTAATGCCCTCTAATGCAATACCTTGCGAATAAGGATGAAAAATATTCGATAAATATGCTTCTAAGCAATGAGCTAGCGCATCCATTCCTGTAAAGGCTGTTAGATTTGCAGGAAGTGGAATTGTCAAATTTGGATCAAGGATAACAATTGATGGAAGCATTTTTGGATGGAAAATTATTTTTTTTTCTTGTGTTTGTTCGTTAGTAAAGACTGACGCTCTTCCAGTTTCAGAACCTGTTCCAGCTGTAGTAGGTAGAGCAATTATAGGATAAATTGAATCTGCATTAGCTCTAGTCCACCAGTCACCAATATCTTCAAAATCCCAGATTGGTCTTTCTTGCTTGGCCATGAATGCAATTGCCTTTCCTGTATCCATACCCGAGCCTCCACCAACAGCTATTACTCCATCATGTTTATTTTCGTTAAATACTTTAACACCATCTTCAACATTCTTACCTGTAGGATTTGATTTAACATCACTATAAACTATTGCCTGTTTATCTAAACAATCATTTAACTTATTAATAATGTTTGTTTTTAAAATTCCATTATCAGTAACAATTAATGGTTTTTGAATATTTAATTCTTCACAGGCTTTTTGTATTTCTTTTATTCTATCAACACCGAACCAGATTGCAGTAGGATAATTCCAATTAATATTTTCCATAATCTTAAATATTTCTTATATGATAGCTTTTTGCTCTTGTTAAATGATCAAATCCTAGAACAGATAAAGTAACGCCAATTCCTGTATCTTTTACACCGGTCCATGCTAAGCCGGGATCTAAGTAATCACATCTATTCATAAAAAAAGTTCCTGTCTCAACATTTTTTCCAAAATTTTCTGCAAAAGACTTATCATTTGTCCAAATACTTGCTGTTAACCCATAAGAACTATCATTCATTAGAGATAAAGCTTCATTTTCATTTTCTACTTTCATTATTCCAACTGAAGGACCAAATATTTCTTCCATCATATATTTCATCGAATGATCGACATTAATGAGTGCACTTGGGCTTACATAACAATTATTACCATCATCTAAATTAAATTTTTTGTTATCTATAATGTTCTTTCCACCTTGACTAATTGCGTTGTTAACTTCAGATCTAATATTATTTGCAGCAGATTGCTTCACTACTGGACCTAAATTTGTCTCCGTCTCTAGTGGATTTCCTAAAACATATTTCTCAGTTACATCTTTAAATTTTTCTATAAATATATTGTATATTTTTTTATCAACATAAATTCTTTCAATGCCACAACAAGATTGACCAGAATTGAAGTATGATCCATCAACTAAATTTTCAACAGCATGATCTAAGTCACAATCAGCTCTAACATAAGCAGGATCTTTTCCACCTAACTCTAAACCGGCTCCAATAAATCTGGTGCCTATAGATTTTTTTATTTGTTTTCCGCCACTTACAGAACCTGTAAATAAAACATGATTAATCCTTGAATCTGAAATTATTCTTGATGTTTGATCATGATCTAAATGTAAATACTGAAAAATATTTTTAGGCAATGAAGATTGTTTAGCTGCCTCATATAATTCTTCAGCACAGAGTGGTGTTTGAGAAGAATGTTTTAATATAACTGCATTACCTGCAAGTAAACTTGGTACAATTGAATTAACAGAAGTATTAAAAGGGTAATTCCATGGTGCAATTACAAATATAGTTCCTAGTGGTTCTTTATTTATATAATTATCAAATTCATCATTTTTAATTGAAACAACTCTTGATAATGCTCTATCAGCATTTTCAATCATATAACGAGCTCTTTCTTCAAAACCTCGCATCTCTCCTGGGCACTGTGCTATAGGTCTGCCTATTTGCTTACATAAATTACTAGAAACATCCTTATTTTTTAAAAATATTTCTACAAAATTTAAAACTGACTTTTTTCTTTCTTCTAGAGATATATTTTTCCAATGTTCTCTTACAGAATAGGAATTGCTGAGACTTTTTTCAATATCTTCTTCTGTTGCATATTCTCTTTTAACTAAGACGGAGTTGTCTATTGGAGTAATAGTCTCAAACATTTAGTAAAATTAGCCTCGTTCGAAATATCTTCGTAATTGCCAATCATTAACTGAACCATCATAATCTTTTTGCTCCCATTCAGCAGCATGGATATAATGATCAAGTACATCTTGTGGAAATATCTCTTTTAAAAATTTAGATTTTTTAGCAAGTTGGATTGCTTCGTTAAGTGTTTTAGGAACTTCATTTACTTTTTTCTCATATATATTCCCTGAATAAGGTTTATCTAATTTAAGTTTATTTTTAATACCGTATAACCCAGCACCAACTAAAGCTGCAAAAGAAAGATAAGGATTAACATCCGCTCCTGGGACTCGACATTCAATTCTTATGGATGAGCCATGACCAGCTAGCCTAAACCCAGCAGTACGATTATCAATGCCCCAAACAGATTTTGTAGGAGCAAATGATCCATCTTGAAATCTTTTATAAGAATTAATATTTGGTGCTAAAAAAATTGAAATATCTGGTAATAATTTAATTTGTCCCGCAAGATAACTTTTAAAAATATCAGACATTCCATATTTATCCTTAGGGTTATAAAAAATATTTTTCTTTGTTTTCTTATCAAATAAAGAGTTATGAATATGACATGAACTTCCACAAACTTCTTTGTTATATTTAGCCATAAAG
Source organism: uncultured Alphaproteobacteria bacterium (assembly GCA_902518705.1). Classification (GTDB taxonomy): domain Bacteria; phylum Pseudomonadota; class Alphaproteobacteria; order HIMB59; genus CACPNW01. Next base: position 39,718 of record CABYHW010000008.1, on the reverse strand, counting down.
GTTACGGCTTTGTTATGTTTATAAGCAATTTCTTTTGTCGCATTTTTAATTAAAATATGATTGTCAGCCATGTTTAATGCATCGGAAAAAACAACATTGATTTCTTCTTGTCCTGGAGCTGCTTCACCCTTTGAACATTCTACATAAATTCCACTATCTAGAAGAGAATTCCTTAATTCCTGCATAACATCCTCTTCTTTCGTAGTTTGAAAAATCATATAATCTTCAATATACCAAGAAGACTCTTTAAGTTTTGTATAATTATTATTATGAATTTCTTCATAAGTTTGATTAAAAAGAAAAAATTCTAATTCTGAACCAACCATAGATTGAAATCCCATTTTGTCCGCCTTAGCTAAAACATCTTTTAATATCTGTCTTGTTGAATGAATAAGTGGTTTTTTTCCTGAATGGTCTAAACAATCACATATTACAATAGCTGTTTTATTTAACCAATTTGCTATCTTTATCGTTTTGAGATCTGGAATTACAGTCATATCTCCATAACCCGTTTCCCATGAAGAAGATTTATATCCGGGTACAGTAAACATATCCATATCAACGGTATAGAGATAATCGCACATATGCGTTTCTTTATAAACATAATCAATAAAAGCTTTTCCGGTAACTCTTTTACCATTTAGTCTACCTTGCATATCTGATACGCAAACTAAAACTGTATCTATTTCTTTTTTTGTTATTAGTTTTTTTAACTGATTAAATGTAATACTCATGTTTCTTAAAATTAAATTTGTATCATTTTCATATCCTAAATGATAAAGAATGAAACAAAAATAATTGATTAAAAAACGCATAAAATGGAAAAATATAAGAATTATATAAATAATAAATGGATTGAAAGTGAGTCCAAAGAAACAATAAAGGTTGATGATCCTTCAAATGGTAAAATCATTGGCGAAATTTCATGTGCAAAAAAAAATGAAGTTGATCTTGCGGTTGAAGCAGCTAAAAATTCTTATAACAGCAGAGTACTTGTAGATATGCCTTTACTTTCAAGAGCGAAACTAATGAGAAAAATTGCAGAAGAGACAAGAAAGGTTTCAAAAGAAGGTGGTAAGCTTCTTTGTTATGAAAATGGAAAAAATATCGCTTCAGCAATTAAAGAATTCAATGATGTAGCAGATATGTTTGATTATTATGCAGGCTTAACAGATAAACTTGAGGGTAAAACAATACCTGTTGCAAAAAATGTTTTTGATTACACAGTTTTAGAACCATTTGGTGTATCAGCACATGTTGTGCCATGGAATTTTCCATTATCAATGATTGGAAGATCACTGTCATGTTCTTTTGCTACAGGAAATTCAACAATTATAAAAACTGCAGAATTAACCCCCTTGTCAGCAACAGTTTTTGCTAAAGCAATACAAAATGCTGGAGTACCTGAAGGATTAATAAACATAATTTGTGGATATGGGAATGAAGCAGGATCTTATCTTGTATCTCATGAAGATGTAAATCACGTAGTATTTACAGGCTCAGTTGCAACTGGAAAAAAGATACTTCATGCTTGTGCTGACAAAGCTATACCTGCTGTTGTTGAATTAGGTGGTAAGTCAGCTGGTATAGTATACCCTGACGCAGATCTAAATGAAGTTTTGGAGAGTGCACGTTCAGGAATATTTAGTGTTGCAGGACAAATTTGTACAGCGATGTCTAGATTGGTAGTTCATAAATCAATCAAAGATGAATTAGTAGATAAGCTTGTTGATATGAGTAAATCGTTAAAAATTGGACCTGGTATAGAAAAAGATACAGACCTAACTCCAGTTATATCAGAAAATCAACTTCAAAAAGTTGAAGGTTATGCAAGATCAGGAATCCAAGAAGGAGCAGAAGCGGCATATGGAGGAAAAAGATTAGAACGTGATGGATATTTTATGGAACCAACAGTTCTAAATAATGTTAAACAAAGTATGACTGTAGCCAGAGAAGAAATTTTTGGCCCGGTACTCTCAGTTCTTGAATATGAAGATCAAGAAGAAGCAATTGATATTGCTAATGATACTGAGTATGGTTTAGGTGCTGGAGTTTTTACAAAAGATCTTAGAAAAGCATCTTGGACTGCAAGCAAATTAGAAGCTGGTCAAGTATATGTAAACAAATGGTTTACCGGAAATCATGCAACTCCTTTTGGAGGTTATAAACAATCAGGATATAGCCGTGAAAAAGGAGTAGATGGACTTAAATCTTATCTTCAAGTCAAAAATGTTGGTATTAGTTTAGGTTAAAATCGACCAGGAGAATAATCACTAATGTCTATATTAGGCAGTTGATCTTTTGATAAACTATCAATAATTTTTCCCGTAACAGCTCCTAAAGTCCAGCCAATATGTTGATGTCCAAATGCATAAATGACATTATTATTTTTGCGAGACTTTCCAATAACAGGTAATGAGTCTGGTAAAGTAGGCCTTCTACCCATCCATGTTGATCTTACTTCTTTCAATTGGGGTAAAACCTTTCTTGATTGTCTTTCTATCAATTCAAGACGTTTTTTATTAGGTGGTTTATTTAAACCTGCTATTTCAACTGTGCCGGCAGCTCTTATACCATCATGAATTTGTATTAAGTAAAATCCAGACTCAGACCAAGCAACGGGACGATTTATTAATTTCTCTTCAGTTTCAAATAAAAGGTGATACCCTCTTTCGGTATCAAGAGGGAATTTATCTCCAAGCTTATTTGCAATTTGATTAGACCAAGCACCAGCACTTACAATTATTTTATCAAATTTAAGTTTTTTATTTTCTAAAAATAATTCTATATTGTTTTCTTTCTGTGTTAAATTTTTTATATTTTGATTTATATAAATACCACCTAGTTCTAAAAACTTTTTAAAAATCTTAGTACTTATTGCTAATGGATTTGTTGTGTGTCTTGATCCAGTAAAGACTTGCCCAGAATAATAAACATCAGCTAAATTTGGTTCTAATTCTTTAACTTCATCTTTATTTAAATTTCTTACTTTTACATTATTATTTTTTCTAATAATATTTGCGTATTCATAATTTTCATAAGATTTTTTTGAATCAAAAAGATAAAGATTTTCTTCATAGCTAATATATTCTTTTACATTTACATCTTGAAAAATTTCATCGTAAGAAATTTGTGAGTGTTTCAATAGGTTGGTGAGAGAGTTTGCTATTTCATTAACTTTTTCTTTTTTACAATTTTTTAAAAAACTTATTGCCCAAGGCAAGTTCTTTAAAATATAAAAAAAATCAACTGCCAAAGGTCCATCTTTTCTTAAGAGCATTGATGGTATATCCCAAATCAATCCAGGATAATTTACAGGAACATTTGCATAGTCTGCAAAAGTACAAGCATGCCCAAAACTTGTCATTGAGCCAGGCTGTTCCCTGTCAATTAAAGTTACATTAAATCCAGATTTTTTTAAAAAATATGCGCTACATATACCAACTATACCAGCACCAATAACAGCAATGTTCTTCACTGTTCTATCGAGCTTTAATACCTCTGAGTTTTTCAGATCTTCTTCTAAGTACTTCAACTGTAGTTAATAAGAATATAGAAAGAAGTACTAAACATGTTGCCATACATAAAATAACAGGGCTAATTTCTTGTCGTATTCCGGCCCACATTTGTTTTGGAATAGTTAACTGATCAATACTTGCCATAAACATAACTATAACAACTTCATCAAAGGATGTAATAAAAGCAAATAAAGCTCCTGATATAATACCTGGTAAAATCAACGGCATAATGACTTTAAAAAATGTTCTCATTGGTTTAGCACCTAAACTTTGTGCAGCTTTTACCATATTCATATCAAAACCAACTAATGTTGCCGTTACAGTAATTACTACGAAGGGTGTAGCAAGAGCAACGTGTGCAAGAATTACACCTGTGAAAGTATAAACAAGATTTATTCTTGCATAGAAGAAGAACATTCCTGCAGCTGTTATAATTAGTGGAACGATCATTGGTGAAATTAAGATTGCCATTATCAAACCTTTATATGGCATGTGTGGCCTACTTAATCCTAATGCGGCTAATGTGCCTAAGGCTGTGGCAATAACAGTTGCTATGATACCAATATAAAAACTATTTACTGTACCTTTCATCCATTTTGTTGAACAAGGAACAGTAGAGGAAACAACATCAGCACTACAATCACCAATCATATTTCTATACCATCTAATTGACCATGCTTCTGGATCAGGAGGCCATGCAAGCATTCCTTCAGTAAAAACCATAAAAGGAGAAACACTAAAAGATATTGGAATAATCGCAAATAGTGGAGCTATTAAAAAAAAGAAAACTACCGTACAAAAAAATAAGTAAAAATAATAGTAGGTTCTTTGAACTGGTGATGCGTAACTTGGGAGAGCCATACTGTTATCCTAACTTTATGTTGTCTATTCCGACAATTTTATTGTAAAGCCAATAGAAGATCAGCATTATACCAAGAAGTATAGCGCCAAGAGCAGCACACAATCCCCAGTTAAGTGTTGTTTTTAAATGATAAGCAATCCAACTCCCAATCAATTTTCCATCTTTCCCGCCAACTAATTCAGGTGTTATAAAATACCCAATGGCAAGTACAAAAACCAATAAACCACCAGCGCTTATACCAGGAATAGTCTGAGGTAAGTAAACTCGCAAAAATGCAGTTACAGGTTTTGCTCCTAAATTTTGAGCAGCTCTCATGTGGCTTTTTGGAATAACCCTCATTACACTGTACAAAGGTAAAATCATAAATGGTAATAAAATTTGAGTCATTGCTATTAATGTTCCAACTTCATTATAAACCATTTGTATTCGACCATCGTCGCTTATAACGCCAAGCCAAACTAAAATTCCATTTATAACTCCATTTTGTTGAAGCATTACAATCCATGCTGTTGTTCTCACAAGTAAAGAGGTCCAAAATGGAAGTAATACAAAAATCATCAGAAGATTGCTGTATCTTAGAGGTAAATTAGCTAAGAGATGAGCAACTGGGAAACCAAGAATTAAGCAAAAAATTGTTACATAGACACTGACCTTAAAAGTTCTAAGCCACGTTTTAATATACATTCTTCTTTTTTCATCTTGTAAAACGACATCTCCATCTTCATTAAATGTTCTATCAAGTGCATTCCAATAATAAATTGAAGATCTATCATTTACCATTTGGTTAAAAGAGTACCAGTAAGTTGGATCACCCCAAAACTTATTTATTTTGATAAATGTATCTTTGTATGAAACAGGCTCTTCGCCTTTTTTTACAATTTTTTTTATTTCTCTAGTGGTTTTTTTTATTAAACTTTTCCAACCAGATTTAGCATAATTCATTCTTGTTAAAGCTTTGCCTATCTGCCTTTTGTCTCCATTGGCTAATTCAAAAAAAAGACTTTTATATACTTCTTCAGGTGGTAGTTCGTCAGCTCCTTTATCCCAATTTTTGTATTCATCAAAAGTATTAGGAAAAACCGAATTAATTTGACTATCATCAACACTTCTAAGAAGCATATCTCCAATTGGCATTACAAAAGTGACAAAAATAAAAAGCAGTAATGGAAAAACTAGAAGAAAAGCACGAAGTTTATTTCTTCTTTCAGCTTTGCGAAGGCTTTGTTTAAGTGGGATACCGTCTGTAGTTAATAATTCAGCTGTAGAAATAGGAACCTCCAAATAAAAAGGCGAGATAATTCTCGCCTTTAGATTAAATTACAAATTTTAATTTATCAAGCTTAGTTAGCCATCCATGCAGCATAACGCTCGTCAATCTCTGCACCGTAATCTGACCACCACTGTGGATCACTTACGACTGAAACTTTTAAACGTTCTGGTGTATTAGGCATATGAGGCATAATATCAACACCTCCTGGTCCCCAAGGCTCATTATTTTGAATGATTGGAATACCAGATGCTCTCATTGGTCCATATGTAATATATTTAGCTTGTTCAGCTTGTGCTTCAGGAGTTGAAGCATGCATCATAAAGTCAATAGCAGCATCTCTGTTTGGAGCTCCAGCAGTTAGACAAAGATACTCTTGATCTAAAACCTGACCTTCCCAAATATACTCGAAGTTTTCACCTTCTGCTAAGTTAGCTGCACCAACACGACCGTTATAAGCAATTGCCATGATAACTTCACCACTTTTTACTAACTCAAGTGGTTGTGAACCAGCTGACCAGAATACAACGTGATCTTTGATTTTATCTAGAACTTCAAATGCTCTATCAATAGCACCTGTTTGGTTAGCTAGAACTGTAGGTACTGCATTTGGTTTTACTCCATCTGCAATCATAGCTTTTTCTATAATGCCAGTAGACCATGTATGAATACCTCTTTTACCAGGAAATTTTTCTACATCAAAAAAGTCTGCCATACTGTCTGGTTTTTCACCTGGGAATGCATCTGGATCATAAAATACTACGTATGTCCAAAAGATTTGTGGTACACAACAATCCCAACCAGAGTGGTATTCAAGACCATTATTTTCCATATCTTCTGCAATCGACTCACCGTCAGGACCAGGAACACCTAAAGTAGCAATTTCACTTGAAATATCTTCAAATAATCCTTCATCACATCCAGTTATTGCATCAGATGGTAAAACGTCTACTAAATCCCAAGTAACGTTTCCACTTTCTACTTGAGCTCTTACTTCACCTAAACCTCCGTTGTAGTTTTCAAAGACAATTGAGCTAGGATCAGAATATGTATCAGCATAAGCTTTTTGTTGACTTTCTGTATAAGCACCACCCCATGAAGCAACCGTTACAGCGCTAGCTGCAAAAGGAGCAAAGACAAGTGACACAAATAAGAAGGCTTTTAAAAATTTAGACATATATATCCTCCTATTTTTAGTTATTTAATCTTAAGATTATGTCCGTAATGATTAAGTAATAACATGTCGTGAAATGAAAAAAAAGGGGTAAAAGTAAAAAATTTTGGCTAAATATAAAGAAAAAAGTATAATTACAGATCTAATGCTCGGACATCTTCAGAATTCCAGCTTAATTTAAGTTCGTCACCCTCTTTATGTTGAAAACTTCCTTCATTTGGAACCTTGACTATAAACTCATTATTACCACAAACATCAAGCCTAGCTCTGATGTGATCTCCTAGGTAAATTAGTTCTTCAATTTTACCTGAAAAATTATTGGAGTCAGATGTTAAGTTATCAATTGAAACACGTTCTGGTCTTATGGATAGTTGAGTTTTTTCTCCAACTTCATTCACATTAATTTTTAATGCTTTCACCATTCCAAAACCACCATCCAATTCAACAGTACATGATGATCCATTCACCTCCCTAACAACACCATTAAGTGTATTATTTTCACCTATAAATTTTGCAACAAAAGAATTTTCAGGTTTTTCATACAAGATATCAGGTGTAGATAATTGTTCTACTACACCATCATTGAATACTGCTATTCTATTGGACATTGTTAAAGCTTCACTTTGATCATGTGTAACATAGACAACTGTTATACCAATCCTATCATGAATATGTTTGATTTCGTATTGCATCTGTTCACGCAAATTCTTATCGAGTGCACCTAAAGGCTCATCCATTAATACTAGACGTGGTTCAAATACCAGTGCTCTAGCCAAAGCGACTCTTTGCTGTTGTCCACCTGATAATTGAGCTGGAAATCTTGTACCAAAATTACCTAACTCAACCATATCAAGTGCTTTCTGTACTTTTTCTTTAATGTCTGGTTTTGAAATTTTTCTCACTTCTAGCGGAAATGACAAATTTTCCGCAACAGTCATGTGAGGAAATAAAGCATAGTTTTGAAAAACCATTCCAATTTCTCTTTCGTAGGGTGGTATTTTACTTATTGGTTTAGTATCTAAAAATATTTCACCGTTTGTAGGTGTTTCAAAACCAGCTAACATCATCAAAGTTGTTGTTTTACCTGATCCTGATGGACCCAACATTGTTACAAACTCACCCTTAGCAATATCCAAGTTTAAGTTTTTTACTACTAGTACTTCTCCATCATAACTTTTATCGATCTTTTCGAATTTAACGAAACTCTGAGATGTGTCATTCATAATATATATTGTAATGAAGCTTGAATAACTGCATGAAAACAAATAGTCAAAAGTTAATTTAAAAAATGTTCATATTTGGAGTGATTTTTGCTTTAGTTGCTGGAATTTTGTTTGGCTTAATTGGTCCTACTACAAAAATAGCATATAATTCTGGTGCTTCTGTAGCATTAACTATTTTTTTACGTTACGCAGTTGCCTCAATAATTATATTACCTTTTATCCCTTATCAAAATAATCTATTAGAAATTTTTAAAAAGAACCTAAAATATTTTTTATCTATATCAGCGGGTTCAATATTATTAACGCTTGGATTATTGACTTCAGTTATATTTATTGAAGTTAGTTTAACAATTCTTATTTTTTGCCTCTATCCAATATATGTTCTTTTATTTTCTATTATTGTCGATAAAGAAAAAATTTCATTAACTGTAAAAATTCTCTTTTTTGTTACATTTTTAGGAATTATTTTAGTTATAGGACCATCTTTTAAAGTCATAAATATAGTAGGTATTCTTTTAGCTTTTCTTGCCTCAATGGGATCAACTAGTATGATTATAGTAAATCAAAAAATGTCTATTAAAGGTATTTCACCAATACCAATTAATATCTTTATAAATGTTTTTAATACTTTTTTCTTCTTTGTAATATTAAATATATTTTTTTCTTTAAATTTTAATTTTGATATCAATATTTATCTTTTAATTTTAATTCCTTCGGTATGTTATAGCTTTGCACTTTTATCACAATTAATTGCTATCCCAAAGATTGGACAATCATATACTGCTTTATTTTTGTATTTAGAACCAGTGGTAGGTGTTCTTGGGGCTGTTTTTTTATTAAAAGAAAATTTAGAAACTTATCAAATGATTGGTGCTTCGATTGTAATATTAAGTTTGCTATCAGCTTCTTTTATTAGTCGTAAAAACTAAAATTGATTTTTCATGAAGTTAAACCAATTCTGACCTATTATTTTTGTAGAAACTTTTTCTGGAATATTATTTTCACACATTAAATAAAATAAATTATTTAAGTCACTTGGTTGCTTATACCAACTTGGTAACTTAGGCCATTTTGGATTTTTATCTTTAGATTCTCCATAGTCGATATTTTTGGTCCACTTTCCATTTCTCATCCACATAACTACATCATCAGACCAATTTAAACAAAGATCAGACCCTATTCCAATATTGTCTTCACCAATTAGGTTTACTAGTTCCTTAATCATTTCACAAAAATCTTCTATGGTACAATCACCTAAATTTTTAAGATGGTAAGGATATAAACTTAACCCAATAAAACCATTTTTTTTAACAAGTTTTTGTAAAATATCAGTATCAATGTTTCTTTTAGATTTATGAAAAAAATTTGGGTTAGCATGAGAAATTGCCACGGGTTTATTTGAGACTTCAATAGCATCAAGACAAGTTTGCTTTCCTGCATGACTTAAATCTACAATCATGCCAAGTCTATTCATTTCTTCAATAACAGCTTTTCCAAATCGTGAAACACCTGAGTCTTTAGGTTCAAAACATCCTCCGGCAAGTGGGGTTTGATTATTATAGGTGAGTTGCATAAATCTCACACCTGCTTCAAAAAAATTTTCAATTAAAAATATATCATTCGAAATAGGAGCAGAATTTTGAAAACCAAAAATAATTGCAACTTTATTATTTTTTTTAGCATCCAAAATATCTTCGGTAGTTTTTGCGTGCACAATAATATCATGATTCTCTTTAAAAAGACGGTGCCAATAATTTATTTTTTCAAAAGACTCTTCAGTATTTTCCCAATACACTAATGTCGCATGGATTGCAGTTAATCCAGCTTGGTGGGCATTTTCAAATAATTCCCTGTTCCAGTTACAATATTCTAATCCATCAATTAGAAGTATATCTTCACTTATTTTTGACATAGATTAATACTTCTATTAATGAAAAAACCAAAATTAACTATACATATTTAATAAATGTTACAAAAAGTAAGAGAAAACTATAACTACATGAAACTATCAAGAATGGGCTCACGCTATCCTTCTCGCCTTAGTTTTTCTAGAAGTATGTTAAGAAGATTAATCAACGACAACTGGGCAATACATAAATCAAAATTTGATTTAGATAAAGATGGTTACGGTACGGTTGTTTATGAAATAATTATTAATAAACAAACTTATTCACTTGTATGTTTCTCTGCTTTTCTAGATGATAAGGATAGAAGTGATAGAGTTATCGCAAATAAATGGGATACAGCTTATACATTACATGTAGGTAAATTATCTGATCAAGATCTAAATAGATTAAAAGAAACAATTCCCCTTCAAGAATCAGGTCGAAATTCTCCAGATGAGTTAATTCTTAGTAGAGCAAATAAAAGTGTAAGACTGTTTCAGTATGTTGTCGATTGTCTTTCAAATGGTAATCAGCCAGATATTTACGAAATAAATAAAGTTGGGTATTTACTAAGAACTACTGCTGTTTATGGTAGTGGTAAATTTGGATTATCAGATTTTACTAATACAAAAAATACAACTGTTTTCAATCAGCCCTTTAGAGCAGAAATGTTATCAGTTTATTTAATTAGAGAATTCAGTATTGAATTAGTTGAACATGTTGCAAGGCAAATAAACCCAAAAAAAGCAGTAAAGTTAGATAGAAAAATTAAACAACATTTAGGTATTGGTAATTCAACAGGTTTAGGTATGGCACCTTTTATCATTAAACATCCAAAGTTGATTAATAAGTGGATGAAACAGTACACAAAGACATTAGAAGAAATTTCTCAAATTGAGTTAGATAATATAGTTTTCGAAAAATATAAAAAACTTTTGAATAAAGCCCTAAATTATCTTGAAGAAGTTAATACAAGTGATGAATTCCAAATTAATAAAAATAAATTAACTACAGAAGATTTAAAAAAATATATTTTCTATATTGATGACTTAGATCTTTCTCAAAAATTTAAATGGTTAGATATTCTAAATTATTGTGATTGGAATTTTAATAATGACACTCAGGAAATTGCAAGAGTGCAACTAATTGAATTGTATCCTCAAATATCAGAAGAGTTAGCAGAAGATATGGCTAATGAGGAGATAATGGAAATTGATGGAAATCAATCTATTGGAGAGTTGAAAAAAATAATCAATGATAAATATTCTTGGATAAAAAATATTGATTTTAATAATAAAGATAGCAATTATTTATTTTGGTATGTTTCAGCAGCTAAGTTAGAACCTAGATTAGGCGAAAGATATAATGAACAAGGAAGTGAATTGGAGCAAAATTTAGGAATTGCAAAAATGGTTAATGATTTATTTAATCAAATAATAAATGTAGATGAAAATCAATTAATTTGTGAATTTTTATTAGTACACCCTAAATACAGAGGAATTGTTAAAAGAATTCAATCTTTAAAAAATTACCCTTACTCGGAAGTTCAAGATAATGTTCTTGATAGAAAAACAATACCAATTGATATGTTAAGATTTAAATTATCCTTTTTTGGTGCCAATCGTTATGATCCTAAGTCAGACAGATGGTTAAGAGTAAGTTTTTTTTCTGGAGCTCCTTATTTATCAGACCTAAATAATAAAAATGTTGATGAATGGGGTTTTGCAACAATGAGTTCATATTAACATCTGTGAGTTATTCTTACTATGAAGTCTTCACTAATACACAACGAGCTTTTTCAGGATTAGGGTTCACCTATGGATTAGATGAAGATGCTGCATTTATTACAACTTGGCTTGAAGTATTTGGTTTCGATGGAATCAAATTATTAACATTTAAAATTGAGGAATTAGATAACACCTTTGATGCTAGTATAGATCCGTCAAAAATAAATGATGAGTTTGATTGTAAAAATAAATCTTTTTTGGTGATAGGCCCAGGATTAATCGATTATTTAATATCAAAAATAGATAAAAGGGATAATTTTAAATTAACTTTAAAAAATTGTAGTGACCCTATATTCTTAATACCCTTACTTTACAAATATGCCAAAAAAAATATCAATTCACAGTTTTTATTAGATCAAAAAGTTTATGCACAAATAACAAATAAAAATATTAGAGTTAATAGTGATATTATCTCTACAAATTATCAAAGAAATTTTGATCTTTTACTCACAAAGAATTTTTTAAAGGAACAAAAGTTAGATATAAATATTTCATCATCAAATATAAATAACTTACTCTCTAAGGGTATTAGTCCTGATAAAGAATCTTGGGAGCAAATATCTAAAATAGCTTTTAGAACTTTTGTTCCCGAGTCAGATGAGTCTAGAGCAAAAGGTGCTGGAGGTGGTGATGCAAATGATTAATTTAATATATGCAAATCGCTAAATACACTAGTAATTAGTTCATAACCAGTTTCTGTTACCTTAATTTAGTCTCTTTATCTTTCTAGCACTTCATATCCAAACTGATCTGCTGTTTCAAGAAGGATCTCCCAAATTGATAATGCAAAACCTCTCGGTATATATAGACAGTAATTATTAGAGGATATTTTAAATAACTTAACACTGACATGATGAATGGCTGTGCTAGCAGAAGATAGATCTGGAAAATTCCTAGCTCTTAAATCAATTGGAAGATGTCTATTTAAAAATAATGATGAATTATCTCCTGTAATTTCAATACCTGTGAAAGCATGAGACATATCTAAAATTGTTGCGATTTTCTCACTTATTTCAATTTCTTTATTAAATAACCACCATTTCAAAGGTTCTATTCTCCATAATGATTTATTTTCAAAAATTATTCCTTTATTAAAACTAGGAATATTTTTAATTTTTAGTTCTTTTGATAGTAAATTATTCATTTCATCAATTTTGTCAGGCCAACAAGCAATTTGCAAAATTTCTAAACTTTTTAATTCTTTAAATGTTAGAGATTGTTTCTCGCTTGATGAATATTTTCCAACCTTATAAATTGTTTCTAGTGCAGAATGTCTATGCATACATTCGTTCTCCTTTAGGATCAATCATATGTGGTGAAACAACTTTTAAATTCATTTGTTTATTTCTTACAGGATCTGCACCGACTAAAGTGGTGTCTTTCCATTTATCTAAACCACCTTTTACAAAACCTATTCCAATCCAATGTCCAAGTTCTGGAGAATAAGTGACTGAGGTGATTCTACCGATACCCTGTCCTTTAATATTATTTTTTTCACACACAATAGTTCCAGCATTAAAAGTTTCTTTTAGGTTTGTAGGAAAGAAGCCTACTAGAATTTCACGATCATTATTTTTTAAAACTCCTCTTTTTCTCATTGCGCTTCCAATATATGATTTTTTTGTAGATGCCATTTTGCTTAAACCTGCATCATCAATTGTTACCCTTCCATCAAGCTCAGCAGCTGTTACATGACCTTTTTCAACTCTAAGTGCTCCTAAAGCTTCTAATCCATATAAACATCCATCATATTTTTTTGCATTTTCCCAAAGTAAGTCCATCATTGTATTGGCAAAATCTGATTTGACATAAACTTCAAATGCTAATTCGCCGGAAAAACTAATTCTTGCAATTCTACAAGAAATATTACCTTTAAGAAATGTTGAAGTAACACCCATAAAAGGTAAGTTATTATTAGTTATAACCAAAGAATCATCGACACAATTATTGAGAACTTCTCTAGATTTAGGTCCTGCAACTGATACGCCTGCCCATTGTTCAGAAACACTAGTCACATTAACATTAAGATTTGTCCATCTAGTTTGAAGTAATTCTTCTAACCATGACATCACTTTTGCAGCTTCACCTGTAGACGTCGTCATAAAATATTCATTTTCTGCTAATCTCCAAGATGTGCCATCATCCATGACAATACCGTCATCACGCAACATGATACCGTATCTAGCTTTTCCAACTTGTAGTTTTGAAAAACCATTCGAATAAATTCTATTTAAAAATTCGGTAGAGTCTGGTCCTTGAACAGCAATTTTGCCTAGTGATGTTACATCACAAATTCCAACTGTTTTTCTTACTGTTGATGCTTCTCTTATATAAGAGTCACTTAAAGTTTCATTTTCTTTGGGATAATACCAAGGTCTTTGATACAATCCGACTTCAATCATTTTTGCACCATGATCAATATTCCATTGATGCATTGGCGTTACTCTTAACGGCCTAAAATGTTTTCCAACATTTCTTCCGCTTAAGGCGCCTATAGATACAGGAGTATAAGGAGGTCTAAAAACAGTAGTTCCAACTTCTGGAATTTCTTTATTTAAAAGTTCAGCCATTAAAGATAATCCAATGATATTTCCCATTTTACCTTGATCGTTTGCCATACCTAAAGTTGTGTATCTTTTAAGATGCTCTACCGAAATGAAACCTTCACGATGTGCGAGTCTTACGTCATCTGTCGTTACATCATGTTGATAATCTACAAAACTTTTTGATCTAGATTTTTTATATTTTACTTCATAAAGTGGTTGTATGGGATATTTCCATCCACCAGGTTTTGGGAAAAAATAATTTGTTTTAGAAATACCTAAACGGTTCAACGCATCAGTAGTTCCTGCTATACCAGAAGCAATACAATCATTTTTATTCCATAAACCTCTAGAAGAACCTACCATTGTAATATTTTCATTTGTGTCACTTGGTAAAAAACAAGCATTGTTATAATCCCATTTAGGCTTTACACCCCTGTGAGATAACAAATGTACAGCAGGTGACCAGCCACCAGATAATAGAACCTGATCACAATTTATAGTTTCAGATTTATTAATAATTTCACTTTTTGATATATCTAAACTATCAATTTTTTTTGAACCATTAATATTATAAGGCACATACCCCTTTCTAATTTCAAAACTTTTATTTGTCTCAATTTCAAAATTAGTTCGTGAATCAAGAACAGTTACATTGGCCCCCGCTTCTGATAATTGATGTGCTGTTTCATAAACAGAATCATTATTTGTAGCTATCACAATTCTTTTTCCGGTGAGTACACCATATCTATTCAAATAATGCTTTGATGCATTTACGGTCATTACACCAGGAATATCATTATTATTAAATGCAATGTGTCTTTCAATTGCTCCAGCGCCAACAATTATATGCTTTGCTCTAATGGTCCAAAATCTTTGGCGTGGAATGTTTACATTTGGTTCTGATATATGGTCTGTTACTCTCTCTAATAAACCAACAACACAATTATCATATAATCCGAATGCAGTAGTTCTAGTCATTATTTTTATGCCTAGATTTTCAAGTTGATTTTTAATTTGTGAGTTATCAAAATCATTTTCTGCAAGTTGATTTCCTCCAATAAGACTATCTTGCTCAACTAAAATAACATCTAATTTTTTTTCAGCTGCCTCTATTGCAGCTGCAACACCAGCAGGTCCTGATCCTACAACAATTAAATCACAAAAATCATGAGCATGCTCATAAGTATCTGGATCAGGTAATCCAGAAGCACTTCCCATTCCCGCAGCTTTTCTAATAAACTTTTCGAAAAACATCCATATGGCTGTCCCTCTACCCCATTCAAATGGAGGTATTCCCATAAAAGTTTTATAATAAAAACCAGCTGCAAAAAATCTTCCTAAGTAATTATTTATTCCCGCTAGATCAAAATTTACATTTGGGAATGCATTTTGACCACTTGCTTCCAAACCATTATATAATTCTTGTGTTGTTGCTCTTACATTTGGATCTCTTCTATCTTTTGAACCAATAGTAACTAAGGCGCCAGATTCCTCAACTCCACTAGAAAATATTCCTCTTGGCCTATGATATTTAAAACTTCTACCAACTATACCAATATTATTTGCAAGTAATGCTGATGCTAGAGTATCTCCTTCAAAACCTTTGTAATTCTTTTTATCCCAACTAAAGGATAGAATTTTATCTCTATTAATTTTTCCATAGTTATCTATTCTTCTTGTTTTCATTTATTATTTTCTACAACCTTCTGTAAATTTGGATGACATGGTTTGACACTTTTTATTTCATGAGTGACTGTAGAACGTTCAACTACCAACCACATTCTACATCCATTAGAATGATGCCATGTTTCAAATTGAAAACCTTTTATATTTTTTCTAAAAAATATAGCTTCAGTCCATTCTTTCTCTGATGCATCTAACGAAGGATAATTGATTGTTGCATCTCCTCCATAACTAAATTCACTATGATCTCTTTCACCACAATAAGGACAATTGATTCTAATCATTTAACCGTGCAATTTCGGATCAGGTCCTGCGCCACGTTCATCAATATTGATACCTTTTTCAAATCTTTCTAAATTATGATTTTGCACGTAGCTATGCGGGCTTTCATTTGCAATTAAGTCAGCAAAATACCAACCTGATGCTGGACTTGCTTTAAAACCCCCATAGTTCCAGCCAGCATTTAAATAGAGATTAGATATCGGTGTTTTACAAATAAAAAATGATCCGTCCATTGTCATGTCCATAACACCTGCCCAATGACGAAGTAATCTTATTCTTCCAAGTGAAGGAAATATTGCCATGGCCGCTTCGGCAACATCTTGAACCATAGGAAGATTTCCTCTTTGCGCATATGATTTATACCAGTCAAGATCACCACCAAATACCATGCTTCCTTTATCAGACTGCGATATATAGAAATGCGCACCGCCTACGCCATACACAACAACCTGATCTAGAATTGGTTTAACTGCCTCAGATACAAATGCTTGTAGTTTATGTGACTCAATTGGCAGATTGCCTAATTCTGCCATTTGCCATAATACTGAAGTATTGCCTGCAACAGCAAATCCTATTTTCTTTCCTTTTATAATTCCCCTAGAAGTTTGAATACTTTCAATATTTCCATTCTTTCTTGTAAAACCTGTAACTTCACAATTTTGCAGAATGTCTACACCTAATGTATCTGCAGCCCTTGCATAACCCCATGCAACAGCATCGTGTCTTGCATTGCCTGCTCTTTTTTGAACTGCAGCTCCAAGTATTGGAAATCTAGAATTATGATAATTTAAATGCGGAATTTTTTTCTTTAAAGTTTTTAAATCCCAAAGTTCTGCATCAGTTCCGTGAAGTCGCATAATATTATAAATCCGTGAAACTGAATCTTTAGCACCAGGGCTATGAAATAATGAGACATGAGCTCGTTGGCTAAACATTACATTATAATTTAATTCGTGGCTTAAATTTTCCCATAACTTTAAAGAATGTTCATAAAATTCGTGGTTGCCTGGCATCATATAATTTGATCTTACAATAGTTGTATTACGTCCAGCGTTTCCTCCACCAATCCAGCCTTTTTCTAAGACAGCTACATTTTTTATATTATGATTCTTTGCTAAATAATATGCCGTGGCAAGACCGTGTAAACCTCCCCCAATTATTACAACATCATAACTACTTTTTGGTTCTGGATCACGCCATTGTCTAGTCCAATAAGACTGACCATTTAAACCGTTTTTAATTAAATTCCAGGCATTAAATTTTGTCATTTGTTTTATTAATTATTAGAATAGTTGATAAAAGTAAAATGAATTAACTTGCCATGCTAGTGTTATTTAATCACAGTTAACTTGATGAATCTGGCCATGTGTCATTTAATCTATAACCTTCTGGAAAAGGATCATCCTTATCGATATATAAACTTTGTTTTCCAGTAATAAATGCACTACCTGTTATTTTTGGAATAATACAATTTTTGTTATTAATTTTAACTTCCTTTTCAATACTTGCTTTAAATGAAGATCCTATAATAGACTTTGATATAAATTCTTCATTTATTTGTATTTCATTTTTTTCTTTCATTACTGCTAATCTTGCTGAAGTGCCTGTACCACAGGGTGAACGATCAAGTTTCCCAGGCCGTATAACAACTGTGTTTAATCCTGTAAGTAATGATTGATTATTTTTTTTTAAGGGTTCAATAAATTGGCAAAAGGAAAGATAATCTAATCCTTTAATAGTAGGATGTTCAAATCCTATAGATGCGTTTGCTTCTTTCAATAATTCTTTAGCAACATTTACAAATTTATTTGCATTCTTTGGTTCAATTTTAAGATTAAAATCACTAGCATTACAAATTAAAAAACTGTCACCTCCAAACGCAGTACTCACTTTAATTATACCATAATTTTTAGTCTTTAAATCTACGTCTATTTTATCTGCAAAGCAGGCAAGATTAGTTAAAGTGACACTTTTAACTTTCTTATTTTCACAATCAGCAACAACTTTTATTAAACCACCGGGAGCTTCAAGTGTAAGCATGGTTTTAGGATATTTCATTTGAACAATATTTTTTTCTAATAAGACTGTTGTTACACAAATTGCATTTGATCCGCTCATTGGAGGATTATCTTCTGGTTCCATGATTACAAATCCAGCATCTGCATTTTTATTTGAAGGTTCTAAAATAATATTACAATGTTTAAAGACCCCTCCCCGAGGTTCATTTAAAAAAAAATTTCTCCATTTTTTATCTAAAAATAGTTTTTTAGAAGCTTCCTCAGGTGAATTAAACTTCAAGCCTTTAATTCCAGTTACGACATCCCCAATTTCACCACAGCAATGTGTGTTAAATACTGTGATTTCATCCATGTGGAATTATTAGGTCATCAATATTTTTAGAATGATGTGTAATTTGTTCGTATCCATCTTTTGTTATAATAAAACTATCACCAACTTGTGATCTAAAATTATTTGCACTTGCCCCACCATCAACGGCAAATACCATTCCAGGCTCCAGTACTGTTTTATTACCAACTACTAATTGTGGTTCCTCTAAAAAGCTAAAGCCTGTACCTCTTCCACATCGAAATGTAGGATAAGGGTATCCCTCAGACTGTATAGTATCTGCATAAGCAGCATGAACTTCTTCAGCTGTTACTCCAGGGCCAAGAATATCAAGAGCAGCTTTTTGAGATTTAACTGCAGTCTCAAAAGCTTTTATTTGTTCATCGGATTGAATTTCTTCTACCCAAAATATTCTGTCAAAACCTAATTTAAACCTATGGAAATTTGTAGAACCACAATAACATACGAATACTGGATCACCTTTTTTTATAATTTTGGTTGAAGCACGATGGTGAGTTTTAGGTAAATCATGACCCGATGTCATAACAGGTAAAAAGTGAATATTTGGAGACATATTGATATTATCAGGATAAAATTCTTTTAAAAGATCTGCAGCTTTTCTTGTTCCAGCTTGTGATTGTGCAAGTGCAACCTCATACTCAGGAACATTATGGCCAATTGTTTTTTTTGCTGCCTCAATCATAGCCATACCAACTTCGCCGGCATGACGAGCTATATTCAATTCATGATTAGATTTAATCATTCTTATATTATCTATTAATTTGGTTAAATCCCCAGGATGGTCTTGAAGTAATTCGTCTAAATAACTCTTAACCATTGGGTTAATTTTAAATTTTTCAATAAAAATATTTTTATGCTGATTGATGATTTGAGGTAATAATTCTCTCCATTCATTTCCAATACCATCATTCCATGTTTCAACCATATCTACAGGACAAAATTCTGGTACTAATAAAAAATCAAGAAGAGGTGTAATTAAATAAGTTTTATGATCATTTGAAACAACTAATAATGTTGGTCGATAAAAATCCATATGAAGGAAGTCATGGTATCCTGTGAAATAATATATCGAGTCATCATCAGTTATAATTGAGAGATCAATATTGTTCTCAGACATTTTTTTCTTCAGTTTATTTAAGTTTTCAGAAAACATTTATTTTAATTGTTGTTCTACCAATTCAGTCCAATATGAAGAACCTATGACTAATAATTCGTCATTAAAATCATAATTATCAGCATGTAAAGGTCTGGAATGCTGCTCTGATGTTCCGTTACCCATTAAAACAAAGCAGCCAGGTTTTTCATTTGCCATAACGGAAAAATCTTCTGAGAATAAACGTGGTTCTATATTACCATTACATTTATCACTACCAAGTAAAGAAACTGCAGCTTTTGTTGCAGACTCAGTTTGATTTTTTGAATTAAAAGTTACAGGACAGGCTGTTTCATATGTAACACTACCATTAACACCATGTGCATTGCAAATCCCTTCGACAATTTGTAACATTTTTGAAGCAATTTTTTCATTTGTTTCTTTTGATAAAGCTCTCGCGTCACCAGTCATTTTTACCATACCTGGCAGAATATTTTTTTTACCATCGGTTATAAATTCGGTAATAGACACTATACCATTGTCTGCTGGATTTAATTTCCTAGACACTATCGATTGAAGTGCTACAGCTATTTGAGAACCAACAGTTATTGCATCTACCCCCATATGAGGTAATGCAGCGTGCCCACCTTTAGTTTTTATTTCAATTTCAAATAAATTTTCGCTGGCTGTAATAGCTCCATTTCTTGTACCAAATGTTCCAATTTCCATGTTGGGAATATTGTGCATAGCGTAAACTTCATCAATGCTAAATTTATCAAACAATCCTTCATCTATCATTGTTCTTGCACCGAATGTATTCTCTTCATCAGGTTGAAAAATAAAATATACCGTACCGTTAAAGTTACCTTTTTCTGATAAATATTTTGCTGCACCTAATAACATTGTTGTGTGACCATCATGTCCACATGCATGCATTCTGTTATCAAACTTAGACTTATAACTAAACTTATTAGTTTCATGTATAGGAAGAGCATCCATGTCAGCTCTTATACCTATTGATTTTGAACTATTTCCTTTTTTTAAAATCCCAACTACTCCAGTTCTGGCAATACCAGAATGAACTTCTATTCCAAACTCTTTTAGAAGTGTTGACACTTTTGCTGCAGCATACTCTTCTTCAAAACTTAATTGTGGGTGCATATGAAGATCATGACGCCATTCTACTAATTGGTTATGTAATGACTGAGTTTTCATAACCTACATACTATTAAATTCTTTAATCTTATTGTCTAGAGAAAGCATATATTCATAATGTGAATTCCAAAATTTTTGATCTTTTCTTTTTTCAAATTCTTCAAGACTTACACCTTGTTGCTCTACCCAAGTAAAATACCCTAAATTAAATATTCTTTTCTTATCCATGTAAGAAAGTTCTAACATATTATCAGTAGATATTCCTGATAAGTGTTTTCCAAATAGTTCAGCACAAACTATTTCATCATAATTATTTTTAAAATCAGCAATGGTCTTGTTCAACTCTGACATGTATAAATCTGCACCATCTGTAGCGACCGTTATAATTGCGTCATCACTATTTAAATCCATATATTTAGCTAGTTTTATTGATGCCAATATATTTGCTATTGCTGAAAAGCCAAATTCAGGAAGTCGTGAAACAAAATCAGGCTCAAAATTTTTTTTCTCAATTAAAAACTTTTTTCCTATTTCAGTATTAAAAATCATATTTAGATTATTGGTAGCTTGTTCAGAAACATCTACGACAAAATCTGTATTCATTACATTATGAATCAGGGGAACATGTTTGTCACCAATTCCTTGTATATTATGTTCACCATAACCTCCATGAAGCAAAGTTGGGCACTCCAAAGCTTCAACAACTGCAATCTTCGTCTGTAATTTATCTTTAAGATAATCTCCTGCTGCTAGAGTACCACTTGATCCTGAAGCACTTACGTAAAACCTAGGAGTTAAATTACTGCTACCTTTAACTTTAAGAAATGATTTTTCAAAAGATGGACCCGTTATAGAACGATGAATACTGTAATTATAATACTCATCAAATTGATTTATGATATCATTTTGATTATCTTTTTTTAATTCATTACAAGCATCGTAAATTTCTTTAACATTACTTTCTGTGCCTTTTGTCTTTATGATATTTTTTTTATCTTCAACCCAATTATTCAACCATTCAAATCTCTCATTACTCATTCCTTCAGGAAGTATTGCAATACTATTAAGACCCATTATCCGAGATATTGCTACTCCGCCCCTACAATAATTTCCTGTAGAAGGCCAAACTGCTTTATGTTTTTCATAATCAAAAGTGCCATTTAATATTCTTGGAAGCAAACAACCATAAGCTGCCAAAACTTTATGAGCTGTTATTAAGGGAAAATATCGTCCCATATTTACAATTATCTTTGCCTTAACACCTGTGAATTCTGTTGGAACCACAATATATTCAGGCTCATTTCCAAAACCTGATTGATCTCTTTTATTAAACCAATGAACTCTAAAGAGGTTAAGAGGATTGATATCATTATTATTTATTTTTTTTAGAGAATTTTTAATATCATCATTAATAATTTGAGGGTCTTGAAGTTCACTTATACTCGGCAAGACTACTCCTTTTGATTTGAAGTAATCAGACGTTTTTTTTATTATTGCTTGACTCATAAATTAAATTTTGATGCCTAAATTATTTGTTTTACAAAGATTATAAGCAAATCTTGCTATTGCAGTATCTTGTACACCAGTTCCTGTCAAATCACATATTGTTATATCTTCTTTATTTTTTCTTCCTAAGCTTGGATCGTTAATAATATCGCCAAGTTCATTAAATTTTTCTTTAGAAGAAATTATATTTTGTTTTAAAGCATGATGTAATTCACCCAAAACACTTGTCTGTAATTGATTGTCAGGTACATATTGATCGCAATGTTTTAATATCTGAGGATCTAATTCGTTTTTTTGTTCTGCATCTGATCCCATTGCTGTTATGTGAGTTCCTTTAATTATCCAATCAAATTCCAAAAGCGGTTTTTTACTAGGAGTCGTAGTAACGATAATTTCTGATAAGCTTGCCAACTCCTTGCAAGAAGAAGCTACATTCAAATCTAAATCTAAATCTTTAAAACCTTCTATAAATTGGTTTGCTTTTGTCTCATCTCTTGTCCAGACTATTATTTTTTTTATTTTTCTAACTAACATTATTGCTTGAAGTTGTAATTTGGCTTGAATTCCAGCTCCAATAATACCAACAGAATTAGCATTTTGATTTGATAAATATTTTGTAGCTATTGCTCCTGCTATAGCTGTTCTAGTATCTGTAAGATAGCCTTCATCCAATAGAACAGATTTTACAACTCCAGTCTTTGAATCTAATAAAACCATCAGTCCATTACTAGATGGCAGACCAAGTTTTGGATTATTGAAAAAACCTGAAGCGATTTTTATTGCAAAACTATCAAGACCCTCAACGTATGCAGCTTTAACATCAGATTCACCATGATATTTTTCAATATCAATTCTCATTATAGGTGGCATCATTACCAATCCTTTTGATAAACTTATAAAAGCCTCCTCTATTATTGGTATGAGATTTTTATTCAAATCTACATGTTGAATAATATCATTTTTATTAAGGATGAGCATGACTTAAAACTTTGTTAAACAATTCCGAGTCAATATTTCCACCACAAATTAAACAGATTATATTTTTTCCTAAGTGTGATGTTAGTTTTTCTTTAACAACCATTACACTTGTTGCTGCAGCACCTTCAGATACAATTTTATGTTCTAAAAAATTTATTCTAATTCCCTCAGCTATTTTTTCTTCACTTACTAAAACAAAGTCATCAACGTATTGTTGTACAATATTAAATGTAAATTTATTATCTAAGCCAATACTACCCCCTAGACAATCAGCTAAAGTTTCAGTTTCCTCTACATCAACGGGTCTGCCTTTTTTTAGACTTTCATACATTGAAGGACCTCTTTCCATAGATACGGCAATAATTTTTGTGTCAGGTTTTTGAAGTTTAATAGCTTGTGCTATTCCAGATATAAGACCGCCACCAGATGTTGGTATAATTACAGTATCAACTTCAGGAAATTCAGTAAGCATTTCAAGCCCAACTGTACCTTGACCTATAATAATGTCTTCATCATCAAAGGGGTGAATTAATGAGATATTTTTTTCTTTCGCAATTTGTTTAGCATGTAAATCAGCTTCATCACTATTCTTTCCAATAATTTCTACTTTTGCTCCTAATTTTTCAATAGCCTCTTTTCTATATTCTGGAACCATTGAAGACATATATATTGTTGATTGAATGCCCAATACCTTTGAAGCATAAGCAACGCCTTTGCCATGATTGCCTGTAGAAACTGCGATGACTCCTTTGTTCTTGTCATCTTCACTTAAAGAAAGTAGCTTATTAACGGCACCTCTTAACTTAAATGAACCAGTGATTTGAAAATTTTCTAACTTTAGTTTTACTGTATTACTTTT
The DNA here is from genome assembly GCA_902518705.1 of uncultured Alphaproteobacteria bacterium. Classification (GTDB taxonomy): domain Bacteria; phylum Pseudomonadota; class Alphaproteobacteria; order HIMB59; genus CACPNW01. Next base: position 15,532 of record CABYHW010000008.1, on the reverse strand, counting down.
TGATAAGAAATTAGAATTAATTAATGGTGTATAATTAACATAAGGTAAAATTTTCTTATGTGCATCTTGTATTTGTTGAAGTGTAATCAATTTAATCCCTATTTAATGTAATTTAAATAGGTTACCATAACCATCAATTTTTTTATTAATATTAGACAATCTTAATGAATCCCAAATAATAGCTTGATTACTTGAAATGATATCTGTGCTTAATTTTGATTCCAATTTTTCGATAATATCAATTACTTTTAATGCAGTACAAGAAACAAAAATACTATCAACATCTGTTAAATCAATTGAGGAAATTGTTTGTATTAAACTATCATGAGTAACTTTGGCAATTTCGGAATCATAATTTAAATTAAATGAACTGAATGATTTAATTTCAAATCCACTATCAATTAAATATTTGTAAACTTTAATATTCACATCTTTTGGATAAGGGGTAAGAACAGCAATTTTTTTATGATTTAACAATTTAAGTGCTTTGACAGCTGATGTAATAGGTGTGGTAATTAAAGCATCAGGTTTAGCTTTGAAGATTTCAAATCTTATTCTTTTTTCACCAATTTCAATAGTGCCCGAAGTACATCCATACGCTACAACTTGTATTTTCTCATTGGGTAATATTTGATTTGTTATTTCTGTAAGATGATCAGCCATCTTTATATAATTTTCATGAGTTAGAGGATTTAAAAAAGGTATCCTATTAAAAAATAGGTCAACTGGTAAATTATGACAAATTTTTCTAAAATCTTGCTCAATTGTAAAATCAGTCGATAGTGTAATTACACCAATTCTAGAAAATTTTGTATCATGTAAATTGGCTTTAACGTTATTTTGATTAAAACTATACATTATTGATTTGGAAAATAATCCTCACACTCACCCTCTCTATGAACATCAGTAGTGGCACAATGTAAACTACCCCCAAATGCATAAACATCCCTAAAAGGAACTGGAATAACATCCAATCCAAAACTTTCCATTTGTTTAATCATTTTTTCTTCAGTGGCTTCAACACATATAGTTTTAGGATCAATTATTAAAACGTTCATTGATAACCAGATTGATGAATAACACATAGGTGGTGGACTATTATGAATGGAAGGTGCTGCCTCATGAATTTCCCATTTATTATCATCGAAAATTTTTCTTTGCTCTGATGATATTTTTCTATTCGGATTAATGATTATAACTCCTGGTTTAATAGGAGTAAAACATGCATCTATGTGAGTTGGAATTAAATCACCTGGTAAATTAATTTGATGAACACGATGATTTGGATAATGTCTTCTTAACCAATCTAAACCGCTTAAATTTGATGTAAAATTGTTATGATAAAAAAGATCTTTTCCAAAGCGTAAAATTTCTGCCGCATCAAAAAGTGGTTCTTTTTCTGTCAATATCATGTCTCTATTTTCAATTTTTTTATATCGTTCTTCTTCCGTTATGCCTTCAGGAAGATAATTAGACTTATAAGATTGATTTGTTAATCTTGGTTTAGGTGCCGATTCCCATCTCATATTTTTATCTTCTGAATAATATTTTTCAAGTAAAGGTCTATAGGCAAGATACTCAAACCATCTACATCTATAAGACATTGGTGCTTCCAGCATTTCATTTCCTACAGTGAGAATAACATCTCTTGGAGGCATACAACCAAACATACCATCATTAGACCAATCGGGCGTCTCGATACTCTGAGAAAAGTCAATTGGTGTTGGTCTATCAACTTTTATATTTAGAGAATTTAAAATTTTAACAAAGTTTTCTAATTGTATATTTGCTTTATCAATTGACTCTTTTGAACGTGGTCCGTGAGATCCTGCCATACCACTATCTTTACTAATTTTTGGCTCAAGCGCTGGTTCCATTGGAGGTATGTTGGCATTTTCAACTGCTCCAACTATAACATGCTTTAATGGATCCCATTCATTCCAAGAATTAACTATTGTCATTATTTTTTCCTTAATTTAAAACTATGCATTATAATTAAAACATATGGAATTAAATAACAAATCACTCTTTAAACAAAAATGTTTTATAAATGGGAAATGGGTTGACAGTTCTTCAGGAGAAACTCTACAGGTAAATAATCCAGCCTCTCTTGAAATTATTGGCAATGTCCCAAAATGCTCAGTTTTAGAGACTAAAAAAGCTGTAGATGATGCTAATACTGCTTTCCAAACTTGGAAAGAAACTACTGCGAAAGAAAGATCAGTCATTCTTAAAAAATGGGGGGAACTAATTACAGAAAATGCAGATGATTTAGCTAAAATCATGACTATTGAGCAAGGTAAACCTCTAGCTGAAGCAAAGGGTGAAATACTAATGGGTGCTTCATATATTGAATTCTATGCTGAAGAAGCAAAAAGAGTTTATGGTGACATAGTTCCTGACCCAAGACCTGGAAAAAGAATTGTAATAATTAAACAACCTGTTGGTGTTGTTGGAGCAATAACTCCATGGAATTTTCCAAATTCAATGATAACAAGAAAATGTGCAGCCGCTTTAGCAGTAGGTTGTACTACTGTTGTTAAACCAGCAAGCCAGACACCCTATTCAGCATTAGCTGTAGCAGTACTTGCTAAGGAAGCTGGTTTTCCAGATGGTGTATTTAATGTAATAACTGGATCGGCAAGTGAAATTGGTAAAGAACTAACAAGCAATCCTATTGTTAGAAAAATTTCTTTTACTGGATCTACGGAGGTTGGAAAGATACTTTTAGAGCAAAGTGCCTCAACAGTAAAAAAAGTTTCTATGGAACTTGGTGGTCACGCACCATTTATTGTTTTTGATGATGCAGATATGGATGAAGCTGTTGCAGGAGCTCTTCAAAGTAAATTTAGAAATAGTGGTCAAACATGTATTTGTTCAAATAGAATATTTGTGCATGAAAATATTTATGATGAATTCCTGGAAAAATTTACAAATGAAGTCAGTAAAATAACAGTGGGCAATGGACTTGAAGATGGAATTACATCTGGTCCTTTAATTGATCAATCCTCTTTAGAAAAAGTAGTTGATCATGTACAAGACGCAGTTAATACAGGAGCTAAAATAGCAATTGGTGGAGATGTGCATTCGCTTGGTGGGAATTTCTATCAACCAACTGTTCTCTCTAATGTATCTACAAAGGCAAAAATAACTTTTGAAGAAACATTTGGACCTGTTGCTCCTCTTTATAAATTTTCTAGTGATGATGAAGTGATTAAAATGGCTAATGATACTCCTTATGGATTAGCTTCATATTTCTATTCAAGAGACATAGGAAGAATTTGGAGAGTTGCCGAAGCACTTGAGTATGGCATTGTATCTATTAATAATGGACTACCAACAATTGCAGAAGTTCCTTTTGGGGGTGTAAAAGAATCAGGAATGGGAAGAGAAGGTTCTCGATATGGCCTTGATGATTATTTAACTATAAAATATATTTCAATGGGCGGTATTTAAGAGAGCCAAGCAGCTCCCCTTACACCACTTGAATCCCCATAAACATTTTTAACAACTTTAGTTTCTAGCGTATCAGTAAAAACATATTTTTTTAAAGTATCATTTATATTTTCATAAATAAAATCTATATTGGACATACCACCACCCAAAACTATTACATCTGGATCAAGGATATTACATACAACAGATAAACCTCTAGCTAAATGATCAATATATTGATTTAGTGCAAAAATACTATTTTCTTCATTATTAATAAAACCCTCTAATATCTGATGTGAATTATAATTTTTATTGAAACGCAAATTATAAGCCGATGAAAATCCTGGGCCAGATATGTAAGTTTCTAAACAACCATTTTTCCCACAATAACATTTTTTTACATATTTTTTTTCTTCTTCAGTTCTACCTGGCAGTACTATATGGCCCCATTCCCCGCTTATACTATTTCGCCCTCTTATAACTTTTTGATCAATGCTAATACCACCACCAACACCTGTTCCGATGATTACTCCAAAAACAACTTGATAACCTTTACCTGCTCCATCTACTGCTTCGGACAGTGTGAAACAATTAGCATCATTTTCTAGATTAATATTTCTATTAAGAATTTTATCCAAATCTTGCTTAAATGGTTTACCATTTAACCATATAGAATTAGCATTTTTAATTAAAGCTGTATCATTTGATATGGCCCCTGGCATTCCCATACCAACAGATTCTGCTTTACCATGCTTATCTTCAAAATGATTTATAATGGAGACTATTCCATTAATTGTTCCATCATAATTTTTTTCAGTATTAATTCTTTTTCTATCTATTTCAGTTCCATTTGGATCTAATAGAATACCCTCAGTTTTGGTACCGCCTACATCAATACCTATTTTCATTAATTATTATTTTGTAATAATTTTTTGTAAAGTTGGGATCAAAGAAACTGCTAATGCAATTTTAAACAATTCACTTGGAATAAATGGTAAAAGACCAGCAGCTACTGCTTTTTCGAAACCAATAATATAACCAAGATAGATGATGCCAAATGAAAATATAATAGCAGAACCAATTAGTAGAGATACTGTAGCTTTGAAATATGTTTTGCTGAAACCTAAATTTGCTAAATAACTTATAACGATAGATGCAAATAACATACCATAAAGATATCCTGCCGTTGGCCCAACTAAATAGGCAACTCCACCACCGGCTGCAAAAACAGGAAGACCTATAGCTCCTTGAAAAAGGTAAAAAGCAACTGTAGCAAAAGATAATCTTACACTATATGTCATTCCTATTAAGAATATGACAAACGTCTGCATTGTCATTGGCACTGGCCAAAATGGTACTTGAACTTTAGCGGAAATTGCTAATAAAATTGAACCAAATAACATCAATGTTATTATAAGAAAATTTGAATTTATATTTTCAAAATTTTTTAGTTTGTGTATTAAAATTCTATTTTTGTGCATATGTTTTCCTTTAAAAATTATAATTAAACTAATTTATATTTTGCTTCAAGCTTATCCCAAAAATCTTTCTCTAATTTTACATTATTTAATGCGTTAATTTGCTTCAATCCTGTAGGTGAAGTAACATTTATTTCTGTTAGATAATTTCCAATTATATCAATTCCAACAAAAAAGAGATTATGTTCTTTTAGTTTTGGTCCCAAATTTTTGATAATTTCTTGGTCCCTATAAACTAGGTCAGTTTTACTTGCCTTACCGCCAGCATGAAAATTTGCCTTTAAATTACCTTCTTGTGGTATTCTGGCAACTGAACCAAAATATTCACCATCGAAAAAAATAATTCTCCTGTCACCATGCTCTATCTCATTGATAAATTTTTGTACCATTATAGGCAAGTATAAATATTCCTCTAACATTTTAGAATTGAAATTAGTTTTATCAAATCTATGTATACCCTCTCCTCCATTACCATAAAGTGGTTTGGTTATAATATCTTCTTCTTTATCTAAAAATTCTTCAATAATTTTTATATCTTTTGTTACCAAAGTGGGTGGCATAAATTCTTTAAAATTAAATGTAAATAATTTTTCAGTAGAATTTCTAACTGCTGTTGGATCATTTACAACAATTGTTGAAGATGGAAGTAAGTCCAAAATATAAGTCGATGTAATATAATTCATATCAAAAGGAGGGTCCTGTCTTAAAAAGACAAATTGAAAATCCTCTAATTTGGCAATTATTGCATTAGATTTAAAATTAAAATAATTTTTTTCGTCTAGATGTAGCTCTAAATAATATCCAGACGCTTGAATAGTATTTTCTTTTATGAATAAATCTTTTGGATTGTAATAAAAAATATCATAACCTCTTTCTTGTGCCTCATAACCTATTAAAAAAGATGTATCGAATTCATAATCAATTGCTTCAATATTATCCATTTGGATTGCTATACTTTTTTTCATTAGAAAATTTCTTCCTCATATATTTTTTTTATATTTTTTTTCCATTTACCATTATATTTATTGATTAATAAATCAGCTGGTGAATGACCATTTGATAGATTTTGTTCTAAATCTTTTAGATAAAATGTTTCGTTATATTTTTCATTTTTTACTAGAATATTTCTTTTATCTAAACCTGATTTTGAAATTTCAAACAATTTTTGAGCAATATCTAAAAGATCACTATTTTTAAATTTTGTTTGTAAACCTTCTAGTGGGGCTAAATTATTTATTAAATTTCTATCATTTTGAGTCCAACCTTCAACAATTTCATTTGTTTTATCAATAGCTTCATCATTGTATAAAATACCAATCCAAAAAGCAGGCTGAGAACATATTAAATCCCATGAACATGCATCCATAGAACGAATTTCTAGGAATTGCTTTAATCTAACTTGAGGAAATAGAGTTGATAAATGGTTTACCCAATCTTCTATAGTAGGTTCAATGTTTAAATCTTTAGAAATATTATTTTTCATAAAATCTCTAAAAGTATAATTTGTCATATTTATATATTTATGATTTTTAATTACAAAATACATTGGTATATCTAGAGCATACTCCGCATATTTTTCAAAATTAAAATCTTTATCAAAAACAAATGGCAATAACCCTGTTCTATCTTTGTCTGTGTAATGCCAAAAATGAGATCTTAAACTCTTATATTTAGAAACTTTTTTTTGATCAAAAGGTGAATTAGAAAATATTGCAGTTGCTATACCTTCAAGATTTAACATTAATCGATACTTAACAATCATATCTTCTTCGGAATGATAATCCAAATTTACTTGGTTTGTACATGTGCGTTTCATCATGTGATGTCCCAGAGTACCAACTTTGGGCATATATTTTTTCATTATTGAATATCTTTGTTTTGGCATCCAAGGAAATTCATCAAGAGATAAACTTGGCTCAACGCCTAATCCTAATAATATAAAGCCAAATTCTTCACCAATATCTTTTAGTTCTTTTAAATGTCTATTAGTTTCAGTACAGGTTTGATGGATATTTTTTAATTGTGCTCCAGATAATTCGATCTGACCACCTGGTTCTAAAGTTATACTTTCACCAAATCTTTCTAGTGCAATTATTGTAGTATTTTTATCATCATACTTTGGTTTCCATCCCTTATTTACAAATTTTAAAAGAATATCTTTTATGCCATTGGGCTCTTCATAAGACAATTGATATAAACTGTCTTTTTTTAGAACAAATTTCTCGTGTTCTACTCCTATGCGTAAATCATTCTTATTTTTGATTCCTTTATAAAAGTAATCTATCAGTTCATTTTTTTTAAGCATTGATTTAACTTAAATAACTCAGATTAAATTAAAAATAAAGTTGCTAATCCAAGAAAAGAAAGAAAGCCAAATACATCTGTTATTGTAGTCAAAATTACTGCAGATGCTAAAGCGGGATCAATTTTAAGTTTATCTAAAACTAGTGGTATTACAATTCCTGAAAAACCAGCAATTAGTAAATTTAGTATCATAGCAAGACCTATTATTAAACCCAACAGCAAATTATCGAACCAATAAATAGAAATTAAAGATATTATAACAGCGAATATGATACCATTTATACCGCCAATGAGAGTTTCTTTGATTATTATTTTTAGCGCATTACTAGTTGTTAGTTCTTTTACAGCAATAGCTCTCACTGCAACTGTTAAAGTTTGAGTACCAGCATTAGCGCCCATAGAGGCTACTATTGGCATTAAAATTGCTAAGGCTACTACTTTTTCTATAGCAGCTTCAAACAAACCTATAACTATTGAAGCTACGACTGCTGTCATTAAATTTACAATTAACCATGAAATTCTTGATTTTGTTGTAGAAATAACAGACTCATATAAATCTGTATGATCAACACCTCCAAGTTTTAAAATATCTTCCTCTCTTTCTTCTTCTATAACCTCAACAACATCATCAACTGTAATTGATCCAATAATTTTTTTTCGATTATTGATAACAGGAGCACTAACCAATCCATATTTATTAAATAATAAGGCTACATCTTCCTGATCTGTATTTACATCAATTAATCTTAAATCTTTATTTGTTATTGAGTTTAATTCTACTTCTCTTTTTGAACCCATTAACCTTCCTAAAGGAACAACACCTTTTGCTTCTTGGTCGTTATTAATTAAATAAATATCATAGAAATCTTCAGGTAGTTTTAGTTTGTTATTTCTCAAATAATCAATTGCTTGACCAACATTCCATGATTGATTAACAGCAACAAACTGTCTTTGCATTAATCTTCCAGCAGAATCTTCGGGATACTTTAATCCTTCTTCAACCAAAGTTCGTTCTTCTTTATCTAAATTTTCTAAGAATATAGTCTGATCTTTTTCCTCTAAATCTTCTGCTAAGTCGACAGCATCATCAGTATCTAAACTTTTAGCATTATTAGCTAATTGTTTTATATCCAAAGTTTCTATTATTTCTTCTCTAACACTATCATTTAAATGAGTTAAAATTTCAGGATCAAAATCTTTATCAATTATATTCAAAAGACTTAGTCTTAAAACTGGATCTAAATTTTGAAGAATGTCTGCAATATCTGCATTATGTATATCTTTTAAATAAGATAAAACTTTATCATATTTATAATTTTCTAAAAAATCGGATACTAATTCAACAGATTTAGGTGAAGAGCCCTGATCTTTTTTTATAATAATTTCGTCCATATCAATTGGTGCGGCTGAGAAGACTTGAACTTCCACGGGATAAATCCCACAGCGACCTCAACGCTGCGCGTATACCAATTCCGCCACAGCCGCATATATAGTAGAATTAAATATCAGATAGGATATTAACTATCAATAAAGTAAAATATATTATGCAACAGATTGAAATTAAAATATCCAATAATGAAATTAATTATGATGAAGCTGTAATGCTTATGGAATCTAGAGTTGAAGATATAAGTAAGAATAAATCTCAAGAATTATTATGGTTTCTAAATCATCATCATATCTTTACCCAAGGAACAAGTGCTTCAAAAGATGAGATATTAAATTCAACTGTAATTGACGTCATAAAATCTAATCGCGGAGGAAAAACAACCTATCACGGTCCAGGTCAAAGAATTGTTTATTTTATGTTAAATTTAAATAACAAAAATAAAGATATTAGAAAATTTATTACAATAATTGAAAATTCACTTATTTCCTTTTTAGCAAACTATAATATTGAAGCACAAACCTTCAAAGACAGGGTAGGTGTTTGGGTAACTAAAAGTAATAATATTTCATTTGATAAAGAAAAAAAAATTGGTGCAATTGGATTACGAATTAAAAAATGGATTACATACCATGGGTTAAGTTTTAATATTAATCCTGATCTTAAATATTATAATTATATTCATTCCTGTGGCTTAAAAGAGTATAAAAATACATCAATGGAAGAATTAGGTATTAAATTAGAACAATCTGAATTTGATAATAAATTTAAAAAAATTTTTTTAGAAAAATTAAAAACTATTTAAATATTCTTTTAAATCTTTACTAATTTTTAAGTTATTTTTTTTTACAAAGCTTAGAAAATGATCCGGTAATTTTGAAATAAATTCAAACTTCTTTGTATTCACTTCAAATTTTAGTGCAATTGCATGTAACATCAACTTTTCTTTTGAAAACTTAGAATGAATATTATATTTTTGATCCCCGACTATTGGACATCCAAGATTTTTAGATACTATTCTAAGTTGATGGGTTTTTCCAGTTTGAGGATTAAATAAAATTGAAGATATACCTTTATTTTTATTTAACAATTTATAATTTGTTAGAGTATTTTCAATTTTAAGTCTTTTATTTTTAATTTGTAATGTGACTTGAGAATAATTATTTTTTGGATTTCCTTCACATAAAGCAATATAATATTTAGTAATCTCTTTTTGTTTGAAAAGATAAGATAGCTTTTTGGCATAATTAAGATTTTTAGCAATTAAAAGAAGTCCTGATGTTTCTTTATCGAGTCTATGTACTATCCTATATTGTGAATTAATATTTTTGATTATATGATCTATTGAAATATTTATTTTACTTCCTCCTTGAGTAGATATTTGTGGCCATTTATCTAAAACAATAAAATCGTTGTTTTCAAATTTTATTGATCTTTTGAATTGATTTAAAATTTCTTTAGGTATTTTAATATTTTTTTTAAAAATTATTTTATTTTTATATAGTGCCTCATGAAAATTTAATATTTTAAGCTCATCATTAAGTTTAACTAGATAGTTTGCTTTAGTTATTGAGTTATTAATTAAAATATTTTTTTTTCTTATATTTTTCTCAATGAATCCTTGTGTCAAAGACGTGTATTTGTTTTTAAGATATTTATCTAGTCTTTGATTCAAATTATTCAAAATTTTAATGTTTTTAATCAAATCAAAACTTATTTAACAAGGTTCCTAAATATGCTGAGAATATACAAATAAAAATTGAAATAAAAATATAAGTAAATGATGAAATATATTTTTTTGAATTTATTAGATCGACGACTTCATAAGAAAATGCAGAAAAAGTTGTAAAAGATCCTAAAAGGCCGATAATTAAAAAAAATTTAACAAAATTTTCAGATAAATTGTTTCCAATATTAGATGTTATAAAATATCCAATTAAAAAAGAACCTAATATATTCACAGAAATGGTACCATAAACACTAGATGCAAACATTGATTTGCTAATATTTGTTAAAAGATATCTGAGTATTGCGCCTAATGCACCACCAGTGGCGACTAACATTAAGTTAAACAATATATTTAAGCTTGAGGTTGTTCCTCTACTTCTTCAGTAGATTTTTTTTCTATAATAGGTCCACTATCAAGACCTTTAGCGTTTTCATCTCGATCTACAAATTCAATAACTGCAGTTGGAGCATTATCACCAAATCTGTTACCCAATTTAATAATTCGAGTATAACCTCCAAATCTATTTTTGTATCTATCAGCTAAAACATCAAAAACTTTTTTTGTCATTTTATTATCTTGTAAAATTGAAATAGTTTTTCTTCTAGATATTAAATCTCCATTTTTTCCTAAAGTTATGATTTTTTCGACAAATCTCCTTAGTTCTTTGGCTTTTGCCAGTGTAGTGGTTATTTGCTCATGCTTGATAAGAGCATTAGACATATTCATAAACATAGCTTTTCTGTGTGAAGAATTTTTATTGAGTTTTTTATTTTTGATATTATGTTTCATCTTTTATTATTTATTAAATGGATCCTCATATTTTTTAGCAAGCTCATCAATATTATCTGGAGGCCAATCAGGTACTGACATTCCAAGGTTTAGCTCCATTTGTTGCAAAACCTCTTTGATTTCATTCAAAGATTTTCTTCCAAAATTTGGTGTTCTTAACATCTCTGACTCTGATTTTTGAACAAGATCACCAATATAAATTATATTGTCATTTTTTAGACAGTTAGCTGATCTAACAGAAAGTTCTAATTCTTCTACTTTTTTGAGTAAGTTGGAATTAAAAGATAGTTTTTCTGATTGATCTTGGTCAGGAAGAACTTCAGGTTCGTCGAAATTAATAAATGGTTGTAATTGATCTTGAAGGATTCTGGCTGCTAGTGCGATAGCATCATCGGGACTTATGACTCCGTTTGTTTCTACTTCAAAAATTAGTTTATCATAATCTGTTACTTGACCTACCCTACTATTTTCAACTTTATATGATGTTTTAATTACCGGGCTAAACATAGCATCTAATTTAATTTCACCAATTATTTTGTTTTCATCTTCTGCGACTTCAGCTGAAACATATCCTTTACCTGTTTCAACATTTGCTTCAATCTCAATTTCAGCATTTTGATCAAGTGTCATAATTAGTTGATTAGGGTTCATTATTTCTGTTTCTGAATCTGTTTCAAAGTTGCCTGCTCTAAGTTCACCTGAACCAGAAGATTTTAGATACATTTTTTTTAATCCTTGAGAATGTACTTTTACGGCAACAGCTTTTAAATTAAGAAGAATATCAGTAAGGTCTTCTTTAACTCCAGGAATTGTTGAAAATTCGTGAACTACACCTTTAATTTTAATAGAGGTAATTGCTGCCCCTTGGAGAGATGATAATAAAATCCTTCTGATTGAATTTCCTAATGTTTGTCCAAAACCTCTTTCTAGTGGTTCTGCTGTTAAAATACCTTTTCTTCCATTATTTTGCTCAACGTTCACATCCATTTTACTTGGTTTGATAAGCTCGGTCCAATTTTTTTGTAACACTCAAGGCTCCTTTTGTTTAAACTCTTCTTCTTTTTCTAGGTCTACATCCATTATGGGGAATTGGTGTTACATCCTTAATTGAAGTAATAATATAACCAATTGATTGTAAAGATCTAAGTGCAGACTCTCTTCCTGAACCAGGTCCAGATACTTCAACCTTTAATGACTTAACACCGAATTCCTTAGCTTTGTTTCCAACATCTTCTGCTGTAATCTGAGCAGCATAAGGTGTAGATTTTCTTGAACCTTTAAAACCCTTATGTCCTGTTGAAGACCATGCTAAAGCATTACCTTTTTCATCAGAAATTGTAATAATTGTATTGTTAAAAGTGGATAAAATATGAGCAACACCATTAGTTATCTTTTTTTTAATTTTATTTTTTTTCTTATCAACCATACTACCCTTTAGTTACTTTCTTCTTTCCGGCAATTGCTACTGCTTTACCTTTCCTAGTTCTTGCATTAGTATGTGTTCTCTGACCCCTTACTGGAAGTTTTTTTCTATGACGCAAGCCTCTGTAACAACCTAGGTCGTTTAATCTTTTAATATCAAGAGAAATTTTACGCCGTAGATCTCCTTCGACAGAGTATTTATCATCAATCAGTTCTCTTATCTTATTTAGTTGATCATCATTCAATTCACTTACTCTTTTAGAAATATCTATTGAAGCGGTGTTGCATATATTGGAAGCGGTTTTTTTCCCAATACCATAGATATAAGTAAGAGCTATATGCACTTTTTTATTTGTTGGAATGTTAACACCTGATATTCTAGCCATATTAATATGTAAAATGAATGAGGGTCAATACATGAATAATAAGGTATTAGTCAAGTATAGAAATGCCCATTTTATATTGAAAATGCTTAAGTTTCCATTATTTTTTTAATTTTAGAAGTAATGTTTGATACCTCATCATCACCATTGAATTCAAAATAAATATCTTTTTTCAAATCTCTAAAATAATCACAAACTTTTTGAGTTGTGTCTAAATATAAAAGGTACCTTTTTTCAATCACATCTAGATTGTCATCTTTTCTACCTTCTTCCTTAGATCTTTTAATTATTCTTTTTTTTATAATTTCAAAACTTATATTTATACAGAAGATATAATTAATATTTATAGAGTTCTTTTCTAAAAGTTTTGTTAAAAAAAAAGATTGCTCTAATGTCCTAGGATATCCATCTAGCAAAAAGCCATTACTGTTTTTATTTAATATTTTTTCTGCAACAATAGAATTTAGTATATCATCAGAAACTAAGTTTCCGCTATTTATTATATCTTTAACTTTTAATCCGAGTTCATCAGCTTCCTGAATTTTAGATCTTAATATGTCCCCGGTAGATAAATGTGAGATATTATATTCACTTGATATTATTTTGGCTTGTGTACCTTTACCTGCGCCAGGTGGACCAAATAAAATAATATTTTTCAAATTATTTATCTTCTGCCTTTTAGTTTTGTTTTTTTAAGAAGATTTTCGTATTGATGTTGAAATAAATGGGACTGAACTTGCGTAATAAAATCAATCATTACAACTACAACTATTAGTAAGGCTGTTCCTCCCAAATAAAACGGTATTGAGGTTCTAGAAAGTAAGAATTCGGGTAGAAGAGCAACAAAAGCTAAATATATTGTTCCTATAGTTGTTAATCTTGTAAGAACGTATTCTATATATAATGCTGTATTTTCACCAGGTCTTATTCCAGGAATAAAACCACCATACTTTCTCAAATTTTCTGCTTGTTCATCAGGATTAAAAACAATACTGGTATAAAAAAAACCAAAAAAAATTATCATTGCAGCATAAAATAATAAATAAAGAGGCTGACCGCGACCCAAATAGCTAGATATCATAATGAATATATCACTCGATGATCCAGCACCAAAACCTGACATTGTATTAGGCAATAATAATATTGAAGAAGCAAAAATAACTGGGATAACTCCTGCGGTATTAATCTTTAATGGCAAATGAGAGCTTTGTCCTCCATAAATTTTGTTACCAACTTGCCTCTTAGGATATTGTACTGGCAATCTCCTTTGTCCTTTTTCTATAAAAACTATAAAAATTATTAATAAAAAAATTAAAATAATAATTGCAAGTATAAAAGCTATACTTAATTCACCAGTTCTACCTAGTTGAAGAGTACTTACAAAGGCGCTAGGTAAATTAGCAATAATACCTGCTGTGATAATTAAAGAGATACCGTTTCCAACTCCTCTTGAAGATATTTGTTCACCAAGCCACATTAAAAAAATTGTTCCACCTACAAGAGTAATTACAGTTGTGATTCTAAAAAATAAACCAGGATCAAAGACAATATTGCCATAAGATGTCTGCATTGACTCTAATCCAACTGAAACTCCATAACCTTGTAAAGCAGCTATAAGTACAGTAAAGTATCTTGAATATTGTAATAGTTGTCTTCTTCCCTTAGATCCCTGTTCTTTCAATGATTTTAAATAAGGTATAGCAGACTGCATTAAAGTCATAATAATAGATGCAGAAATATATGGCATTACACCAAGTGCAAATATTCCCATTCTACCTAAAGCTCCTCCAGAAAAAGTATCAAATATACCCAGTATTCCTGAAGATTGTTGCTCGAAAAATTGTTGTAGAGATAAGGGATTGATTCCTGGAATAGGTAAAAATGTGCCTAATCTGAAAACAATTAAAGCACCAAGTGTAAAAAATAACCTTTGTCTTAATTCTCTAGCTTTTCCAAAAGCGCCAAAGTTTAAGTTGTTAGCTATTCTATCAGTTGCTGTAGCCATAATCTAATTTTTTAAAAGCTGAACTTTTCCTCCAGCTTTTTCAATTGACGAAATTGCAGATTTAGATGCATAAGAAATCTCAATATTTATTTTTTTATCAGTCTTTCCAACATTAAGAAGTTTTAAGTTACCCTTTGATTTTTTAAAAATTTTTCTTTTAAAGAGGTCATTTTCTTGTATTAAATCAACATCAAGACTGTATTTAGTAATAATTTGATTCAAAGTTTTAATACTGATCTGTTGTATTTTAATCTTATTAATGTTTTTAAAACCTCTTTTAGGCAATCTTCTATATAATGGCATTTGACCACCTTCAAATCCATTAATTGAAACACCAGATCTTGATTTTTGCCCTTTTACGCCTCTTCCGGATGTCTTACCAATTCCTGACCCAGAGCCTCTACCTACTCTCTTTCTCTTTTTATTGGAAATTAGTGTTGATTTAATTTGATTAAGTTTCATTTTAAGATGTTTTTTTTGTATTAGTTATTTCATTAATCTTCTTTGATCTTTTTGATGCAACAGATTTTGGAGATTCTGATATTTTGAAAGCATTAAATGTAGCTTTAAGCATATTATGAGGATTAGATGTGCCAGTAG
>CABYHW010000007.1 GCA_902518705.1 uncultured Alphaproteobacteria bacterium | reverse complement strand
TTCTTCAGCAGGTTGTGCATCTTCAGCTGGCTTAGCTTCTGCTTCTTCTGCTTTTGGTTCTTCTGTTGTAGCTTTCACAGCTTCTTCTTTTTCTTTAGCAGCAGCTAAACGTTCCTGTGCTTTTTTCTTAGGTAGATGTTTTTTTGTTTTTTCAGTAATAACTGGTTTTTCCATCACACCAAGATTGCTGAGAAAAATAGAAATTCTATCTGATGGTTTTGCTCCTTTTGCAATCCATTCCTTAGCTTTGTCTAAATCCATTTTAACCCTATCAGTGCTATCCTTTGGAAGCATTGGGTTATAAGTTCCAATTTGATCTATAAATTTTCCATCTCTCGCTCTTCTAGAATCAGCAACTACTATTCTATAAAATGGTCTTTTCTTTGCACCACCTCTTGATAATCTTATTCTTACTGGCATTTTATTTCCTTTCTAATTTATGTTTGGAGGAAGATTTCCTTGTAATTTTTGCATTAAATCACTGGGAATTCCTCCTTTGCCCATTGATTTCATTCTCTTCATCATTTTTTGTGATTGGAGAAACTGTTTTAATAACCTGTTAACGTCTTGAACTTTTGTTCCAGATCCTTTTGAAATTCTAATTTTACGTGAAGCCTTTATAATATCTGGATCAGCCCTTTCTTTTTTTGTCATTGAACTGATTATAGCTATTTGTTTATCAATCATTGAATTAGAAATTTTATTTTCTGCCATTAACTTCTGTGCCTTTGAAACACCTGGCATCATAGAAAGTAAACCGGAAACTCCACCCATTTTACCCATTTGCTTTAATTGATTGGCAAAATCTTCAAGATCAAATTTTCCTTTAGCGATCTTTTTTGCCATATCTTCCATTTCTTCTTTATCAATATTTTCAGCAGCCTTTTCGACAAGAGATACAATGTCTCCCATACCTAAGATTCTTTGTGCAATTCTTTCAGGATGGAAAGGTTCAAAATTTTCTACTTTTTCACCTAGTCCTATAAATTTTATAGGAGAGTTTGTTATCGATTTGATTGATAGTGCTGCACCACCTCTGCTATCACCATCTATTCGAGTTAAAATTGATCCAGTAATATTTATTGCATCACTAAAAGTTTTAGCTACATTTGCAGCATCTTGTCCTGTTAGAGCATCTGCTACTAATAATGTTTCGTCAGGTTTAAACTTATTTTCAATTTCTATTAATTCACTCATTAACTTTTTATCTACAACTTGTCGTCCAGCAGTATCTAAAATAAGAATATCAAATAAATTTTTTTGAGCATAGTCTATGGAATCATCAACAATCTTACTGGCTGATGATAGATTGTGATTAAAGAAGTCTGAGCCAGTTTCTTCAGCTAATACTTTTAATTGTTCTTGTGCTGCTGGTCGATAAATGTCTGCTGATGCTAGTAAAATTTTTTTCTTTGAAGATTTCTTTAACAAATAGGAAAGTTTGGCAATTGATGTTGTTTTCCCAGATCCCTGTAATCCACAAAACAATATTTTAGTTAATTGAGAAGAAGATAAATTTAGAGATTTATTTTCTGATCCAAGAATATTTACAAGCTCATCTTGCACAAGTTTTATGATCATTTGATCTGGCTTAACAGATTTGAGAATTTCTTTTCCTAAAATGTTTGACTTGATGGAATTTATAAATTCTTTTACTACAACTAAGGAAACATCTGCCTCTAAGAGAGCGATTCTAATTTCACGTAATGTAACTTCAAGATCTGTTTCTGATATAACAGCCTTACCCCGAATACTTTGAACAATTTTTTCAAATTTTGTGTTCAGTGTATCAAACATAAATCTCCAATAGTCTTTTAACTCCAGGGCACGAAACTCGTGGGCTAGAGTACCTATCACAATTGTAACAAGCTCAATCGTTTACAAATGTAGGATTTGTTGGTGACCCTCTATTAGCTGAATAATTGAAAGTCAAGTATTCTTAAATTTCCCATATTTACTGAGATTTATCGATAAATTAGGTTATAAAACAAATATGCAAAAAGTAGACTTTATAAAGATGCATGGACTTGGGAATGATTTTGTTATCATAGATAAAAGGTCTAACAATATCGCAATTACTGAAGATATTATTAAAAGACTCAGTGACAGAAAAACTGGGGCAGGGTGTGATCAATTAATCACAATTAATAATACAAGTAATCAGATTGCTGATGCTGAAATTGAAATTTTTAATCCTGGTGGTGATAGAGCCGAAGCTTGTGGTAATGGAACACGCTGCGTGGCAAAAATACTATTTGATGAAGATTCAAATAAAGAAATTTTAAAAATTCAATCTGATGCAGGCATATTAGTATCAAAAAAAATAGATAACAATATAAGTGTCAACATGGGTTCAATAAAAAATACTTGGGATAAAATTCCTTTAAGTAAAGAAGTCGATACAATGAATATACCAATTTCAATTGATGGATATAGTAATGGAGTTGCTGTTAATGTAGGTAATCCACATGTAGTTTTTTTTGGAAAATCTATAAAAGATACAGATCTTGAAAGTATAGGTCCTAGAATAGAAAATCATGAGCTCTTTCCAAATAAAACTAATGTTGAAATAGTTGAAGTTATTAATTCAAATTTAATTGAAATGAGAGTTTGGGAACGTGGAGTTGGAATCACGTTAGCTTGTGGTAGTGGTGCCTGTGCGGCTGTATATGCGGCATGGAAAAAAGGATTGATTGAAAATAACGCTGAAGTGAAACTTGAAAAAGGTTCACTGCACATAAATATAATTAATAATGAATCTATTATGATAGGGCCTGCAGAAATAAGTTATCGGGGTAGTTTAGAAATATAATTTATGAGAAATAAAAACTATGTAGTCAATCTAGGTTGTAGATTGAATATTTATGAAGGTGAAATTATTAAAAACCATCTTAAAACAAATAATTTAAATAATGTTACAGTCATAAACTCATGTGCAGTAACTGAAGAAGCTGAGAAAAAAGTTTCTTATGAAATTAGAAAGGCAAAAAAAAATTTTCCTAATAATAAAATAGTAGTTACAGGATGTGCGGCCCAAATCAATCCATTAAAATACAAGGATTTAAAAGAAGTAGACTCAGTAATTGGGAACACAGAAAAATTAGAAACTTTAACATGGAAAAATATTGATCAGTCTAAAAAACTTAAAGTAGGAAATATATTAGAAGAAAGTAAAACAGTACCTAATTCAATTGAAAAATTTGAAGGAAAATCGAGAGCTTATATTGAAATACAACAAGGTTGTAACCATCGCTGTACTTTTTGTATTATTCCATTTGGCAGGGGCAATAATAGAAGTGTACCTGCGGGAGAGATAGTAAATAAAATAAAAAAAATTGTTAGCAATGGATATAATGAAGTAGTGTTAACAGGAGTAGATATAACTGATTATGGAAAAGATCTTCCAGCAAAACCTACTTTTTCTAATTTAATTAAAAGAATTCTAAAATTAGTACCTGAATTAAAACAACTGCGTTTGTCTTCAATTGACTGCGCTGAAATAGACGAAGATTTTTGGGATGTTTTAAAGGACGAAAGATTGATGCCTCATTTTCATATAAGTTTACAAGCCGGAAACAATTTAATTTTGAAAAGAATGAAAAGAAGACATTCAAGGGAAATGGCAATTAATTTTTGTAAGAAAGTTTTATCTATTAGGAAAGATGCAACATTTGGCGCTGATATAATTGCCGGTTTTCCAACAGAAACAGAAACGATGTTTCAAGATTCAATTAAACTAGTTGATGAGTGTAATTTAACTCATCTTCATATTTTTCCTTATTCACCAAGAGAAAACACTCCTGCATCTAGAATGCCTCAAGTTCAAAAAAATATTATCAAAGATAGAGCAAGAAGACTTAGAGAGAGAGGTATGGAAAAATTAAAACAACATTTAAAAAAAAATATTGGAAAAAAGGAACAAATTTTAATTGAAAGTAGAAAAGAAAATTTTTCACTTGGAAAAGATCAGCATTTTTTAAAAGTAAAACTTGAAGAAGAGTTTAAAGCGGGAAATATAATTTCCTGTATATACACAGGCGTAGAAAATGATACATTATTAGCAAGAATAGCATGAGTTTGTTCTCAATATTTAAAGATAAGTTAAGTAAAACTTCAAATATACTTTCTTTTAATATTGTAGAGATTTTAAAAAACAAAAAAATAGACGATTTAACTTTAGAAGAATTAGAAAATGTTCTTATTTCATCTGACATTAGTTTGGATGTTGTAAATCAGCTAATAGATTCTATAAAAAAAATAAAAATTTCAAATGATGATGGAATAAAAAATGTACTAGAACTCTTAGCTCAAAATATAGAAAGTATATTACTTCCAAGAGAACATGTTCTGATAAATGAAACAAATGATGAAAAAAAAATATTAATTTTTGTTGGGGTAAACGGAAGTGGAAAGACAACCACTATTGGTAAAATTGCAAATAAAATTTTATCAAATAAAAAAATTTTGATTGCTGCTTGTGATACATTTAGGGCAGCAGCTGTTGAGCAGTTGGAAAATTGGGCGAAAAAAAACAATAATGGTTTTATTGCTGGAAAAAGTAATCAAGATCCAGCAAGCGTAGCGTATCAGGCAACTGAAGAATTTGGAAAAGAAAATTATGATTTTTTACTTATAGATACTGCTGGAAGATTATCAAATAATACTAATCTCATTAATCAGCTAATTAAATTGAAGAATGTTATCTCAAAAGTTAATTCCTCTTTTAATATTGAGACTGTGTTAGTTTTAGATGGAACGAATGGTTCGAACATGATTAAGCAAGTGGAAATCTTTGGAAATCAACTGAATGTATCAAGTCTTATAATAACTAAATTGGATGGAACAGCAAAAGGCGGAGCATTAATTTCAATTGCAAATAAATTTGAAATCCCTATAAGTTATGTTGGTCTTGGAGAAAGTATTGAGGACCTTGTAACCTTTAATTCTCAAAACTTTGCTAGATCTATTTTAAATCTAGAAGAACAAAAATGAAGTCAGTTTATAAATTATTAATTGATATAGGACCGCTTGCTGTATTCTTTATTTTTTATACAAGAAGTGGTCTTCAAGAAGCAATACTTCCTCTTATGATTGCAACTGTAATTTCAGTAATCATTTCATTTATACTTGAGAAAAAAATACCAATTATGCCAACTCTTGGGGCTGCGATTGTATTAATATTTGGAGGTCTAACAATTTATTTTGACAATGAAATTTTTATTAAAATGAAACCAACAATAATAAATATGGTCTTCGCATTAATTTTATATGGAGGAGTGATTGTTAAAAAACCTCTTTTAAAGTATCTTTTAGGTGCTGCACTTAAACTAGAAGAAGATGGATGGAGAATATTAACTCAAAGGTGGATTGCTTTTTTTGTTGCACTTGCTGTTTTAAATGAAATTGTTTGGAGAACACAAAGTACTGATGTTTGGGTAAATTTTAAAGTTTTTGGTATCTTGCCAATTACGTTTATTTTTACAATGACACAATTCCCTTTAATTAAAAAATATCAAATTGAAGATTAAGTTAAAAATTGTTTTCTCTTAATGCTATAAATCCTGGTGATTTATTTCCCTCAAGCCACTCTAAAAATGCACCCCCAGCTGTAGATAAATATTTAAATGCATCACTGGCTTTAGCTTTTTTTATTGCTGCAAGTGTATCTCCTCCTCCTGCTAGAGCTTCTAATTGAGGTTTACTTGAATAATTTTGTATAATATTTGCAACTGAAATTGTACTTTTATCAAATGGACTATACTCAAATGCGCCTAAAGGCCCATTCCATAAAATTGATTTAGATTTTAATATTTCATCTGAAATTAGTTTTGTTGTTTGTTCACCAACATCTAATATCATTTGGTCATTTGGAATATTATTGATTGAATAAGTCTTAACATTTACTCTATCTTCTATTGTTTTTGAGCAAACAGCATCAATTGGTAAAAGTATTTTGCAATTTTTTGATTCTGCTTTTTTTTGTATCTTTTTTGATAGTTTAATAAAATCATTTTCTACCAGAGAAGAACCAACGTTATAATTATTTGATAGCAAAAAGGTATTAGCCATTGCACCACCAATCACTAAAGAGTCAAAAATTTCAACTATATTTTCTAAAACTTTTAATTTTGTTGAAACCTTTGAGCCACCTATAATTGCTAAATTTGGTTTATTTGAATTTTCTAAAAATTTATCTAAATTTTCAATTTCTTTGGAGAAACTTAATCCAGCGTATGAAGGTAAGTATTTAGTAATACCTACTATAGATGCATGATTACGATGAGATGCAGAGAAAGCGTCATTAATATATATGTCAAAGCTAGAAGCTAATACTTTTGAAAAATTAAGATCATTTTTTTCTTCTTCAGCATTAAAACGAATATTTTCTAATAGACAAATTTCCCCCATGTCCATTTTAGCAATTTTTGTCTCAATTATTTTTTTTTCACAGTTAGCTAAAAAATGAATTGTGTTTAAATTTAAAAATTTTTTTAATTCTGAACATAAAAACTCAATGGAATATGTTTTATTAACTTGACCTTTAGGTCGGCCAAAATGAGCAATTAAGAATATCTTATTTTTATTCTTAATTAGTTTTTCTAGTGTTGGTAAAATAGCATGAATTCTTGAATGATCTGTAATTGTCCCTTCCAAAACTGGTATGTTTAAATCAACTCGAACAATTATTTTTTTGTTTTTACAGTCTAGATCTCTTAATTCTTTCATTTCTATTCACATGTATATAAAAAAAATGCTGGTAATCATTGATTTTTTTTAAAAATTTGCAGTTTTATCTTTTTTAATACATATATTTAGTATATTAAACCTTTTTTAAGCTACTAAATGTAGTAATGGAGTTTGATTATGCCTTGGGATGATAATAATGTAGCAAAACTTAGAGATTTATGGGACCAAGGTCTACCAACAGCTCAAATTGGAAAATTATTAGGTTTCACCAAAAACGCAGTGGTTGGAAAAGCTCATAGAATTGGACTCGAGAGAAGACCATCACCTATAAGAAGAACAGCTGTTAAGCCTGATCGAAAAAAAGCTAGATCTCCAGTAATGCCAAAATTAAATTTTGAAAGCACCAAAGAACCAGAGATTGTCTCTAAAGAGCCTGCTGTTTTCCAACCTGTTGTTAAAAATATATTCACTGCAGCCCCAAAGAGAGGTTGTGAATGGCCTGAAGGTCATCCTGATGAAGCTGACTTTCGTTTTTGTGGTAAAGATAGGTTTGAAGATAAGCCTTATTGTTTAGATCATTGTGCTGTTGCATATGTTGTTCCTGAAAAAGAAGAAAACGAAAAGACAGAATTAAATAATACGATTTAATAATAAAAATTCTAGAAATAAAAATTCTTCCTGTTATCTAATAAAATATGAAAGATGAGAGAATTAATTCTGTATTTACTCCTATTCTAATTGGAGGAAGTTTAATTCTTTTAATAAGTTTTGCAATTCGTTCAACATTTGGCCTATTTCAAATTCCTATTGCGTCTGATTTTTTATGGAACCGTTCAGAATTTTCTCTTGCCATTGCTATTCAAAATTTAGCTTGGGGGGTAGGCACTCCACTATTTAGTGCTTTTGCCGAAAAATATGGTGATAGAAAAGCAATAGCGCTAGGCTTAATTCTTTATGCAATTGGAATTTTCATAAGTAGTACTGCTACAACTCCAGAGGCGCATCAAACTTTAAACCTATTAATTGGTTTTGGTATAGCTGGTAGTGGTTTTGGTCCAATTTTAGCAGTAGTTGGAAGAGCGGCATCTCCAGAAAAAAGATCTTTAGCACTAGGTATTACAACTGCTGCAGGATCGGCTGGACAAGTGGTTGGTCCACCACTTGCTTCTATTCTATTATCATTTTTGCCTTGGTCTTCAGTGTTTGAAATCTTTTCAATTATATTATTAATAACACTGATACTTGTTCCAATTTTAAAAACAGAATTATCAAATACAAATATTAATAATGAAAATGAAAAAATTACTGATGCTGTATTTGTTGCATTAAAAGATCCAACATACTCAATGTTGTTCTTTGGTTTTTTTTCTTGCGGCTTTCAGTTAGCGTTTATTACTGCACATTTTCCAGCATTTATTGTTGAATCTAGTAGTCCAATTATAGAAGGAAGTTTCATGAGTTTTGTTTGTAGTTCTGTAGAAGGTTTAGGAGCATTATCTATGGCTCTTATAGGATTGTTTAATATAATTGGTTGTTTGATTGCTGGAGCCTTAGGAAAGGGGCATTATAAGAAATATCTTTTATCTTTAATTTACACTGGAAGGACTATTGCGGCAATTTTATTTATCTTATTACCTATTACACCAACTTCTATTGCAATATTTTCAATAGTTATGGGTGCTTTATGGTTAGCAACAGTTCCTTTAACTTCAGGAATTATAGGTCATATTTATGGATTAAAATTTATGGGTACATTATATGGGATTGTATTTTTTTCTCATCAGCTAGGATCTTTTGTAGGTGTTTGGTTAGGTGGTCTATTTTATGATATCTATGGAAGTTATGATATTGTATGGTGGGTTGGTATAGGAGTAGGTGCCTTTTCTGCAATAATCCATTTACCAATTAGAGAAAAACCATTATCTAATACAAATATACAAACAGCGTAATTTTATGGATGAAAAAAAGATTATAAAAAACTTAGTTATAGTAATTTTTTTCTTAGTTATTATTTATTCATTAGCTAGAGTTGGTGTTGGTTTAGATCTTAGCTTTGGACCTTATTTAAAAAAATAGAAAAACTAATTACACCATTCTCCTTGTTTAAATATTGGCGTAGTAGCGCCATCCTTATCAATACCCTCTACATCAATTTCACCTGAGCCAATCATCCAATCAATATGTATCATGCTTGAATTACCACCTCTTTGAGTAATCTCTTCTTTTGATAAGTCTTTTTTGGATTTGAAACATTTTGAGTAACACTGTCCTAAAGCAATATGAGAGGCAGCATTTTCATCAAAAAGAGTGTTATAAAAAGTTATTCCTAATTGCGAAATAGGTGAACTATTAGGGACTAAGGCTACTTCACCAAGTCTTCTTGAGCCTTCATCTGAGTCAAGAACTTTTAATAAAACATCTTGTCCTTTAGAGGATTTTGCATCAACAATTTTACCATCTTCAAAGCGAACATTAATATCTTCAATTAGGGTTCCTTGATAAGATAGAGGTTTGGTTGAGCAGACTTCACCACTTACACGAGCAGCATGAGGAGTTGTGAATACTTCTTCAGATGGTATATTTGGATTACAAACAATACCATTCTGTGCCTCTGATGCGCCTCCCATCCACTCATGATCATCAGCAAGACCTACGGTTAAAGATGTTCCAGGACCAGAGTATTTTAACGAATGAAAATTTTTAGCATTTAACCAATCTGTTTTATCTCTTAAATTTTTATTATGTTGGTCCCATTCAGCTACTGGATCATCATTGCTAACTCTCGATGCATGAAATATTGCATCTCCTAATTTTTTTATTGCTTCACTATCATCAAGATCTGGGAAGACTCTTTTTGCCCATGCCTTTCCTGGCCATGAAATTATATTCCAGTTAATTTTAAATTCAGTAATTCTTTCTCTAGCTGGTTTGTATGCAACAGCATTAGCTTTATTTGCACGCGAAACTTTATCAGGATCAATTTCAGATAATAGCATGGGGTCATCACCAGCAATAGCCATTCTAGCTGTATTGTTGTCAAAGGCTTCACCCATTCCATTATAAAGCCAATTTGCTGCAACATTGAAAGATTCATCATTTCCATACTTAAAACGAGACAATGTAATATCAGAATCATTGAAAAGTGGAGTTACAAGTCCAGCACCTTCTTTGTAAGCATATTCAACTATTTTTCTAACCAAAGGTATAGACTCTAACGGTGCTGTTATTAAAAGATTTTGACCTTTTTCAAGCGCAACTCCTCTTTTAATGGATAGATGTGCGAGTTTGTCAATTTTTTTTGGATCTACATGGTAAAACATTAATTTTATAATTAGTTTTTATATTCTAAAAAGTCTAGAGATTTTACTTTAAAATTTATGTTTAATAATTTTTTGGAAAAAGAACTTAAATATTTCAAATTCTTCAATAAAATCTTTCCACAAACTCTTGTTTTTTTTCAGATATTAAAAATATCAAATCTATGCAAAAATAGTAAACTAAATTATGGATTATGAGCTTTTAGATAAAATTAATTTTCCATCTGATTTAAGAGAATTTAAAAAAGGGGATTTAAGACAAATCTCAGATGAATTAAGGTCTAAAACAATTGAGACTGTTTCAAAAACTGGTGGTCATCTTGGCGCGGGACTTGGAGTAGTTGAGTTAACTGTAGCAATTCATTATGTATTTAATACTCCACATGATAAATTAATATGGGATGTCGGACATCAAGCGTATCCTCATAAAATCATTACAGGTAGAAAAAAAAGTATTGAGACACTTAGAAAAAAAGATGGTTTATATGGCTTTGTAAGAAGATCCGAAAGTGAATATGATCCATTTGGTACAGCTCACAGTTCCACTGCAGTATCAGCAGGTTTAGGAATTAAAGCTGCAAAAGATATAAATAAAGATAATTCAAAAGTTATATGCGTTGTTGGAGATGGCGCCTTAAGTGCTGGCTTAGCATTTGAAGGTCTTAATAATGCTGGTGCTCAAAAAAAAGGTTTAATTGTTATTCTTAATGATAATAAAATGTCAATTGATAAGCCTGTAGGTGCAATGAGCACCTATCTTACAAAGTTGCTATCATCTAAATCTTATTCGAGTTTAAGAAATATTATAAAAAAAATTAGTAAAACTTTCCCAAAAAATATTACAGAAACTCTTTACCGAACCGAAGAATATTCTAAGGGACTAATTTCTGGTGGTACTTTATTTGAAGAATTAGGTTTTTATTATCTTGGTCCAATAGATGGTCATAATATTAATAACTTAGTAAATGTTTTAGAAAATATTAGAGATAATAAATTTGATAAACCAGTGTTTCTTCATTGCATAACTAAAAAGGGCAAAGGATACATTCCAGCAGAAAAATCAGAAGATAAATTTCATGGTGTAGAGAAGTTTGATATTAATACAGGTAATTCAGTTAAAAAAACAAATTTAAAATCTTACTCAAATGTCTTTGGAGAAAAACTAGTAAAACTTGCCGAGAATGATGAAAAAGTTGTCGCAATTACAGCTGCTATGATGTCTGGCACAGGCTTAAAATTATTCCAACAAAAATTTGAAAAAAGATTTTTTGATGTAGGTATTGCTGAACAACATGCCGTTACTATGGCAGCTGGATTGGCTACAGAGGGTTTTAAACCATTTGTTGCAATTTATTCAACATTTTTACAAAGAGCTTATGATCAAATCGTACATGATGTAGCTATTCAAAAATTGCCTGTTAGATTTGCAATTGATAGAGCGGGACTAGTAGGTTCAGATGGTCCTACTCATGCTGGATCATTTGATATTACCTATTTAACCACACTGCCAAATTTTATTGTTATGGCGCCAAGCAATCAAAGAGAGTTATCAAAAATGATTGAGTTATCTTGTGAAATAAATGACACACCATCTGCTTTTAGATTTCCAAGAGGAGCAGGATCAGATGAAGTATTTAATAATCAGCCTACAGATATAGATATAGGTAAAGGATATATTCTAATTGAAGGTAATGACGTTGCTATTTTAAATTTAGGAACGAGACTTGAAAAATGTATTGAAGCAAGTATTTTTCTAAATAAAAATAATATTTATCCTACTATTGCAGATGGCAGATTTGCAAAACCATTAGATACTAAATTAATAGATAATTTACTAAACAATCATAAATATATTTTAACAATTGAAGAAGGTTCTATAGGTGGATTTTCGTCACATGTTTTACATTATGTACATAATAAAAGGTCAAAAAAGGATAATGTTATAATAAAAAATTTAATTTTTCCCGATCGTTTCGTAGAACACATGACTCCAGATGAACAATATCAAGATATTAATATGGACACAGAGTCAATAATTAAAGAAATAAATAATTTTTATGAAAATAAAGTTATTGATATTAAAAATTTTAAATTAAAAGTTTAAAACTTTAAAAATATTTACATAAATATAAGAAATGAAAAATATTAAAATTCTGAATAAAAATTTTTATAAACCTATAAGTTGTTTGACTGCATATTCACCCTCAATTGCATCTATTCTAGATGGAAAAATTGATTTAATTCTAGTTGGAGACTCATTAGGTTCAACCCTATATGGAATGAAGAATACTCAAGGTGTTACATTGGATATGATGAAATATCATGGGAAAGCTGTAAATAAAGTCATTAAGAAAAGTTTGAAGGTTTTGGATATGCCTTATAAAACATATGAAAATAAAAAAGATGCTTTCAAAAATGCAAAAATATTATTAAATTACTGTAAACCTGATTTATTAAAGTTAGAAATAAATAAAAAAAAACTAGTTATTTTAAAACACTTAGTTAGTAAAAAAATAAATATTATTTCACATATAGGCGTGACACCACAGAGCTATAAAAACTTTAATAAAATAAAGATTTTAGGAAAAACTGAAATAGAAAAAAAGAATTTATTAAAACTGGCAAAAGAATCTGAGAGGCTGGGAGCAAGAGCTGTTTTGTTAGAATGTATAACAGCAGACACAGCTAAACTAATAACAGAAAATGTTTCAATACCTACAATTGGCATAGGCGCTTCAAAATATTGTGATGGTCAAGTTTTAGTATTTGATGATCTAATAAATTTAGGCCCTAATAATAAAAAACCTAAATTTGTAAAAAATTATTTAAATTTTAATAAAATTGCTAGCAATACAGTAAAAAGATATAATCGAGAGGTTAAACTTAAAAAGTTTCCTAGTTTAAAATTTACTTATAATTAATCTAAATCTATAAAACTATTTTGTTTATCTAAAAACTTAATTAGACCAGAATTGATTTGATACCACAAACCAATTACATTCAGTTTTTTTTCAATTATCAATTTATTTATAAAATCATATTCATATAGATTTTCAATTGATTGTTTTATATTCTCTTGCTCTAAAAAAGTTATTTTTTCATTTTCTGTAATATCTTTAGGAATTTTGTTGAAGGGTATATCTAAACAACTTACCCATTTACTTATATATTCAAAATTATTTAAATTTTTTTTATCTTTAAAAGTTTTGTAAGAATACTCAACTCCACCACAATTTGAATGTCCTAAAATAATTAAATTAGGAATTTTTAAAACTTTTAAAGCATATTCAATGGCTGACAATGTTGGTATGTTATTTTCTTTGTCATTTATGGAAGGAACTATATTTGCTATATTTCTATGTATAAAGTAGTCTCCGACATTTCCTCCAAAAATTGAATTTTCTAGAATTCTAGAATCACAACAAGTAATAATCATTGCAATTGGTTTTTGGGTAGTTTTATAGGCCTGATCGTAGATATTTTTGTAATCTTCAAAAGTATTCTTTTTCCAGAATTGATATCTTTCGATTAAAAATTTTGGTATTTCCATAATATAATTATTTTAAAAGTTATTTATATAGCAAAATTGAATGAAAAAGGAAATTAGTAGAAAATTCTGCGTAGCTCCAATGATGGGATATACAACACCATATGCACGGAAACTATATAGAATTTTGTCAAATAAGAGTTTTTTATTTAGTGAAATGATAGCAACAAAGTCATTGATTTATTCAAAGAATAGAGAAAATATAATTGATAATGACTGTAATAATCCTGTTGCTCTTCAGGTAGGCGGTTCTG
Organism: uncultured Alphaproteobacteria bacterium; assembly: GCA_902518705.1. Classification (GTDB taxonomy): domain Bacteria; phylum Pseudomonadota; class Alphaproteobacteria; order HIMB59; genus CACPNW01. The sequence continues at coordinate 37,340 of CABYHW010000007.1, read as the reverse complement.
ACATTGATGAGTTAATAAAAGCTTCTCAAATTGCAATAGATTACAACTACGATGAAATTAATTTAAATGTTGGTTGTCCAAGTAAAGCTGTACAAAGGGGTAGCTTTGGTGCATGTCTGATGAATGATAAAATTCTTGTCAAAAATTGTATAGATGCCTTACAAAATGATAAAATTGAAGCAACATTAAAATGCAGATTAGGGTTAGGTAGAGAATTAAACTATGAGTTTTTTGAAGAATTTATTGATGAAATATCAAAAACAGGAATTAAAGTTATTTATGTACATGCAAGAAATGCAATATTAAATGGTATTAGTCCACAAGCAAATAGATCAATACCTCCCCTTAATTATGTTTTTGTAAAAAAAATTAAAAATAAATTTCCTAATATAACATTTATCCTCAATGGAGGTATTGATAATCTTGATAAAGCAGAAATTCTATTAGGAGAATTTGATGGTGTAATGGTTGGAAGATTAATTAAAAATAATCCCTTCATATTAAAAGAGGTTGATAAAAAGATTTTTAAAGAAAAAAATATATTAATTGATGAATCAATAATTAATAATTATTTTGAATATATAAAACCAAAATTAGATTTTGAATCAATATTTAGATTGTTAAGTCCTCTACTTAGTATATTTTTTTCAGTACCTAATAGTAAAATCTATAAATCTAAAATCAATGATTACATGAAAGATAAAAAAATTAATTTAATCGAAGATTTATTAATAAAATTTGTTAGTGAAAGAAATCTTAGTTAAGTATATTAATAGGGTATTTGATAAGATATATTTATTACTTCTGCACCAGGATTTTTTTTACCTAAATTTGCATTAGAAATGTGACTTATTGAAAAGCCTATTCTATTCTTGTTTTTAAGTTCATAACTTAATTCAAAACTGGTTCTAAACTCTAACTTATTACCCAAATCTTTTCCTGATCCATTATCATAATAACCTGCACCAAAGCTTGGTGTAAAAATTAATTTATTATTTTTTCCGGTAAATAATTGACCTAAATTATCTTCTAAATATATTCCAGTTATAAAATATGATGCAGATTTGCTTGTTACTTCAAAACCTAGAAAAGGCTTTAGAAAGAAAAAATTTTCTTCTTTAGGTCCGATATTTATAAGAGATTTATCAAATCGTTTCTCATATCTTAAATCAGTTACATAATTATTTTTAGATCCATCAAATTTTATATCAAAAATACCTATTCCAAAAACGTCCAGATTTGTAGAAATAGATTGCTTGCTGAAAATTAATACTAATAAAAATATAATAGAGTAGATATATTGCATTTATACATCTTATTTGAATTTTGTATGTGTATCAAATAAAAAATTCTTTGTCTTGCTGAGAGATATCTAATAGAGCTTTTTTTAGTTTTTGAAGTGCTTTTGTTTCAATTTGTCTGACTCTTTCTTTACTTATTCTTAGTTTTTGTCCAAGTTCATCAAGTGTTATACTTTTTTCTCTAAACTTTCTAAGTTTAATAATTGTTTTTTCTCTTTCATTTAAAGTTTCAATTGCTTCAGAAACATAATTATTTTTTACTCTATTATCATTTAAATTTTGAAAAACTTCTTCAGGAGAATCTCTTTCGTCTACAATTAAGTCCATTAAATCATTTTCATTTTCACTATCAATTTTTTGATTTAAATGCAGATCACCACCTGTAAGGCGAGATTCCATATTCTGAACCTCTAAAGACTTAACTTTTAAAATTTTTGAAACTTCATCAATTTCTTTTTGGCCCATATAATCATTTGAAACATCATTAATTTTTTGCTTTATCTTTTTTAGATTAAAAAATAGAGCTTTCTGTGAAGCAGTTGAACCTGTTCTTACAACAGACCAATTTTTTAAAATATAGTCTTGCATTGAGGCTCTAATCCACCAAGAAGCATATGTTGATAATCTAAAATCCTTTGAAGTTTCAAATTTATCTAGGGCATGCATTATTCCTAGAACTCCTTCATGAATTAGATCATCAATAGGAAGACCATAACTAGAGAATTTTCTTGCGTAAGAAACTGCAAGTCTTAGGTAAGCATTTAGTATCTTTTGAAGAGATTTTGGATTTTTTGTTTCTCTCCAATCATTAATTAAGGAAAATTCTGTTTCTTTGTCAAGAATATCGCCTTTTTTTGATAATTCTATTAGTTTACTAGAGAATTTATAATTCATATATATATATACGTAAAATTTTTAATTTAGATCAATTTGATTCAAATAAATCTAGTATCTCTCCATTAATACCGAATAAACCAGCTAAAACCTTCTTTTCGGAGAGTGGTTGTCTAAATAAGGTACAGATTATATTATTTTTTGAGTTCTCAATACCAATATTATTTTTAGACTGATAGCCTCTGACAATTCTGACAAATGATTTATATGGATTTTCAATTTTAGAAAAATTATGGTATCCCCACCAAAAACAGTCGCTTTGAGCAGATAGAGGTCTAGAAATATCAACTCCTCGATTTACAAAAAGTACTTTTTTTGTTGAAGAATATGCAGCATGTTTTAAATTTAATATATATTCCTTATGACCTGGGTTACTTTCTATAGATTTATTTAATTTCGATGTCCATTTTGAAATATTTACTGTACTTGAACTAGAAATATTTATAACTTCATCAATCTCAAAACCATATGATTTTATAGTTGCACTAACGCCATGATCAAACATCCATTCAATAATTTCATGAGGATTTGGAGCAGTTTGTAATTGAAGAACTTTACTTAACATTTCTTCTTGAGCACCTCTTAAAAAGATTACATCTTCTTTATTTAATAAATACTTAGACATTAGCTTAAATCTAAATTCAATGACACTTGAAAGTGTTTCCCTTGATTCTAAACCTAACCCAATTATGTTACCTAAAAAAACAATTTTGTCTCCGTATTTAAAATTAGATAAGATAAAATTTTTTAACGAATTGAATGAGTTTAAATTAGAATGTATCGAACCTATTGCCCAAATTCTTGTATCATTTCTAAGTTCTATAAAATTTTTTTTGTGTTCCAAAATTATTTTTTATTAAGTATTTGTTCAATTTTTTCAGTAGATTGAAAATAGTCAGTTTTTTCAACAGCAGCAACTTCCCGAGCTAGTCTTTCAATTGCAACTTGAAACATTTGCCTTTCACTATATGATTGGTCTGCTTGACTACTTTTTCTAAACAAATCTCTAACAACTTCTGCAATTTTGATTGGGTCTCCAGAAAAAATTTTTCCTTCGTATTCTTGCGCCCTTCTACTCCACATAATTCTTCTAATTTTTGGCTTTAATTTTAATATTTCAAATACTTCTTCAATAATTTTTTTCGATGATATTTTTCTAAGCCCAACCTCATTTTTTTTTTCTAAAGGAACTCTTATAGTTAATTTTGATTGTTCCATTTTTACAACATAAAATTCATTTTTAATATTAGCAATTTCCATATTTTCTATTTTGATAATTTCACCTACGCCGTGTTTAGGATAAACAACTGTTTCCCCAATATTAAAATCTTTTCTTTTTTTATTTTTCATTTATCTTCCTGGCTTTGGGCTAAAGTGATCTTTATATTTATTTTCTATATTTTCCCATTCTTTTGCATCACTAGGAGGTTCTTTTTTTTCATTTATATTTGGCCACTTTTCAGAATACTTTCTATTAATTTCTGCCCACTTTTCTGAACCATCTTCAGTATCTGAATATATTGCCTCTACAGGACATTCAGGCTCACATACCCCACAATCTATGCATTCATCCGGATTAATTACCAACATATTTTCACCTTCGTAAAAGCAATCTACAGGACATACTTCCACACAATCCATGTGTTTACATTTAATACATTTTTCATCAACAACGTAAGTCATTATATATATTATTTTTTCAAAATTTTATTTAGAGCTCTTTTCCTTGCATTTCCAGAATTAACATCAGAAATATATAGTAATCCACTAAGTCTTCTAATGAGATTTGACTCAAAATCATGAATTGCTCCATCAGATAATACTATTTCCCACAAAGCTTCAATTAGTAATAATTTATTTTTACCATCAAAGTTTTTATTAATATAAGATGTATAATAATGAAGAGATTTAGAGTTGTTTTTATTTATTTCTGCTTTCTCAAGAACCAAATCTACTTCTTTTGGATCCTCTCCAAAAACACTTATCAAACTTGACTTAATCTTATTTAATTCAGTTTTATCAACTTGACCGTCTGTAAAAGCTGCTTCGATCATTAATCCACAGAGTAGTTCTAAGTTTTTATTATTATCATTATCTTCTGTAGAATTCTGATTATTAAATATTTTATTTAGTAAATTTATCAATTTATACCTAGTAAAATACCTTTAAAGAAGTTTTTCTAAAACTGCAAATGGAGAATCAGGGTCTCTTTTAATTTTATCATTGTTATTTTTTTTATTTATTTTTATGTTTGGTTTATTTTTTATATTTTTTTTATATTCTTTTTTCTTATTGGCAATAAAAAATAGTTTTTTATCATCAGATAGAATTATATATTCATATCCACAGTAAAACATTATATCTTTTAGTTGATCACTATTACAACCAATTGGATTCATGAGATCAGATGATTCTAAAAAAGGTCCTTTCTTTAATTTTTGTCTTGCAAGAAAAAAAATTTTTTCAAATACATCAATTCTAAATATAAAATTTTTAATATTAATATATCCAATTGATTGCCAATAGTTATCAGGCATTTTAATTTTTGAAATAAAAGATACTCTGCCATTTAGTGGTAATGGAACAAAATTATTATTTTCAATTTGATGGAATGTTTTCCATAAAATAGCGCAAAGCTCTAAAGGTTTTTTTTTCAATAAGTTAGGTATAAAAAAAAATTTTGCACCAATTCTGATACCTAATTTAGAAAGTTGAGATTTACTTTCTTGTGAAAGTGTCTTTAGAGTATCTTTAAATTTTTCAGTTGGGTAGTTTCCAAAATTTTCAAAACAATTAAAGGCTATGGCTCTAATTTCTGAATTAATATCTTCATCTAAATTTTTATTAAGTGGATGGAGTGTTTCATTTATTTCACCTTCTAACCATTTTTGAAGTTTTGCTGAAATCAATAATTTATTTTCTGAAGATAAATATTCAGAATTCAAAGCATCTACATTAGGCCTATATATATTTTTACTTTTACCTAGTTTACCAACAGGTTCATCTCCCCAATATATTAAGGTATCTTCTGTAATTTTAGATTTGGCAACATCACCAAAACTGATTGAGTTTAATGGTGCATTTAAGAAATTATCTATTTTATCATTAATCACTTTTCTTACTGTTTTTTTTATATTACTAATTGAAAAAAGAGATTGTGAATATATTTTTTTTACCAGAATAAGATCAAAACCTTTAATAATTCCATATTTATAATTATCTAAAAATATTTCATTTTTATTTTTTACAAGGATATCCTTAATATTTTGAAACTTTTCTCTTCCTATAAAAAATTTTGACGAGTAGTCTATAAATTTTTTTGTTAGACTATCATGTAAAAGATCAGATAATTCATTCTCTATTTGTAGGGTTTTTTCTTTCCAATAATTTGAGTTTTTAAACCATTCGTGATTATTTGAGATGTATGTCCAAGTCCTAATTTGAGAAATTTTTATTGTAAGCTCGGGGATACCTCCACCAAAATTATTAAGTCTACTTACTTTTTTATTAATCCATTCTTCAGGAATATTATAATTATTTTGTACTAAGATAAGATATACTTCTTTTAAAAGTAATAAATAATTATCATTGAAGAGTTTTTCAAAATCTGGGATTTGACAGATATCCCATAATAACTTTAAATTATTTTTTGAGGAAAGATTTTTTTTTATTTCACTATCAATAATTAAATTACGCAAATTAATTTCATCTAAAGCATTTTTTTTATGTATAAAGTAATTGTGAATAGGGTATTTTTTTAATGAAGATAATAGGGTATCAACTGAATTGAAATCTAATTTACTATTTCGCCAGTAAATTTTTTGAATATTATCAAAGTTATGTGTTTCTATTTGTTGTATAATTAATGGGTCTAAATTTCCCGCCTCTTTAGTATAGCTAAAGGTACCATTCTGTTTATATCTGCCTGCTCTGCCTGCAATCTGACCTAATTCATTTGGTGCAAGGTTACGATTATATCTTCCATCAAATTTTTCTAATGCTGAGAAACTTACATGATTGATATTAAGATTTAATCCCATGCCAATAGCATCAGTTGCTACAAGATAATCAACATTTTTATTTTCATAAACTTCAACTTGTGCATTTCTAGTTCTTGGGCTAAGTGATCCTAGAACTACAGCAGTGCCACCTTTATGAGTTCTAATATTTTCAGCAATTTCATAAACTTTATTGATATTGAATGCAATTATTGCGGACCTAGGTTCAAGCTTAGAAAAATTTTGTTTTTTTAGAAATGTAAGTTGAGAAAATCTATTTTTTTTCTCTATGATTATATTAGGATAAATTTTTTTTATAATTTTTTCTATATTTAATGAGCCTAAGAAAATTGTCTTGTAAATACCTCTTAAATTTAAAATTCTATCAGTAAAAATATGGCCTCTTTCATAATCAGCAGCTAGTTGAATTTCATCAATTATCACACATTCTACAGAGATATTATTAGGCATTGATTCAACAGTACAAAAAAAATATTTTGCTTCTTTCGGAAGAATTTTTTCTTCACCAGTTATTAATGCTACATTATTAAGGCCAATTCTTGTCACTGCCTTGTCGTAATTTTCCCTAGCAAGTAATCTTAATGGAAAACCAAAAATTCCTGACGAATAAGAAAGTAATTTTTCAAACGCTGCATAGGTTTTTCCAGTATTTGTGGGTCCAAGTATGGCTAATAAATTTTCATCTTCATAAGACATTAAACTAAGCAGCTTCAGATATTATTTCATTTAAAACGTAGTTTAAAATTCCTCCAGCTTTGTAGTATTCAAGTTCTTTATTAGTATCAATTCTGCACTTTAATTTTATATTTTTAGACTCAGTAGAATTAATTTTACAACTAAGTATAGTTCCAGGTTTTAGCTCAGATAAGCCAAAAATAGAAATGTATTCGTGGCCTAAAATATTAAGATTTATTTTGTTTTCATTATTCATAAATTCAAGAGGCAATACCCCCATACCAATTAAATTAGATCTATGAATTCTTTCGAAACTCTCTGCGATTACCGCTCTAACACCTAAGAGTCTTGTGCCTTTAGCTGCCCAGTCTCTAGACGATCCTGTACCATATTCTTTTCCAGCTATAATAACTGTATCAACATTATTATTAATATATTCTTGAGCTGCATCATATATTGACATTTGTTTATTGGATAAGAAAGATTTTGTTAAACCTCCTTCTATATTATTTAAAATCTGGTTCTTTATTCTTATGTTAGCAAAGGTGCCTCTCATCATAATTTCATGATTACCGCGTCTTGATCCATATGAGTTGAAATTCTTAGGATTAATTTGTCTGTCTGTTAAATAATAACCGGCAGGACTATCCTCTTTAATATTCCCAGCTGGTGAAATATGATCAGTTGTTACACTATCGCCTAATAATGCTAATATTCTTGCATCTTTAATATCCTTTAACTCAAATTTATTTTCTGTATTAAAAAAAGGCGGATGCTTTATATAAGTGCTAGTATCATTCCAATCATAGGTTGTTTCCTTTGAATTATCAATCGATAACCAGTTATCATCTCCTTTATATATTTCTTTGTATCTTTCTTTAAACATTTCAGGTGTTAAACATAAACCAAGTGTTTCGTTAATTTCTTTGTTTGTTGGCCATATATCTTTTAAGAATATCTCTTCTCCAAATTTAGATTTACCAAGAGAATCAGTTGTAAGATTAATATTAATATTACCTGCAATAGCATAAGCAACAACAAGAGGTGGTGAAGCAAGAAAGTTTGCTTTAACTTCTTGGTGAACTCTGCCTTCAAAGTTTCTATTTCCAGATAATACTGAACAAACAGTTAAATTATTTGACCTAATTTCATTAGAAACCCATTCATCTAGAGGGCCAGAATTTCCTATGCAAGTTGTACATCCATAGCCAACTGTGTTAAAGCCTAGAATATCAAGGTATTCTGTTAAACCAGCTTTATCAAGATAATCACTAACAACTTTACTTCCTGGTGCTAAACTAGTCTTAACCCAAGGTTTAACCTCTAAGCCTAAATCTGCTGCCTTTTTAGCAACTAATCCTGCTGCGATCATTACATTTGGATTAGATGTATTTGTACAACTAGTAATTGCAGCAATCACAATATCCCCTGTATTCAATACATCTTTATTATTATTTACATTGCTATCCATCTTACTAAATTCTACTGGAACTTCTTTTAAAAGAATTTTATCCTGAGGTCTTTTTGGACCAGCAAGAGAAGGCTCAATTAAATCTAACTCTAGCATTATTTTATCTGAGTATTCTGGTGCATAGTTTTCATCTGCCCAAAGAGTTTGTTTTTTTGAATATTCTTCAACAATACTTAGATGTTCATTATCTTTGCCAGTTAACTTTAGATAATTAATTGTTTCTTCATCTGTAGGAAAAAATCCACATGTTGCGCCATACTCAGGCGCCATATTAGATATAGTTGCTCTATCAGCCAAAGATAAATTCGCTAAACCGTTTCCATAAAATTCTACAAATTTTCCAACTACACCTTTATCTCGTAAAATTTTTGTAATTGATAAGACTAAATCAGTTGCAGTGATCCCTTCTTTTAAAGATCCCTTAAGTTCGAAACCGATTACTTCTGGTATATTCATTGAAATTGCCTGGCCTAACATAGCAGCCTCAGCTTCTATCCCCCCTACACCCCATCCTAGTACTGAAAGAGAATTGACCATTGTCGTATGGCTATCAGTTCCTACCACAGAGTCTGGAAATAAATATTTTTTATTCTCAATCTCCTTCAGCCAAACCGTCTTAGCAATATTTTCTAAATTTACTTGATGACAAATTCCAGCACCGGGGGGTACTAAGTAAAAATTATCAAATGAACTTTGACCCCACTTTAGAAATTCATATCTTTCTTTATTTCTTTCAAATTCCTTCTTAACATTTTCTTTTAGGGAGTTATTATTTTTATAATTATCAACCATAACGGAATGGTCTATAACTAAATCAACTCTAGAAAGAGGATTTATCTTTTTTGGCTCAATTCCTTTTGATTTTAGTGCATTTCTCATCGCAGCTAAATCTGCAACAGCTGGTACTCCAGTAAAATCTTGCATAAGTACCCGGGTTGGGAAGAAAGCTATCTCTATTTTTTCATTTTTTTTATTTCTTTCTTTTAATGAGCAGAATACTTTAGATATCATACTTTTAGAAATATTTTCACCATCTTCATTTCTAATTAAATTTTCTAGTATTACTTTTAATGAAATTGGAACTTTATATAAATCAATATCAAATTGTTTTGCTACTTCGTTCAAATCAAAATAATGAAAATTTTGATTATTTATTTTAATTAAATGTTCAGAATTAAAAGAATTCGCGTTTTTCATACTAAATTTATAAAATAATTATAATAAATAAATAGTATGAAGACAATTTTTTGTATAGCAAAATGTTAATTTATTATCAGAAATCTGCCAAAAAATATGAAGATTATAAAATATTTTTTTATTTTATATTTAAATTTTAATTTTAAAATTTTTTACTCTTATTAAATTTTAAAATATTGCTATATTGTTGACTTTAACCGTAAGTTTTGGGAATAAATGGTCAGCCTTTTATAATTATCACTTAGGTGATGAGGGAGGTAGGTTCCTCCGGGGTAACAAAATACAAGGAGTATTTTATGGCTAAGAAGAAAAAGAAAGCTGCTCCAAAGAAAAAGAAAAAAGCAGCTCCAAAGAAAAAGAAAAAAGCAGCTCCTAAAAAGAAAAAGAAAAAAGCTGCTCCTAAGAAAAAGAAAAAAGCAGCTCCTAAAAAGAAAAAGAAAAAAGCTGCTAAAAAGAAGAAAAAGAGAAGATAGTAATACTTCAATTTTTCAAGAAAACTTTAATTTAAAGTTTTCTTTTTCTTATCTTTTTCAAAAGATAAAACGGGGTTATGCCCCGTTTTTTATTGTTTTAAATCCAAAAGTAATTAGACTTTAATAATGTTAATTGTTAAGGATTTATCGATAGAGAGATTAGAAAAAAGAATTTTTGAAAATATTAATCTATCACTTTCACCTGGAAATATTACCATTTTAAAAGGTAAAAACGGTTCTGGCAAAACTACATTATTAAAAGCAATTCTTAATCTATTAGAGCCATCATTTGGATCAATATATTGGAAAGGAAAATTATTGAAAAAAAATTTATATGATTTCTATAATAATGTTACGTACATTGCTGACACAACATCAAGCTTAAGAAAATTAACAATAAAAGATAATATTTATATTTGGAAAAAATTTTTTATATCAAATATTAATGATGCTCAAATTGAAACAGCATTAAAAACTTTAAAATTAGACAATTATTTGAATAAAAAAGTTGGAACATTGTCTTTTGGCGAAACTAAAAAATTAGAATTTTTGAGATTAATAATGGAGAACAAAAAAGTTTGGATTTTAGATGAGCCTCTTTCTAACTTGGACGAAGATTCAATTGAACTAATGAAACAAACTTTTGAAGATCATTGCAGTAAAGAAGGGTCTATAATTTTTAGCTCACATCAAAATCCAGGAATTTATGTGACAGAAGAAATAAACTTATAAAATAATGAACTTGTTAAATAAAATATTTTTTTTCTATTACAGAGAATACAAACTAAATATGAGTGGCATTCAAGATATTTTAACCAATATTATTTTCTTTTTCATATCAATATTCATTTTTATTTTCTCTATCGGACCAGATAAGGAAACAATTTCTTTCATAGGAGTTGGTATATTGTGGACTTTATTGCTATTAAGCTCAACTTTATCTCTAAGAAAATTTTATCAAGATGACTTTGAGAATGGCAATTTATTGATCATACATTTAAATGGGTTTAGTTTTGGCTTTATTTCTATTTTAAAAACTTTTTCACATTTTTTGTTTGTGCAGGTGCCTTTTCTTTTATCAATACCGATTGCATGCATCTTACTAAATATTGCTAATGATAAACTCTTCTACTTATTTGCTAGTTTTAGCATAGGATCACTTATTCTGTCCTGTTTAGGTTCAATTTCATCTTCAATGAACCTAATGAATCAACGAAACTTTCTGTTGGGTAGTGTCGTTGTTATGATATTTAGTGTTCCAGTAATTATTTTTTCAGTAGGTATAATTAATATGGAAGAAAGCTTTAATTCTCTTATAAATATATTATTTGGAATATTGTTAATTGTTTTTGCTATAAATCCCTGGGCAAGCGGGTTGTGTCTTAAACTTTCATTAGAAAATAATTAATATGAAGTTCTTAGTTAATCCTAGTAAATTTAATGAGATGGCTGATTATTTGTTTAGACCATTACTGATCTTATCTATCATATTGTTTGCAATAGGATTATTGTTTTCTTTTTATTTATCACCAGATGATTATCAGCAAGGATCAACAGTAAGAATAATGTATGTACATGTTCCAAGTGCATGGTTAGCTTTACTAACTTATGCAATAATGACTCTTTATAGTATTTTGGCACTTGCTTTTAGAATACCCTTTGGTTTTATTTTTAATACTGCAGTAGCTCCGATAGGAGCAGTTTTTACTTTAATATGTATAATAAGTGGTTCTTTGTGGGGAAAACCAATGTGGGGTACTTGGTGGGTATGGGATGCGCGTTTAACATCTGTTGCTATACTTTTTATTATTTATCTAATTATTATTTTTATGAATTTATCTTTTGAAAATAGGGTTGTTAGAGAAAAAGTTGTTGCTATATTTATTCTTATTGGATCAGTAAACCTGCCGATAGTTAAATTTTCTGTGGATTGGTGGAATACTTTACATCAACCTGCAACAATAAGTAAATTATCTAAACCAAACATTGATCCTTCAATGATGACACCTTTAATTATTATGACATTTGCATTTATATTGATTGGAATAGCAATAGCCATTTTAAGAATAAAAACAGAGATAATTTCAAGAAAATCTTATTTAAGTTAATTTGTGACTTTTGGTCCATTGGATTAAGTATCATTCCTAAGTATTTTTGTTATTATTAAATATGTATTTTTGGTATATTTTAGGAACTTATATCGCAGCCTTTCTTTTAATTTTTTTGTTATTATTTTTTAGTTACTTAAAACTTAGAAGAATAAAAAATAAATGAGCTTACGGTTTCAAAGGTTACTACTTATATTGCTTACTTTGGTAATTATACTAAGCGCAGTCTTACTTATTTTATATAATACGAGAGAAAACGTGTCGTATTTCTATACACCATCTGAAATTGATAAATCAGATATCATAATAAATAAAATAATAAGGATAGGCGGTTTTGTTGAAAATAATAGTTTTAATAAAATTTCTTCAAGTTCATTTAAATTTAAAATTACTGATGAAAAAGCATCTATACTTGTGACTTTCAAAGGCATTCTTCCTGATTTATTTAGAGAAGGGCAAGGTGCAGTGATAGAGGGTGCTTTTGTTGATAAAAATATTTTTAATGCAACTAATGTTTTTGCAAAACATGATGAAAATTATATGCCAGCATCAATAAAAGAAGATCTGAAAGATACAGGTTATTGGAATAAAAAATATAAATGAGTTCATTAGTTGGTTTTTTAAGCTTAGTTTTTGCGATAGGTATTAATTTTTACTTATTTTTATCTAGATACATATTTAAATTTCAAAAACAGAAATTTAATTTATTCATCCGCTTTTCATCTTTATTAACTTTGTTATCTTTTTTTTCATTAATATATGCGTATGTGGTATCTGATTTCTCAAATTATAATGTCTTTCAAAACTCTCACTCAAATAAACCGCTAATATATAAAATTTCAGGTACTTGGGGGAATCATGAAGGTTCGATGCTGCTGTGGCTTTGTATATTATCTATTTTTAGTTTCTTTTTTTCTTTTACTAAAAATATAGAAGATAACTTTCAAAAATTAACTTTGATTATTCAAGCTTTTCTTCATATTTTGTTTGGTCTATTTATAGTTTTTACCTCTAATCCATTTCTCGTTAATTCAATATTAGTAAACGAAGGTTTAGGTTTAAATCCTATTTTACAAGATCCTGGGTTGGCTGTTCATCCTCCAATTTTATATGCTGGTTATGTTGGTTATTCTATAGTTTTCAGTATTGCAATAGCTGGTTTATTTCAAAATACAGATGATGAATGGATATATGTTGCTAAAAAATGGTCATTAATTAGTTGGACTTTTTTAACTGGTGGAATAGCTCTTGGTTCATATTGGGCATATTATGAATTAGGATGGGGTGGTTGGTGGTTTTGGGATCCAGTTGAAAATATTTCACTAATGCCTTGGATTGCAGGACTTGCATTAGTTCATTCACTCATGATGGTAAGAGGTGAGCAAGCTATTAAAAAATGGATAGTTTTTTTATCAATTCTTTGCTTTTCATTAAGTGTTTTTGGAACATTTTTGGTAAGATCTGGAATCTTAACAAGCGTACATTCATTTGCAGCAGACGCATCCAGAGGCATATTTATATTACTAATTTTTTTTATTGTAACTGGATTTGGTTTTTTAGTTTTTTTGTTAAAAGAGCCAGAAAAATCAAATGCTTTAAACTTGTTATTTATCAATAAGGTTTCAGCACTTGTAATAAATAATATTTTAATGATCATAGCTACCTTAACTATTCTTTTAGGAACTATATACCCAATTATAATTGAAGTTTTGTATAATAAGAGAATATCAGTTGGAGGCCCTTATTTTAATTCAACAGTAATTCCTATAATGATCCCTGGTTTTTTATTAATGAGTATTGCACCAATTTTATCCTGGCAAACAAATAAGATAAATAATTCAAAAAAATATGTTCTAGCTTTTATTATCTTAAGTGTTTTAGTTATACTTCAATCATATTTTTTGGATTTTAATACATGGGGTTTTGTTGGGTTACTTTTAGGTTTTTGGATAATATTGGCATCAATTATTGCTATATTTTCTTCGTATAAAATTAAAATTAACATTAAGTTTTTCAAAATAATTAATCCTCATGTAGCGCATATTGGTGTTGGTATTGCTATAATTGGTATCACTTGTTCTAGTGTTTTTCAAAATGAGCTAGATTTTAACCTTAATGAGGGGGATAGGTTTAATGTAAATGGAAAGACAGTTTTGTTTGAAAAAATAGAAACAACTAATGAGATTAATTTTCAATCTTTAAGAGGAAAATTTTTGTTTGATACTGGAAAAAATCAATCAAAAGAAATAGAGGCTGGAAAAAATTATTATCCAGTGTCAAAGATGATTACATCTGAAGCTGGTATTTTACATCAGTGGGATAAGGATATATATTTTATCCTTGGTGATCAAAAAAATAATGAGTGGTTTGTAAAAGTTTTAATTAATCCATTTGTAAGCTTTATATGGCTTGGAGTGATAATAATGATGTATTCAGGTTTAATAGCTGTTTCTAGAAGATGAACAGGATATTTATTTTAACACCATTAATAGTACTTTTAATCATATGTATTTTTTCACTAGTTTATTTATTAAGTGATAAAGATCCTAACAAACCACCGAGTGCACTCTTAAATAAAGATGTTCCTATTTTTGAAAGTAGTTCTTTGTATAATGCAAAGGATATAATCAAAACAAAAGATATAAAAAATAAAAAGACCTTAATTAATTTTTTTGCTTCTTGGTGTAGTCCTTGTAAAATAGAGCATCCACTTTTTTTTGAGATAGGTAAAAAGTATCCAGAATTATATTTGTTAGGATTTAATCACAAAGATTCAACTTCAGATGCCAAAAGATATTTGAAGGATGATGGAAATCCATATGATTTTGTTGGTGTAGACTCTGATGGATTAATTGCATTAGAGTTTGGTGTTTTTGGTCTACCAGAAACATATTTAATTAATGAGGATGGTAAGATTATATATAAATTTATGGGCCCGATAACAAAGGATATTTTAAAAAATGAAATTGAACCCCTTCTTTAAATTTCTAAATATAGCAATATTAAGTTTTATATTTTTTAGTCTTAAGATTTTTGCAATTGAAAATATTGATGAGAGAGTAAAAAATTTAACATTAGAGTTACGATGTATGACTTGTCAAAATCAAAGCATTTATGACTCAGATGCAGAATTTTCAAATGACATCAAAAAAATAGTAAAACGCAAGTTGCAAGAAGGAAAGAGTGAGAGGGATATTAAGAAATTTTTAGTAGAAAGATATGGCGAATACATTCTTTTTAGACCATTAATGAATTATAGTAATATCTTTCTTTGGAGTTTTCCTTTTATATTACTAATAATTGGCTTGTTTTTTGTATTAATTAAGACCAAAACGAAAAAGGCTTGAACAATTTATTTTGTTTTTTTTTATTTAGCTTATATGGTTTCATTATAATTTTGAAATACTTCTTCAAGGAGGAAACGTGAAAAAAATTTTAATTTACTTATTATCAATTGGTGTTTTTGGATTTGCTTCAATTGCAAATTCACAAACAATAAGAATTGGTACAGAAGGTGCTTATCCACCATGGAATAACCTAAACTCTGCTGGTGAGTTAGAAGGTGCTGAAATAGACTTTGGTAACGAAGCATGTAAACGAATGGGTGTTACGTGTGAGTGGGTAACTCAAGATTGGGACGGTATAATACCTGCTCTTCTTCAAGGTAAATATGACATTATTATTGCAGGAATGTCTATTACTGAAGAAAGAAAAGAAAAAGTTAATTTTACAACTGGATATATGACAGATGGTGCAAGATTTGCTGTTTTAAAAAATAGTGGTTTAGCAGATTTAAATATAGCCGGGATGTCTAAAGTTAATCTTAATAATGCTGGAGGAAAAGAACAGGCTGCTATAGGACAGCTAGTTGCAGCAATGGATGGTAAAACTGTATGTGTTCAATCTTCCACAATTCATCAAAATTTTTTAGAAAAACACATGTCTGGTGCAGTAGATGTAAAACTGTATCAAGCGGTTGATGATCATAATTTAGATTTAGCTGCTGGAAGATGTGATGCAGTTCTAGCTGATGTAGGATCAATTATTGATTTTATGGAATCTGATGGTGGTGTTGATGTTGCATTTACAGGCCCAACATTTTCTGGTGGAGTCTTCGGTGATGGTGTTGGCGGAGCAGTTAGAAAGGAAGATACAGATATCTTAGAAATGTGGAATGCTGCTATTGCAGAAATGTCTAAAGATGGAACTACTGCTGAAATAACTAAAGAGTGGTTTGGTAGAGATATCTCTATGTAATGCTAATTTTATTTTAATAAAAAGCGGTCTTAGAGACCGCTTTTTTTTTGATTAAATTAAAGTCATAATGCATAATGAATATTAAATTAAAATTTTATAATGAACTCACTTTTATATTTAATTATTCAAATTATAAACTTATTTCAATTTATTCTTATAGTTTACATAATCCTAACATGGCTAGTAAACTTTAATATAATTAATACGGGTAATCGTTTCGTTTATAGCATTCTTGATGCTTTATATCGATTATGTGAACCAAGTTTAAATTTTGTAAGAAGATACATGCCTACTTTTGGGACAATTGATTTATCTCCAATAATTGTTTATTTAGGACTTTGGTTTTTAAAAAGTTTGCTATTTGAATATTGGCCGAGGTAATAATGTCAGATATAATAAATGGGAAGTTGTTAGCTCAAGATATAAGAAATAACTTAAAAGAAGAAATAAAGAAACTTTATAATAAATTTAAAAAAAAACCTGGGCTAGCTGTAATTCAAATTGGTGAAATACCTGCTAGTACTGTATATGTAAAAGCTAAAACAAAAAAAGCAATTGAAGTTGGAATAGAGGTTTTTGATCATAAACTGAATAATTTAGATTCTGAAGAAGATTTAATCAAATTAATATTAAAATTAAACAAAGATGAAAATGTAAATGGAATACTGGTTCAGCTTCCACTTCCAAAAAATTTTAATGAAAATAAAATCTTAGAAACTATTGATCCAAAAAAGGATGTTGATGGATTTCATCCATACAACGTCGGAATTTTATCAACAAGCCAAATTTCAGATAAAGATTTGTTGATACCGTGTACTCCTCAAGGTTGTCTACTAATGTTGAAAAATTTGGGTCTAAATATTGTCGGTAAAAAAGCAGTAATAATTGGAAGATCGAACATTGTAGGCAAGCCTATGGCAAGCTTGTTGCTTCGGGAATCATGTACTGTAACGATAGCTCATTCAAAAACAGAATTATTGCCTGAAATCTGTAAGGAAGCAGATATATTAATAGCTGCTGTTGGAAAACCTGAATTTGTAAAAGGTGACTGGATAAAGAAGAATTCTATTGTAATTGATGTAGGCATTAACAGAATTGAAAAAAAAGATGGAGATTCTATTAAAACAGAAATTGTTGGTGATGTATGTTTTGAAGAAGCAAAGAAGGTAGCCTCTTTTGTTACACCTGTACCAGGAGGAGTCGGGCCAATGACTATTGCATGTTTACTTAAAAATACTACAACAGCGTTTAAAAGTTATCATTGCCAGTGAGTAAAAAAGCTTTAATAACTGGTGTAACTGGACAAGATGGATCCTATTTAGTTGAATTACTTCTGAAAAAAAAATATGAAGTTCACGGTTTAGTAAGAAGAACAAGTACATTTAATCGTGGTAGAATAGAAAAGTTTTTGAATTTAAAAAATGATAAGCAAAACAAGAAATTTATTTTGCATTATGGAGATTTAGTTGACAGTGGATCATTAACTAAAATCCTATCTAAAGTAAAACCGAATGAAATTTATCATTTGGGTGCTCAAAGTCATGTTGGTACAAGCTTTGAGATTCCAGAATATACTCTTGAAGCAACTGGCTATGGCACTTTAAAATTATTAGAAGCCATACGAAATCTTAAAATTTATCCTAAAATTTATCAGGCTGGATCGAGTGAGATGTATGGTAATTTTAGTGCAAATAAACTTAATGAAAACTCTTCATTTCATCCAAGGTCACCATATGCTGCAGCTAAAGTTTATGCACATTGGATAGCAGTTAATTATAGAGAGGCATACAATATGTTTATTTCAAACGGAATATTATTTAATCACGAATCACCAAATAGAGGTGAAAATTTTGTTACAAGGAAAATTACTCTTGGTGCTGCTATGATTTATTTAGGGCTTAGAAAAAAATTGGTTTTGGGTAACCTTGAAGCAAAAAGAGACTGGGGTTATGCAAAAGATTATGTGGAGGCAATGTGGTTAATGCTTCAACAAAAAAAACCTGATGATTTTGTAATATCAACTGGAAAATCACATAGTGTTAGAGATTTTTGTAAAATTGTATTTGGACTATTAAATTTAGATTATAAAAAATTTGTCATATCAGACAAAAAATATTTTAGACCCACAGAGGTTGATAGTTTAGAAGGTGATTCAGCTAAAGCAAGAAAATTACTTGGTTGGCAACCAAAAACATCACTTAAAAGTTTAGCTAAAATAATGTTAAAATCAGATATAGAGTATATAAAAAAATTGAAATAAATTAATTGTTTTTTAAATTACCTTTTTTGTGAACAATATATTTGGAGACAAAATCATCATTCATTACATTTATGTCTCTTTTTTTAATCCAATTTCCAAGATGTTTTTCTTTATAATTTGAATACTCAAGAACAATTTTTTTTAAAAATATAAACCTCCATCTAGTAGCATCAAGAGCATGACAGTCTGTAAATGCAGGTAGAGAAAATATAAGATCATTATTATAATAATTTACATAAAGTTTAAAAAAATCATCAGCTATTTTGTTTCCTTTATTGTTTGTAATCACATTATTAAAAGCTAAAAAACCAGTTTCTGTATAAAAACCTAATCTGTCAAATATAGAAATAAATACATCAATAGGTAAACAATCATCATACCAATTAATTGGAATTTGGTTTTTAAATTCAGTATCACTATCAATATAGAAAATATAATCTCCATATTTTCTTGAATCATTTTGGGCATAAACTTTATAGCTAAATTTTACAGCATCTAACAAATAACTAGCATTTGCAAATTTTTGATTTTTTTCAAAGTTTCTTTTGTAAAAATTAAGTGACTCAGGTTGTTCCTTAAACAAATTTAAGTATTTTATTTGTTTATGGCTTGGATATAAATTTATATCATCTTCAACATAACAAATTAAGTTAACAGACTGTTTAGTTTTAATATAAGTTTCTATTAATTTGTATGCATATTTATCATACAATTTTTTGTTGAAGGTCGTTACAAATATTTTATTCATTAAATTTAAATTTTAAATCTTAAAGAATTAATTTTAATAAATCCCTCTGCATCTTTTTGGTTAAAGTCACCTTTTTCATCGAAGGATACTAGTGAATTATTATAAAGACTATTTGGAGATTTTCTTCCAAGAATAACAACATTTCCTTTAAACAATTTTAATTTTACATGTCCATTAACTTTATCTTGTGTAGAATCAATTAACTTCTGCATGGCTAATCTTTCCGAAGAAAACCAAAATCCGTTATATATTGTTTCTGCATATTTAGGCATGATCTCATCTTTAAGGTGAGATTCGCCTTTGTCCAGTGTGAGACTTTCAATAGCTCTTCTTGCTTGTAATAAAATTGTACCACCTGGTGTCTCATAAACACCTCTGGATTTAATACCAACAAATCTATTTTCAACTAAATCTAATCTTCCAATACCATGCATACCTGCTATGTCATTTAATTTTTTTAATAATAAATGAGGCTTTAATTCTTTTTTGTTTATTGAGACTGGATCGCCTTTTTTAAATTCTATTATTATAGTTTCACTTTCATTTGAACAGTTTTCTAAATTTTTTGTTCTTGTATAAACATGTTCAGGTGGTTCAGCCCAAGGGTCTTCCAGTAGCTTACCCTCTGATGAAGTATGTAATAAATTTGCATCTGTGCTAAAGGGAGGCTCACCTAATTTATCTTTAGGTACTTGAATTTGATTAATTTGTGCAAATTTAATTAAATCGCTTCTACTTTCAAATTCCCAATCTCTCCAAGGCGCAATTACTAGAATTTTTGGATCATTATAATAATAACCAAGTTCAAACCTAACTTGATCATTACCTTTCCCAGTAGCCCCATGTGCAACAGCGTCTGCACCTACAGTTTTGGCAATTTCTATTTGCCTTTTTGCAATTAAAGGACGTGCTATTGCGGTTCCAAGCATATATGTACCTTCATATAATGCATTAGCTCTAAACATTGGAAATACGTAATCTCTAACAAACTCTTCTTGAAGATTTTCTATAAAAACTTCTTTTACTCCTAGATTTTTAGCTTTATTTTCTATTGGTGATAATTCATCACCTTGACCAATATCAGCTGTGAAGGTAACAACTGGACAGTTATATTTATTTTGAAGCCACTTAAGAATAACACTGGTATCTAATCCACCAGAATAAGCTAAAACAATTTTTTTAGGCATTTAACAATCTTCGATTAATTTATTATAGGCTGCAGTAAATCCATTAAGGGTATATGTATCAATAGTAACAGTACCTCTGGAAGACTCACCGGTAACTTTGAGCTCAAGTCCTTTCTTCATTGCAAAAATAACTTTACTATCATCTTCTGTCCAAGCAGCAGTTGGTAAGTCTTCTGTTGTGTAAAATTTATAATCTCCCTTATCAATATTTACTATAATATCGGAAGGCACTTTATAGTTATAACCCGCTTCAATTTGGACTACAGTGTCAGGATTACCAATGTTTTTGTAAACCAAAACATAGAAATCACCTCTTTTCTTATCACTAGGTAAATCTGTTTTTGTTGCTAGACTACCTACATAACAATACTCATCAGTTTTCTCAAAAGACCATTCCCCAGCTTCTAGGGCTGTAACATTAGAAGGTAGTGCTACATATAGTACTATTAAAAACTTAATAAAAATTTTCATCAATTGCTTCTTTTAGTATATCTTATGCAATTAGTTAAGAAAGTTTAGACAATGTCGGATTCTTTTTAAATCATGGAAAAGTCACATTTAATCAACCTTATGAATAGGATTAAAATAGACCGCGACGAAATGGCTTTTTCGGAAATTTTTGATTTTTTTGCCCCCAAAGTTAATGCCTATTTTATTCAAAATGGCATCAGATTTGAAAGGTCTGAAGAACTGACACAAGAGGTTTTAAGCAGTGTTTGGGTAAAATCAGATCTGTATGACTCAAACAAATCAGCCCTTTCAACGTGGATATTTACTATTGCTAGAAACAAAAAAATAGACTTTTTCAGGAAAAATTCAAAAATAGATTTTAAAGAAGAAGATATACGAGAATTTTTATACCAAGATAGAGAAGTTGATCTAATTGAAGAAAATGAAGCAAAAGCACAAATAGAAAAAATAAATAATGAACTCGATGAACAGCAAAAAATAATGATAAAAATGAACTTTTTTGAAAATAAAAGTCATAAAAAAATCGCAGATGAGCTTGAAATTCCTTTAGGGACAGTTAAATCAAGAATAAGACATATTTTAACCAAAATGCAGGGATTTTTAAGATGAACGGAACAGTAGTAAAAAACCAGCTTATATTTGATTTCGCATCAGGGCTATTAGGTCCTGCAAAATCACTATTTGCTTCAACATACTTACATTTAAATTCAAATGCTTCTAGAATCAGCTTTACATTTGAAAATATGTTGGGTGAAAATCTAATAGATAATGAAAACATTCATCCTAAAAATCTTAAGTATACAGACTGCATTAATGGTGAAAATAGTAAATCTACTTCTTATGTTGAAGATCCAGTAAATAGTTTCTTTGGAAGCCTTAATAATTTAAATTGGAAACAAATTTATAAAGGTTTTAATGAGTATACTGCCAAGATTGACGATAAAGACGAATTAAAATTAATAAAAATGGATCCTGGAGTTTCCGTACCACTGCACTCCCATGGTGGTAAAGAATACATATTAGTTTTAGAAGGCAGTTTCTGCGATGAATATGGTGAATACTGTAAGGGGGACATTCAGATAAATGATCAAAAAATAAAACATACTCCAATTGCATCAAGAGATACTGGTTGTGTATGTTTAAGTATTACTGAAAAAGATGTGATTTTCTTTGGTAAGTACGGATCTTTCTTAAATTTATTTACATTTATTAAATCTTTTTTTAAGCCAAAATAAATTCATTATTGTATAATTCAAAGCGTGACCAAAATTCACGTCGATTTTATTAGAGGTAAAAGAATTGAAAGTACCCATCAGGTCAAAGCATTGATAACAAATGTTGATGGTAAAATTTTGTTATCTACAAATAATGATAATGATTATTTTTTTCCTCGATCTTCAATTAAAATATTTCAAGCTATACCTTTTGTAATGTCAGGTGCAATTAAAAAATATAAATTAAGAGATAAACACATAGCTTTAGCTTGTGCTTCTCACAAAGGAGAGGAATTTCATATACGTGAACTAAAAAGTTGGATTTCAAAAATAAAATTAAAAACAAAAAATTTACGATGTGGTATTCATGGACCATTAGACAAAACAGCTTCAGAAAAAATAATATATTCAAGAAAGAAATTTAACGAGTTACATAACAATTGTGCTGGCAAACATTTAGCTATGTTAACAAGTTGTCTATTTAATAATTACAGCATTGCAAATTATTTAGATTTCAATCATCCGCATCAAAAAAATATCAGAAAAGTCTTCAATAAATTCACAGAGACAAAACTGTCAAAAGAGAATTTCTCTTTAGATGGTTGTAGTGCTCCACAATATTCATTCCAAATAAAATCAATATCTAAAGCCTTAAATAATTTAATTAAATGTTATAATAGTAATTTTGAGTATTCAATAGCAACGAAACTACTTATTGATTCAACTTTAAATTATCCAAATTATATTGGAGGAACAAAAAGCTTTGATACAAAAGTAATTGATTCTTCAAAAAGTAAAATATTTTGTAAACATGGGGCTGAAGGTGTGTTTTTGTTTGCTCATTTGAAAAAAGGGGTGAGTGGGGTGATTAAAGTAAGTGATGGTAATGAAAGAGCCATACCAATAACTATAATAAATATATTTAGAAAATTAAAACTAATGAATAAAAAAGAGTTAGGTGATTTAGAAAAAAAAGAACCATTTTATCTCAAGAATCATGCAGGAAAAAAGATTGGATATATAAGTTCTAAAATAAAATAAGTAATAAGAAAACTGAGATCAAAATTGTTAGAGGAAATCTTAGAAAATAAAACGCTCCTTTATTTGATTCGTTAGAAAATATGATTATGTAATCAAAAAATAGTTGAGTCAATAATAGGAGAATTATTAAAAAAAATATTATAAACACACTAATATCATAGAGATTTAATATTATGATTATAACTGAGAAAAAGCTTGGCAAAAAACCATAAACTACAATATGTGTTGGTAGATTGTCTTTCAAATTCCAGTTAATTGATCCTATGAAAACAATAATGATTAAACTGTAATAAATAATAAAATTAGATGAAACCTCTTCATTAATTATTAAAAAAAAATATTTATCTAAAAGTATTACTGCATATGGTATTAAACCAAAATATGAAAATAAAAATTGAATATTAATTTTTTTTAACATTTAATATGATTGAAAATAATGTCATTTTAGAAATTGAAAAACTTTTAGATAATAAAAAAATTTTAGATTACAACATATTATCTGATTCTTTTGGTATAAATTGCTTAAAAATTAACACAGAAGATAATAAACCATTTATTGTCAAATATTATTACAATAAAAAAGGCAAGTTTAATGCAATAAAATCAGAAGCCGACAATCTTCTTTTTTTAAATACTCATAAGTTTAATTTTTTTCCAAAAATAATTAATTATAATAATAAATTTATTGTAATGTCATTTATAGAAAACAATAATTGTCTACCAAATAAAACGAATGATGATTTGTTAAATTGTATAATTGCACTTCATTCTAAAAAAAACATTAATTATGGTTTTAATTTTGATACACAGATTGGTGGTTTAAATCAGCCGAACTCTTACTCCAAAAATTGGGTAGAATTCTATAGAGATAAAAGATTGAATTATATATTTGAGTTAATCAATAAGAATCAGCCTATGGATAAAACTACTAACACTAAAGTTGATATATTATTAAAAAAAATAGATAATTTTATTCCCAACAAACCAAAACCATCATTGCTACATGGGGACTTATGGGAGGGCAATATACTTTTCAAAAATAAAAAATTTACAGGCTTAATTGATCCGGGATCTTTTTATGGTCATAATGAATTAGAAGTCTCCTATTTGAGATGGTTTAATCCAAAATTTATTGATAGAAAATTTTTAGATAAATATAATAGTCATATAAGTATTGATAAATATTATCTAGAATATGAGCCAATTTATCAATTATACTATTCATTATTAAATGTTTATTTATGGGATAGAAGCTATATTGAGAATGTTCGTGATCTATTACTTAAAATTAAAATATAAAAATATTAAACACAGGGGTTTGGATCAGATAAGTGTATATCTTCTATTTCTTTTAATAATTCTTTTGATAAAGATACATCTATACTATCAATATTTTCTTTAAGTTGTTCGATACTTGTAGCACCTATTATATTGCTAGTCACAAATGGGCGATCGTTTACAAAAGCATTAGCAAAAGTTGAAGGTGGAATTCCATGTTTGTTTGCTATGTTAACATATTTTTCAATAGCTCTTTCTCCTCTTTCTGTATGATGTCTAGAAAACCGTCTAGGCCAAAGCGAATATCTGGCTTTTTTTGGATTTTTACCGCCAATATATTTACCGCTTAATCTTCCTCCAGCTAATGGTGAATAGGCAAGTAAACCACAATTTTCACGAATAGAAACCTCTGAGTTATGAATATCAAATACACGGTTTACTAAACTATATACATTTTGAATAGACATCATACGAGGAAGATTTTTTTCTTTAGATATCTGAAGATATTTCATAACACCCCATGGTGTCTCATTAGATAAACCTGCATATCTAATCTTACCTGCTTTAACAAGCTGATCTAAATTATATAAAACTTCTTCAACGTTAGTCCAATGATTATCACTAGCATCGTATTCAAAATCTAAAATTCCAAATTTAGGAACTTTTCTTTCAGGCCAATGCAATTGATATAGATCAATATAATCAGTTTTTAGTCTTTTAAGACTTTCATCTATTGCGGCGTTCATATTTTTTTTATCAAAACCAAGAGTTTTTGATCCTTCTCTGATCCATTCAAGACCATCTGATTTTGAAGCTATTTTTGATGCTAAAATTATTTTTTCTCTATTTTTCTTTTCTTGAAACCAATTACCAACTATCTCCTCAGTTTTACCATAAGTTTCTTTTCTAGGCATAACTGCATATAGCTCTGCAGTATCAAAAAAATTCACTCCTCTTTCAACAGCATAATCCATTTGATCGAAACCATCTTGTTGACTGTTTTGTTCACCAAAAGTCATAGTACCAAGGCAAATAACACTCACATCAATTTCTGTATTACCTAATTTTCTATACTTCATTTTTTATACTCACGATTATCATACGCAAGGGTTTGGATCATAAAGATGGATATCTTCAATCTCTTGTAAAATATCATCTGTTAAGGTTATATCAATACTATCAATATTTTCTTTGAGCTGATCCATTGTGGTCGCCCCAATAATGTTACTTGTTACAAATGGACGATCATTCACAAAAGCGTTAGCAAATGTAGATGGCACTATGCCATGCTTATTTGCAAGGTTAACATATTTTTCTATAGCATTTTCTCCTCTCATTGTGTTGTGTCTATCAAAGCGGTTAGCCCATAATGTAAATCTTGTATTGGGTGGATTTTTACCTCCAATATATTTACCACTTAATCTACCTCCTGCTAAAGGTGAATAAGCAAGTAGGCCGCAATTTTCTCTGATTGAAACTTCCGAATTATGAATATCAAAAATTCTATTTACTAAACTATAAACATTTTGAATAGACATCATTCTAGGAAGATTTTTTTCTTCTGATAATTTCATATATTTCATTACACCCCAAGGTGTCTCATTAGATACACCTATGTGTCTTACTTTTCCCTGTTTAACTAAGTCTTGAAGACAAGATAAGACTTCTTCTAAATCAACCCATGAATCTTCAGGGTCATATTCGAAATCTAGTTTTCCAAACTTTGGTACTTTTCTTTCTGGAGCATGAAGTTGGTATAAATCAATATAATCAGTCTTTAATCTTTTAAGACTCCCATCAATCGCCGCATTAATATTTTTTTTATCAAAAATAAGATTTGGTCCCCCGTTTCTTATCCAACTATTACCATCACTTTTTGCACAAATTTTAGTTGCCAAAATTACGTCTTTTCTTTTATTATTTTGACTAAACCAATTACCAATAATTTCCTCAGTTTTGCCATACGTTTCTGCTCTAGTTGGTATAGAATAAACTTCAGCTGTATCAAAAAAATTTACGCCTCTTTCAAATGCATAATTCATCTGTTCAAAGCCGTGATCTTGATTATTTTGTTCTCCCCAAGTCATAGTACCTAGGCAAATGACACTTACATCTAAATCTGATATGCCTAGTTTTCTATACTTCATAATATTTTTACAAAATGCCTTGAAATTGTCGGATTTATAACGATATTAGTAATAATTTAAAGGAGAAATTATGGCTTTAGACTTTAATCAACGATCTTATACTAAATCTGTAGATCAAGCAGCAATTGATGAAGGATTAAGAGCATATATGCTTAAAGTCTACAATTATATGACAATTGGCTTGTTACTTACCGGATTTGTAGCTTACTTTTTTGGTAAAGCTTCAATAGTTACAAATGACATGGGTCAAATTGTAGGCGTTACTCAGATAGGAATGTTACTTTTTGGTTCCCCGCTAAAATGGGTTGTGATGTTAGCTCCACTAGGTTTTGTATTTTATTTAAGCGCAAGAATAAATAAAATGTCAGTATCTGCTGCTCAAATAACTTTTTGGCTGTTTGCAAGTATAATGGGATTATCTCTTGCATCTGTATTTATTGAGTTCACTCAGACTTCAATAGCAAGAGTATTCTTTATTACCGCAGGTACTTTTGGAGCGATGAGTTTGTATGGCTATACCACAAAAAGAGATTTAACTAGACTCGGAGGTTTTTTATTTATGGGTCTTATTGGTATAATAATTGCAAGTGTTGTTAACATTTTTATAGGTTCATCAGCATTGCAATTTGCTATTTCCGTTATAGGAGTTTTAGTATTTATCGGTTTGACTGCATATGACACTCAAAATATAAAAAATATGTATTACAGTGGTGACAGCAATGAAGTAGGATCAAAAAAAGCACTAATGGGAGCACTTAAACTTTACTTAGACTTTATAAATCTGTTTATATTATTACTTCAATTATTTGGACAAAGAAGATAAGCTATACATTATATATTTACTAAACCCAGTCTTTCGATAGACTGGGTTTTTTATTTTGCTTATGAACAATTCTAAAGAAATTAATTTGGCACTAAAAGAATTTTCAGAAGGTAAAAAAGTGCTTGCATATAAAAAATTAAAGAAAATTTTTAAAAAAAATCAATTAGATGACCAATTAAGATTTAATTTAGCAGTAATTGAACAAACTTTAAATCTCAATGAGGAATCAAAAAACAATTATTTATTTTTAATTAAAAAAAATAACAATTTTAAAGCTATGATAAATCTTTATCTCTTGTACATTAAAGAGGAAAATAATGTTGAAGCTTTAGATATTATAGAGAAATTACTTGATCAAAATATCAAAAATGAAGGTATCATCAAAGATAAGGCACTCATATTATATAAATTAAAAAAATATAAAGAATCTATAAAGATTTGTGAAAGTTATATAGCAATAAGTAAAGATTTGAATTTTTTAAATATTCTTGGTCTTAATTATTTGTCTATGAGACAATTTGATAAAGCTGAAAGAATCTTTAAAAAAGGTTTGATACAAGATAAAAATTGTTCATTTATTTTAAATTCTTTAGGTAGAATGTATCATGAAAAAAGAGATTCAAAAAATGCTGAAAAGTATCTTCTAAATGCTTATAATTTAAATAATAATTCATACGAAATAATTAATAATCTAGCTGGTTTTTATCGCGAAGAAGGTAGATATAAAAAATCTATAAAACTTTATCAGAAAGCCTTAGAACTTAATCATCAAAATCCAATCATTATTAATAATTTAGCTAAAGCATATTTTGATATTAATGAATTAGTATTAGCAGAAAAATATTGTAAAAAAGCATTAGAAATAAATAAATATGATGGAAATATTCAAAAAATATTATCATTAATTTATTTGTTTAGACAAAATTATAAAGATGGATGGTATTATTTTGATGGAAGGCTTAATTTGTCAGATTTTGTCGAAAATAACTCCACAATCAATAAAATCAGAAAAAAACTTATTAATAAAAATTATTTAAATAATGAATTAAAATTATTAATATTAAGAGAGCAAGGTGTAGGTGATGAAATACTATACGGTTCAATGTATCCCGATTTGTTAAATAAATGTAAATATGTCACAATTGAATGTGATCCAAGATTAAAAAAAATTTTCTCAAATTCATTTCCAAATTACAAAAAAAAATTTATAAATTTTAAAGAAATATCTCAAAATGAAAGATTACTAAGAAATTATGATTACGTCATATATGCAGGAAGTTTAGGAAAGTTTTTTAGACAAAATAAAAAAGATTTTGGGACTGGATGTTATTTACAGGCTGAAAACAGTTTAATCAAAAAATACAGATCTATATTAGGAGAGTTAGAAGGTGATTTAAACATTGGCATATCCTGGAAAAGTTTTAAAAATAGATACGCGACCGAAAAATCACTGCAATTAGAAGATTTAAATAATATTTTTGAAACAAAAAATTGTAATTTTATTAATTTACAATACGGTGATATTAAAAAAGAGATAAGTAATTATAATAAGAAATTTAACAAAAATATAATTAGTTTAGAAAATTTAGACTTATTCAATGATTTTGATAGTCTAGCATCAGTCTTAAAAAACCTTGATCTTTTTATAACAGTAAGTAATAGCACGGCACATTTAGCAGGGTCACTTGGAGTTAATACTCTATTGATAAGGCCTAATAATCATGCAATATTCCACTACTGGAATCAACCTGATAATAAAACACCCTGGTATAAATCTATAACATTTATTGAGAAAGAGAGAATTATCAATGAAAATAACTTACTTGATAAGTTTTTAAGTTCCTGAAATAAATTTTTTTGAAAGATATTCATCTCTCTCACTAATCCAATCATCAGCAAATTCTACATCTTGCCATTCTGGAAACCAGGGTCCTCCTCTTGTATAATGAACAGCAAAAGGTTTAGAATTGTTGTGCTGCGATGTCCACCCTTCAAGCCAATTCCATCGTTCATCAAGTGAACCAATTTCATTATCTTTACACCACCTAAATTGATGTAAATAAGCACCTGATTCACTATTGACTTTTTCAATTGTTAGATTTCTAGTACTTTTATGAGAACAATTAAAAACTAAAAAACTTGACCAATTTTTTCTTGGATAAACAGATTGTTTTTGTCCATCCATTTTATGTTTTTCTTTTGGTGTATAATCATGTTTAACACAATAAACAGCTTTAGTTTTATCAAGATTTTTAAATAAAATTGATACATCGTCTAAAAAAATAAAATCACAATCACAAAAAACGGCCCAACCTTCATAATTCATTAATTTTGGTACTAAAAATCTAGAGTATGTAAATTGTGTAGATGCTAAAGGATCAAGATTTCTGGTATATAATTTTTTAGCAATAAGTTCATCAAGTTTTAAAGAGATGACATTAACATCAGCATTTGTCCTCTTTAATAATGAGTATTTACAAACTCTGTATGCTATATCTTCTTTAGAATCATATCCTATAAAAAAATTTAATTTCATACTAATTACTATTTTGTCTTAACATCATTGGAGATGTCCAAACAAGAGAATTGTAATTACCAGAGTTAGATAAAGAACTCCATTCCTCTTGTGATTGATTTGTTATTCTACATATCCAACTATTTTCCAATTTAGCATTTTCTGCTCTCATTATCCAAGCATCACTTTTTTGTTTATCATTATTTTCTCCAAGTTCTATTTCAGACATAAAATAACAGATATCCTTAGAAGGACTAGAGCCAATCATTCCAGTGATGTTTTCTCTAGCAATATCCCATTTTAAATTTTTAATAGCAAAATAAATTAAAAGTTTTTTGGACTCTTCTTCACTAGCATTATTGTTAATTATTTCATTTATGAATTTTATATCAGTTAAATCATTATCATTGAGTATTTTTATTATAATAGAACTAAGTAGAGAGCTTGGATTTAAACTCCAATATTTTTTAATTAGTTTTTTAAGATTTTTTTTATCTTTTAAATTAATAATAATTTCTAAATGGAGTTTTACATATGGAGCAAAGTTTTTTTTCAATTCTAAAGCTTTTAAAACATTTTTAAGAGCATCTTTAATATCACTATCAAATTTTATTTTAGCTATTTCATAAAAAGCTATGGATTTATTTTCATTTAAATCATTTTTACTTATTATTTTATTTGAAAACGCTTTATTTGATATTAAAATTATTTGATTCCAGTTTTTTGTTTTTGCAGCAATAAATATTAATGTATCATATAGTTTCTCAATATTTGGATTTATTGAAAATAATTTTTCTCCATATAAGAAAGCATGATGATAATCTTGATTTCTTAAATTTTGCTCCATTAAACCTCTATAACCAAGAGTTTCAGTCTTTTTTGATTTAATCATATCTTCATAAACATTGTTTAATTCTGGAAATTTTTTTTCTATCTTTAACACTTCAGACTTTAGTAACAGAGATAATGATGGATCATCCTTAAGATAACTAGTCATTTTTTTATGTGATTTTAAAGCTGTCTTGTTATCTTTGTTTGCGACAGCTATCATTGCATCGACAAAGTACAAGTAACCTTTTTCAATTTTATTATATTTATTTTTTAGGAAATATTTACTAATTGAATGTCTTGATCTGAAATATAAATAAAGCACCAAATACAATAGAAAAATAAAAGATATAAAAACAACAGTAAATAAATTTGAGGAAAAAGAATATTTTAAATTTCCTATATCTAAAGATACAATAAATGGATTGGTAAAAATAAAAGTAAGTGCTATAATTAATAACAAAAACTGCAGTATAAAAATTGAAAATCTATACATTATTTAATTTTGATATTTCTGTTATAAATCTATTATAATTTTTCATTTCATTTAAAGATACTTTAAAAAAAACTTTATAATTTTCTATCTTACTTATACTTTCATAAGCTTTAGCAATGTTTCTATTTTTGATAAAAAATTTAGTTTGCTCTAATATTAAAACTTTTTCATCAATGATAATATTTTCTGAAGATGGAGAAAGATTTATGTAGGGTAAAAAAATTTTGTTAAATAGATTATTGCTTTCATTCACTTTATTCTTCAAATATAAATTAACTTCCTCATTAAATTGATCTTCTAAAAATAAATGACCTTTGTATTTATCTCTTTTAATAATTGATAATTTTTCCAATATAGGATTTTTGTTTTTTTCTAAAATTGTTTCAAGATATTTGAGTTCTCTATCAAAATTCATGTTATTTTCATATTTTATTATTATTAACTCAACTAGTTCATTGATAGATTGATTTACTAGTTCAGGATTATTTTTAGATTGATCTTCAATTTTTTTATTTTTTAGAGAAGAAATCTCATAACTTAGAGAATTGAAATTCTTATTTAATATTTCTATACTTTCATTGATTAACGTTAAATCAACTTTTGACTCTTTTTCTGAATCTTCTTTAATAAGTTTTTCAATATTTGTTAAAGTTGTTTTTGTTTCTAATATCTCTTTAGATATGTTTTTTATAAATTCAGAATTTTCATTAATATTTTCTCTAAGTTCATTTTCTAGTTCAATCTGATTTTTGGAAAACTCATCCTCATTTTGATAATTGGTATAGAGAAGATAAATTAAGAAAAAAACGCATAATAAAAGTACAAAGCTCAATGAAAATTTTGAAAAAACATAAAAACTGTCAAAAACTTTTTTCACGCCCTTTTTTTAGCATTATTAGTTTGTTGTTTAACAGTGTAAAATACTATACCAAAAAAATATGCTTGTATTTGCTGCAGAAACATCGTGCGACGAAACATCAATATGTCTAATGGAAAACAACGCTATTTTTGAACATATTACTTTTTCTCAGGAAATTCATAAAATACATGGTGGTGTTGTTCCAGAGTTAGCTTCAAGATCACATTTGGAGAAAATACAGATTATAACAAATAATTTATTTAATAATAAAAAAATAGAACCAAAAGAAATAGATGTCTTTACCGCTACTTGTGGACCTGGGCTTATAGGAAGTTTATTAGTTGGCTCAACTTTTACTAAATCTCTAGCAATTTCTTGTAACAAACCATTCGTTCCAAGTAATCATCTTGAAGGACACATATTGTCTACAAGTTTTAATAACAATATTAAATTTCCAAATCTTGTCTTACTTTTAACCGGTGGTCATACTCAGGTTTATCTGATGAAAAATGAAAGCGAAATAGAGTTGTTGGGACAAAGTGTTGATGATGCAATTGGAGAAGCTTTTGACAAAACAGCAAAATTAATTGGTCTTTCATATCCTGGCGGTAGCGAGATTGAGCAACAAGCTTTTAAGGGGGATGAGGATAAATTTGTTTTACCAAAACCTTTAGTTAAAGAAAAAAATTTTAATTTTTCATTTTCTGGTATTAAAACACATATCAACCTTTTAACAAAAAAAAATAAAATTAATAAAAAATTTATTCAAGATTTGTCAGCGTCATTTCAAAAAAATATTACTGAAATCCTTATTGAAAAATTAGAAAGAGGATTAAAAAGATTAAGTTCTGAAAATAAAAATATAAGATCAATTTCTGTTGTAGGAGGAGTATCAAATAATAAATATATTCGAAGTAAAATTGAGAATTTTTTTATCAAAAAAAATATTGAAATTTATTATCCTATAAAAGAAATGATGGGAGACAATGCAGCAATGATTGCTTGGGCATGTATGAAATTTTATAAAAAAGACAGAAATGATTTATTTTTTAAACCAATGCCTAGATTACCAATAAGAAGTGTATTATAAAATTAATTTTTATGAAAAAATTAAAATAAGGGAATATTAAAATGAAATACTGGTTGTTGAAATCTGAACCTGATGCATGGTCTTGGAATAATCAAGTCAAAGAGGGTGCATCAATGTGGGATGGTGTAAGAAATTATCAAGCCAGAAATAATTTAAAAAAAATGAAAAAAAATGATTTATGTTTTTTTTATCACTCAGTTACTGAAAAAAGTATTATTGGCATTGTTAAAGTAGTAAAAGAATATTATCCAGATCCTACTGATAAAACAGGCCGTTTTGTTGTAGTTGATGTTGTAGCAACAAAAAAACTAAAAAACCCGGTGTCTCTAGATCAAATAAAAGAAAATAAGAAGCTTAAAGATATTGCTCTTTTAAAACAAAGTAGGCTATCTGTTATGCCACTAAAAAAAATTGAATGGGAAACTGTATTAAAAATGTCAATTTAATATGAAAAACCAAATTTTTTGGCTAGCCTCATATCCTAAAAGTGGAAATACTCTGCTAAGAAGTATTTTAATATCATTATTCTTTTCTAAAGATGGTAAATTTGAATTAGAAGATGCATATAAAATTCATCAATTTGAGACTACAAATAATATTAAGAAAAATTATCATTTATTAAAGAGAGATTTTAATAAATTAAATAACTTACCTATAATTTACAATTATTTAAATAAACTTCAAAGCAAAGAAAGTCTTGGTTTTGATCAAGATTTTATATTTCTTAAAACTCATGGTGGGCTTTTTGAAATAGGAGGAAATCCGTTTACTAATGAATTAAACACTAGAGGCATAATATACATAATTAGAGACCCAAGGGATGTATGTATTTCATGGGCAAAACATACTGGAATGTCAATAAATCAAAGTATTGATTTTATGTTAAATGACTTGTCTTGTATATTTTGGATGGAGCCTAAAAATAATTATTCTTTATTTGAAGACAATAAGAGACCAAAAATTTTATTAAGCAGCTGGGATAAGCATCTTTTATCTTGGACTTCAATAAAGTGGAATAAACCAATTTTGATATTAAAATTTGAAGACCTAGTGTATGATAAAGAGAAACAAATATACAAATTAATCAATTTTTTTGACGTAAATTACGGATTTAAATTTAATAATTTGCAAGAAAAGGTAAAAAACATTATCGATTCTACTAAGTTTGAAAAATTTAAAAGAGATGAAAAAGAAAAGGGATTTTTAGAAGCAACAGCTAATACTAGTTTTTTTTCTGTTGGGAAAAAAAATCAGTGGAAAAAAAAGTTGGACAAAAAACAAATAAAAAAAATCGAAGGCAAGTTTGGTAAATTAATGGAAAAATTTGATTACAAAATAGATGTTGAAATTTAATTATTTTACAATTAACTTAAGGTTCATATGGAAATAAGGAAAAGTTGGATTACTGAAGGTAAAATAAATAAAGAAGAATATGATTTTACTTATGAAGATTCTATTAAAAATAATGATGAGTTTTGGAGAAAAAATGCTGAAAGAATAGATTGGTTCAAGAAATTTTCAAAAGTTAAAGAAGTAAAATACTCTAAAAATAATGTTAGTATAAAATGGTTTGAAGATGGAATGCTTAATGTATCGTATAATTGCTTAGACAGACACGCAAAAAAAACCCCAGATAAAACTGCTATTATTTGGGAAGGCGACAATCCAAATGATGTAAAAAAAATTACTTACAGTGAATTATTATTAAATGTCTGTAGATATGCAAATGTCTTAAAAAAAATTGGAGTGAAAAAAGGGGATAGAGTAACAATTTACCTTACAATGATACCTGAACTTGCTTATGCAATGTTAGCATGTGCAAGAATTGGTGCTATCCATTCAATTATTTTTGGAGGCTTTTCATCTGAATCTATATCAGGTAGAATACTTGATTGCGAATCAAAATATTTAATTACTGCAGATGAAGGGGTTAGGGGTGGAAAAATTATTCCTCTTAAACAAATTGCAGATAAGGCGATGGAAAAATGCCCTGATATTTTAAAATGTTTAGTTGTTAGAAGAACAAACAATTCAGTGATGTTAAAAAAAGACAGAGACGCATTTATAGACGATATTTCAAATGATGTAGAAAAATATTGTGAACCAGAAATAATGAAAGCAGAAGATCCTCTCTTTATACTTTATACATCTGGTTCCACTGGAAAGCCAAAAGGAGTTATGCATACATCTGGTGGTTATATTGTCTATACATCAATGACTCATGAATACATTTTTAATTACAATGAGGGAGATATATACTGGTGTACCGCAGATATTGGTTGGATAACTGGCCACAGTTACATCATTTATGGACCTTTATCTAACGGAGCAACCACCCTTATGTTTGAAGGTGTACCTAACTATCCTGATTTCTCTAGATTTTGGCAAGTTATTGATAAGCATCAAGTTAATATATTTTATACTGCTCCTACTGCAATTAGATCACTTATGAGAGAAGGAAATGATCATGTAAAAAAAACCAGCAGATCTTCATTAAAATTACTAGGAACTGTTGGTGAACCAATAAACCCTGAAGCGTGGAAATGGTATTTTGAGATTCCAGGTAATTCAAAATGTCCAATTGTAGACACTTGGTGGCAAACCGAAACTGGAGGAATTTTGATTTCTCCTCAAACTGGAGCTATAGAATTAAAACCAGGATCTGCCTCTAAGCCTTTCTTTGGAATAGAACCATGTATTGTAGATAAAAATGGAGTCGAGTTGAAAGGAGAATGTGAAGGAATGTTATGTTTAAAAAGATCTTGGCCAGGACAAATGAGAACTGTGTATGGAGATCATCAGAGATTCATAGAAACATATTTTTCTCAATTTGACGGAAAGTATTTTACAGGAGATGGATGTAAAAGAGATAAAGATGGTTATTATTGGATTACTGGAAGAGTTGATGATGTAATAATAGTTTCTGGCCATAATTTAGGAACTGCAGAAATAGAAAGTGCTTTTGTATCACACCCAAAAGTCTCAGAAGCAGCTGTAGTTGGATATCCTCATGATATAAAAGGAAATGGACTATATTGTTATGTATCTCTGAATGTAGGAGAAAAAAATTCAGAGGAACTTATAAAAGATTTGAAATTAACTATTAGAGAAAGAATAGGACCGATTGCTACTCCTGATTTTATTCAAATCACAGATGGTCTACCTAAAACAAGGTCTGGTAAAATAATGAGAAGAATCTTAAGAAAAATAGCATCAAATGATTTTGAAAATTTAGGAGATACAACAACTTTAGCTGATCCAAATGTTGTTAGTAACCTAATTACAAATAGATTGAATAAATAATCATCTAGGTTCCCAGTGCTTTAAACATCTTGGTTCATAAATATTTGCTGCTCCAACTCGTGTTCTTTGTCCACCCTCTTCTTTTCTGTAAGTTTTTGTAGCTTCAACACCACAGACATTACAAAAACCATATATTTTTATAATTTTATCAGATAGGCCTAACATCATTGAAGAAGTTTCCCATGGCTTTCCTCTGGAATCCTGATCTAATCCAGCACAAACAACATCTATTCCGCTACTAAGTATTTTTTCTACATTTAATATTGTTTCTTCCGTATGCATGAATTGTATTTCATCTAAAAAAAGAACATCGACTAATTCTTTTTTAAACTGAAAATCCTGTAGAGTTTCTTTCCAGTTTGTCATGGAATAGCACTCATGACTTAAATCGTTATGAGTTATTATTTTTTTTTCTGAATAGCGATTATCTATACTAGGCTTAATAACTATAATTTTTTTATTTTGATGCTTAGCCCAAAGTATTCTTTTGAGAAGTTCACTAGTTTTACCTGCAAACATTGCTCCAACAATTGTTTCTAAATTTCCTCGCATTTGTCTAATACTTTTAAGTTATAAATATAATAAATTTGTATTATAAAT
This sequence comes from uncultured Alphaproteobacteria bacterium, assembly GCA_902518705.1. Lineage (GTDB taxonomy): Bacteria > Pseudomonadota > Alphaproteobacteria > HIMB59 > CACPNW01. The sequence goes on along the minus strand of CABYHW010000007.1, from coordinate 85 downwards.
TAAAAAAAAAATGAATAAAGGTGTTAATTTAAGATTTGCTATACACAATATTTTATATGAAATTTATTCCAAAAATACAAAATTA